>NZ_JAWHOP010000015.1:0-137078 GCF_032586995.1 Pseudomonas syringae group sp. J248-6 | reverse complement strand
GGAATGCCTTGGGTGACGCTCCGCGTCACAGATTTGCGCCGCACCGGACATTCAGGATCGGACGCGGAGCGTCCAGAACTGCATGCGACGCGGAGCGCCGCACGATAATCTGTGTTGTCGATCCTCACTCCGGCACCGGAATGCCTTGGGTGACGCTCCGCGTCACAGATTTGCGCCGCACCGGACATTCAGGATCGGACGCGGAGCGTCCAGAGCTGCATGCGACGTGGAGCGCCGCACGATAATCTGGGGCTCATCAGGTCAAAACAGTTTCAACGGCTCTTCATTCAGCGCTGACATCTGCTCACGCAGGGCCAGGATATGGTCGCCCCAGTAACGCTCGGTGCCGAACCATGGAAAGCTGTGCGGGAACGCAGGGTCGTCCCAGCGACGGGCGAGCCAGGCGCTGTAGTGCATCAGGCGCAGGGCACGCAGTGGTTCGATCAGGGCCAGCTCGCGTGGATCGAAATCATGAAATTCGTTGTAGCCGTCCATCAGTTCCGACAACTGGCCGAGGCGTTCCTGACGATCACCGGCCAGCATCATCCAGATGTCCTGAACGGCGGGGCCAAGGCGGCAGTCGTCTAGGTCAACGATGTGGAACATTTCGTCGCGGCACATCATGTTGCCGGGGTGGCAGTCGCCGTGCATGCGAATGTTGGTGTGCGGCGTGGCGGCGTAAACGTCTTCGACACGCTTGAGCAGATCGCGGGCTACCGACTCGTAAGCTGGAAGCAGGCTGCGCGGGATGCAGTCGTTTTCCAGCAGGTAATTGACCGACGCATGGCCGAAGTTCTTCACGCCCAGTGCCTCGCGGTGCGCGAACGGTTTGGTCGAGCCGACCGCATGGATACGCCCCAGTAACTGCCCCAGGCGATACAACTGATCCAGATTGCCCGGCTCCGGCGCGCGTCCGCCCCGGCGCGGGAATAACGTGAAACGAAAACCGGCATGTTCGAACAGGGTTTCGCCGTTATGCACCATGGGCGCGACAACGGGCACTTCGACCTCGACCAGCTCGTAGGTGAAGCTGTGTTCTTCAAGGATGGCTTCGTTGGTCCAGCGTTGTGGACGATAGAACTTGGCGATCAGCGGCTGACCGTCTTCGATACCGACCTGATACACGCGGTTTTCGTAGCTGTTGAGTGCCAGGATGCGGGCATCGCTGAGAAAACCGATGCTTTCGACAGCATCCAGAACCAGATCGGGAGTAAGTGTTGCAAACGGGTGAGCCATGACTACTCCTGCGCGCAGCAGGTTGCCGCGTCGGACCGCTGATGGTAACGCAGACCGGTCCCGGTTCGCTAAACCCCTTCAGTTTAAAGTGCCCAAGGGTCGAGTTGTCACCAAACGGTCATCCTCCGGTCGCTGTTTAGCCATGTTCGCCACTTAGAGTTGCCGCCAATGAGATCGATCTCAAGCGAGCGACCATGACTGATTTGAAAGAAGTTGCACGACTGGCCGGGGTTTCCCGGGCCACCGCTGCACGTGCCTTCGCAAACCCTGAGGTGGTGCGAGCCGAGACCCGCGAGCGAGTATTCGTCGCTGCCCGTGAACTTGGCTTTCGCCCCAATCGGTTGGGCAGACAGTTACGTCTGCAAACCACCAATCTGATTGGCGTCATCGTGCCAAACCTGCTCAACCCGGTGTTCGCCGAGCAGTTTCAGGCCATGGAGCGAGCGGCGCGGGCGCGGGGCTACAACCTGTTGCTGGCGACCACCGACTACAGCGCCGAGCGTGAAAGTGCCGTGGTTGAAGAATTGCTGCGCCAGCGGGTCGACGGGCTGGTGCTGACCGTAACCGACGCCGAGCACAACCGTGTGCTAGAGAGCCTGGCCATCGAGGACACGCCGTTCGTGCTGGCTTATCACCAGACCGACAATGAGGATTACAGCGCTGTGTCTGTGGATAACCGCGCAGGCATGGCGCTGGCGACGCGGTATCTGATCGACGCCGGCCACCGGCGTATCGCCATGGTCGCAGGCCCGGTCATGCAGTCCGACCGCGCCCGTCTGCGTTACGAAGGCTATCGCGATGCCATGAACGAGGGTGGGCTTGAGGCGCGCCCGGTGATTGAAATGCCTGCCCATACCAACGCCGACTTCGCCGCGCTCGAACCGTTGTTACATGGTCCGACTGCGCCAAGCGCGCTGGTCTGTTCCAACGATCTATTGGCTATCAGCCTGATTGCCGAATTACGCCGCAATGGTTGGGGTGTTCCCGAGCGTCTTTCGGTCATCGGCTTCGACGGCATCACGCTGGGCACGCAGATGCACCCGACGCTGTGCAGTGTGGTTCAGCCGATTACCGAACTGGCGCACATCGTCATCGACCAGTTGCTGTCGCGGATTGCCGGCGCGGCACCGGTTTCTCATTGTCTGCCGTGCCATATCCGGCCCGGCGAAAGCACCCAGCCCTACCAGGAGATGCTTCATGCTCAGCCTCAGTAAAACCCTCGCGGCACTGCTGTTATGTAGTGCGGCCAGCCTCGCCCAGGCCGCCGAAACCGCCATCTGTTACAACTGCCCGCCTGAGTGGGCTGACTGGGGCACGCAGCTCAAGGCCATTGCCGACAGCACCGGTGTACAAGTGCCGCTGGACAACAAGAACTCGGGGCAGGCGCTGGCGCAGATCGTCGCCGAGCAGGCCGCGCCGGTCGCAGACGTGGTGTATTACGGCGTGACCTTCGGCCTGCAAGCGCAAAAGGCTGGTGTGGTCGATACCTACAAACCCAAGCACTGGGACGACATTCCCGCAGGCCTGAAGGACCCTGAAGGGCACTGGTTCGCCATTCATTCCGGCACGCTGGGCATCATGGTCAATGTCGACGCACTGGGCGGTCTGCCGGTGCCGCAAAGCTGGGCGGATCTGCTCAAGCCCGAATACAAGGGCATGGTCGGCTACCTCGACCCCTCCAGTGCATTCGTCGGGTACGTGTCCGCCGTTGCGATCAATCAGGCCATGGGCGGCACACTGGACAACTTCGGCCC
Organism: Pseudomonas syringae group sp. J248-6; assembly: GCF_032586995.1. NCBI lineage: Bacteria > Pseudomonadati > Pseudomonadota > Gammaproteobacteria > Pseudomonadales > Pseudomonadaceae > Pseudomonas > Pseudomonas syringae group sp. J248-6. Next base: position 134,088 of record NZ_JAWHOP010000015.1, on the reverse strand, counting down.
GGCCATCGACTACTTCCAGAAGCTGGCGAAGAACTCGCCCATCGTGCCCAAGCAAACCGCTTATGCACGCGTACTGTCCGGTGAACTGCCGATTCTGGTCGACTACGACTTCAACGCCTATCGCGCTCGCTACAAGGACAAGGCCAACGTCGCTTTCGTGATTCCCAAGGAAGGCACCATTGGCGTGCCGTACGTGATGAGCATGATTGCCAAGGCACCGCACCGCGCCAATGCCGAGAAGGTGCTGGATTTCGTCCTGTCTGACGAGGGCCAGGCGCTGTGGGCCAAGGCTTATCTGCGTCCAGTGCGCTCGAAGATGTCTGCCGACGTGGCCGCGCAGTTCCTGCCCGACAGCGATTACGCTCGTGCCGGTGTGGTGGATTACCAGCACATGGCTGCCGTGCAGGAAGCCTTTGCTGCCCGTTATCTGCGTGAGGTGAAGTAATGTCAGCCTCGCCGGGACACGCGCTGGCTCTGCACAAGGGCGGATTTATGAGGCTGCGGCTGCGCCCGACCGCTGCGCTGGCGCTTGCTCCGGCGCTGGCGGTATTGCTGGCATTCTGGCTGCTGCCGCTGACCCACCTGATCCTGCTCGGCGCGCAAGGCGCTGACGGCAATGGCAGCGGTTACTGGCAGGTGTTGAGCAGTGCTCAATACCTCGGCAGCCTGGTGCAGACCTGTCTGCTGGCACTGGTGGTCACTCTTGCAGCGTTGCTGGTTGGCGGTATCAGCGGTGTGTTTCTGGCCCGTAACCAGTTTTTTGGGCGCTCTGCGCTGGTGGCGCTGCTGACCTTTCCGCTGGCGTTTCCTGGCGTAGTGGTGGGCTTTCTGGTGATTCTGCTGGCCGGTCGCCAAGGCATCTTCGCGGCACTCGGACTGGAGCTGGCTGGCGAACGCTGGATATTCGCCTACTCACTGACCGGTTTGTTCATTGGCTACCTGTATTTCTCGATTCCGCGCGTGATCCTCACTGTCATGGCCGCTTGCGAAAGCCTGGACCGCAGCCTTGAAGAAGCTGCGCATTCGCTGGGTGCGGGTCATTGGCGGGTGGTGTGCGATGTGATCGTTCCGGGGCTGGCACCCGCGCTGGTGTCCTGCGGTGCGATCTGTTTCGCCACATCGATGGGCGCATTCGGTACGGCATTTACGCTTGGTACACGCCTGAACGTCACGCCGGTGGCGATCTACAACGTGTTCACCAATTACGCCAACTTCACCGTAGCCGCCGCGCTGTCGGTGATCCTCGGGCTAGTGACATGGGCGGTGCTGTTGCTGGCTCGTCGCATGGTCGGGACATCAGGGGTTGCCCTTTGAAACGTTCTCCATTGTTTGCTGCGCAACTGGCATTCACGTTACTGGTTTGTGCGTTCATGCTGGTCCCGGTAGTGCTCTCGCTGCTTGCCGGGCTGACCCGCAATTACTTTCTGGGCCTGTCGAGCGGTTTGACATTCGACTGGCTGGTGCAGGTCTGGCAAGCCTATTCACCGACCGTCTGGTTGTCGCTGCAACTGGCTGTGGCCTGTGCGATCTGCGTATGCCTGGTCGGCGTTCCTGCGGCGTATGCGCTGGTACGCATGAACAATCGCTTCAGCCGGGCCTTTGAAGAACTGATGGTTCTCCCCGTCGCCATGCCCGGCCTGGCCAGCGCCCTGGCGTTGCTGCTGACCTACGGCCAGTTCGGCAGCTTTCGCAGCAGCTGGCTGTTCATTCTGGTGGGCCATGTGTTGTTCACATTGCCGTTTCTGGTGCGCCCGGTCATGGCGGTCATGCAGCGTCAACAGTTGCCGGTGCTTGAAGAGGCTGCCGCCAGTCTGGGCGCCGGGCCGATCAAGCGTTTTTTCAGCGTAGTAGTACCGAACTGCCGGGCCGGAATTCTGGCCGGTGTGCTGATGGTTGTGACCCTGTCGCTGGGCGAGTTCAACCTGACATGGATGCTGCACACGCCCATGACCAAGACCCTGCCGGTCGGTCTGGCCGACAGCTACGCCTCAGCCCGACTGGAAGTCGCCAGCGCCTACACCCTTCTTTTTCTGTTGCTGATTGTGCCGCTGCTGATTGCGTTGCAGGCCATCAGTGCGCGTCTTGCCCGTGGAGAGAGCCGATGAGCGGAACCACCATTCGCCTGAAAGGCTGCCGCAAGGCATTTGCCGACGGCACCGTTGCTGTACAGGATTTGCACTTGACCATCGAGCCTGGCGAAACGCTGGCGATTCTCGGTCCGTCCGGTTGCGGCAAGACCACCACCTTGCGTCTGATCGCCGGGCTGGAGCGGCCGGATGTCGGTCAGGTGCTGTTCGATGATCAGGACGTCACGCGCCTGCCTATCGAGCGGCGTGACGTCGGGATGGTGTTTCAGAACTATGCGCTGTTCCCGAATCTCGACGTGGCCGGCAACATTGTTTACGGCCTGAAGATTCGCGGCCTGTCGCCTGTCGAACGAAGCAAGCGTTGCGATGAGTTGCTGGAACTGGTTGGCCTGACCGGTCACGGTAATCGTCGTGTCAACGAACTCTCCGGCGGTCAGCGTCAACGGGTCGCGCTGGCTCGGGCACTGGCACCGCGTCCTCGGGTGCTGTTGCTCGACGAGCCGCTGGCGGCACTGGATGCGCAGTTGCGTGAGCGCTTGCGCAGCGAGCTCGACCAGTTGTTGCGTGGGTTGGGCATCACCTCGGTGTTCGTCACCCACGATCAGGGCGAAGCCATGGCCCTGGGCGACCGGATTCTGGTCATGGAAAAAGGCTGCGTGTCGCAGTTGGCAACGCCCAGAGAAATCTATCAGCAGCCGGCCAATGCGTTTGTCGCAGGGTTTGTCGGCAACCTAAATGCGTTCAGCGTGGTCGAGCGCACACCTGCCGGTCTCAAGGTAAGCGGCGGCGAACTGCCATGGAGTGGCGCTGATCTGCCGGGCACGGTGTATTGCCGCCCGGAGCATCTGCGTTTGATGCCGGAGCGCGGGCACCTTCAGGGTCGCCTGGTCGGGCAGTTTTTTCAGGGGGCGCAAAGCCGCTTGCTGGTCGATGTCGGTGGTCCGCAACCACTGTTGGTAGACAGCACCGACAACGTTATTCACGCCGCCAACGCTGCCATCGCCTTGAGTGTCGAGCCGCAGGCGCTGTTCACCCTGCATTCGTAACATCGTTTCCGTAGAGAGATTATTTTGAATCGTCCGTTTCTTATTGCCCAGATCAGTGACTTGCACCTCAAAGCCGACGGCCGTCTGACCTATGGCGTGGTCGATACCCTGGGTGCATTGCGCCGCGCAGTCGCACACATCAACGCCAGCAAGCAGCGTCCTGACATTGTGGTGATCAGTGGTGATCTGGTGGACTTCGGGCGTGAGGACGAATACGCCGTGCTCAAGCCTGAGCTGGAACGCCTGCACATGCCGTTCTATCTGGTGCCCGGCAATCATGATGATCGACACAACCTGCTGGCGGCGTTTGCCGAACAGGTGTACCTGCCATTGTCGGCCAGCGGACCTCTGGACTGGGTTGTGGAAAAGTACCCGGTGCGGCTGATCGGCATGGACACGACCATTCCCGGCGAACATGGCGGGCAACTGGATTACTGTCAGCTGGACTGGTTGCACGCGCAGCTGTCACGTCGTCCTTATGTGCCGACGGTGATCATCCTGCACCATCCACCGTTCATTTCCGGCATAGGGCACATGGACCGCGAACCCTTCGGCAACGCGTCGGCGCTGGAGCGTGTGATTGCCCAGCATCCGCAAGTGGAGCGTTTGTTGTGCGGGCATTTGCATCGCCCCATGCAGCGGCGTTTTGGTGGCAGCGTGGCAAGCATCTGCCCTGGCACCTCACACCAGATCGTGCTGGACCTCGACGACGCCGCGCCTGCCCATTTCAACCTGGAACCGGCCGGCTACGTGCTGCATCGCTGGCATTCGGAACAGGGGTTTGTCAGTCATAACGCCGTGTTCGGCGACTATGAAGGGCCATACCCGTTCTACGATGTGAACGGGTTGATTGATTGATTGTTCATTCGCTATCGCTCCCACGCTCTGCGTGGTAGCGCTGTTCTGGACGCTCTGCGTCCTCTTGTGACGCAGAGCGTAGGCACGCTTATCGTCTGTCAGGCGCCGATAACGCCGCCATCTTCCCGGGTAATCACCATCACCGATGAGCGCGGTTTGCCGTCTGGCAAATGCTCGGGGAACGTGGAGCCACCGTTTTCACCGGGATGCTGGATGCCGATGAACATCGTCTTATAGTCCGGCGCAAAGCTGATGCCGGTGATTTCGCAACCGATCGGCCCGACCAGAAAGCGACGAATTTCGCCGCTGGCAGGGTCGGCGCAGAGCATCTGGTTGTTGCCCATGCCTGCAAAATCGCCCTTGTTGCTTGAGTCGCCATCGGTCTGAATCCACAGCCTGCCGGCTTCATCAAAGCTCAGGCCGTCGGGGCTATTGAACATGTTCTGCGCGTTGATATTGCTCGACCCGGCTTGCGGCGTACCGGCATGCACAGTCGGGTTACCGGCGACCACGAACAGGTCCCAGTCGAAGGTCATCGCTGAAGGATTACTGTCTTCTTCGCTCCAGCGCAGGATCTGTCCGTACTGGTTCTTGGCGCGCGGATTCGGCCCGCCTACAGGCTGACCCTCTTCGCCGCGTTTGACGTTATTGGTCAGTGTGCAATAGACCTGACCGTCCTTGGGACTGACCACGATCCACTCCGGACGGTCCATCCGCGTGGCTTTTACAACGCTGGCCGCCAGGCGCGCATGGATCAACACTTCTGCCTGATTATTGAAACCGGCAGCCGCGTCCAGGCCATTCTTGCCATGAGTCAGTTCGACCCACTGGCCCTTGCCTTTCGGATGATCCGGATTGCTGTCGCCTGCATCGAACTGCGCCACGTACAAGGTGCCGTGGTCAAGCAGGTTACGGTTGGCTTTGGGGTTCTGATGATCGATCTTGTCGCGGCTGATGAATTTGTAGATGAACTCGCCACGCTCGTCGTCGCCCATGTACACCACGGCGCGGCCACCCTTGGTTTGGGTGAACGCTGCATTCTCATGCTTGAAGCGACCGAGTGCGGTGCGTTTGACCGGTGTGGACTTGGGATCGAACGGATCGATCTCGACCACCCAGCCATGACGGTTGACCTCATTGGGGTTTTTCGCAACGTCGAAGCGTGGGTCGTGCGGGTGCCAGTTGATCTCCTTGCTGGCGGCAACCACGCCATAGCGCTTCATGCCGGCGTCGAACTTCTGCTCAGCGTTGCTGCTGCCGAAGCAATCAGTGAAGTTCTCTTCGCAGGTCAGGTAAGTGCCCCACGGCGTCTGGCCGCTGGAGCAGTTCTGAAATGTGCCGAGCGCCTGAGTGCCGGTCTTGTCGGCATCCGTTTTGAGCCAGTCGTGCCCGGCTGCCGGACCACTCAGGCTGATCGGCGTGTTGCCGTGAATGCGACGGTTGTAGCGCGAGTCCTGAACGAACTGCCACTTACCATTGTGCTGTTGCACTTCGATCACGGAAACGCCTTCTGCAGCCAGTGCCTTTTGCACTTCTTCAGCCGATTGCGGCTCTTTGCCATGATCGAAAAGGTAGCGGTAATTGGTGTATTCGTTGTTGATCGCCATCAGTGCGCGATCCTTGTGGCCTGGCATCGGGAACAGGCACATGCCGTCGTTGTTGTCGCCGAACTGCACTTCCTGAGCCTGGGCCGTACCCTTGCCGCTCGGGTCGAAAGCCGGGCCGCCTGCCTGTAAAGGGTGGCCCCAACTGATCAGAACGGATGAGGTATAGCCTTGCGGCAGGCTGATGCTGTCGGCAGTGGCGGCAGGGATGCTCTGGAAGCCCAGCAGTGTGCCGGACGCTGCGCTGACGCTGCTCGCGAGAACCGTGCGGCTCAACAGGTTGCCACCCAGAAACATCGCTGCGCCGCACAGGGCACCTGCGCTGATGAAGCCGCGGCGGGTGAGGCCGACCTTGTCTGTGCCGACCAGGTTTTCCAGATCGGTGGTTTGATTTTCTTCTAATAGTTTCATTATCACGGCTCCCTCGAATATGGCAGCCACCTTAGTGCGCGCATATGACGGAATTGTGTCGCGGTAATGACTTGCCGACGCTTACATCGGTATACCCAGCAACACCAGTGAAGCGGCAAATCTTGCCTGCACCGTGGCACCGGTTTTCAGCCGCTGTGCATGCAGGTGCTCAGGTGTCGCCAGGGCGCACAGCGTCTGGCCGCCGGGGAGTGAGATGCGTACTTCGCTTGGGCCATCTTCGGCGTCGGTCACGCTGTCGATTCGGCCGATCAGGCAATTGTTTCCATTTGTTTCTTCGCCGTTGTCTGCATGCAGTTCCAGCCAGCCGGCCTTGATCAGTGCAACCACCTCCGTGCCGTTTTCCAGCTGCAGACGCAGAGTGCTGTCATGGGTGACCTGTGCTTCGATAAACACCTCACCAGCCAGTTGCAGGCGAACCTGATCGTTGTGCCCATGACGGGTGATGCTGACGATCCGCCCCAGCAACTGGTTGCGTGCGCTGGTGCGCAAGGTCAGACGATTGAGCAGGTCAAGGTCGCTGCTGTCTTCGGCCGCTTCCAGCACCTGCGCCTGCAATGCCTGCACCCGCTGATAAAGACGCAGCACTCGCTCGCCCTCTACCGACAGCTTTGCGCCGCCACCGCCACGTCCGCCGACACTGCGTTCTACCAGCGGCTTTTGCGCCAGATTGTTCAGCTCATCAATGGCATCCCAGGCCGCCTTGTAGCTCAAGCCTGCGCTTTTCGCGGCACGGGTGATCGAGCCCTGTTCGGCAATGTGCTGCAACAGCGCGATACGTTGCGGGCGGTGAACCATGTGTTGCGTCAGCAGGGTGGGTAGCGACATGGCGATCTGCGATGGTCGAGTAGGAGAGGGCAGTATGATCGCTCTCGTGCATGACGTCGAAACCGGACGCGGAGCGTCCCGCGATATTATTTCAATTGACTATCGTGCCAATGCTCCGCGTTGGCATGCCGTTCGTGACGCTCTGCGTCACAATTCTGCGCCGCACTGCACGCTCAGGATCGGAAGTGGAGCGTGCAAGCGATGAGCGTCTTGAGGTTCCTGAGCATAGCGCCCAATCAATCGCCCGGCTTCGGCGTTCTGGCCAGGCAATACACGTCCACTCTTTGTGCGCCGGCCTTGTTAAGGAGTCGCGCAATGACCTCTGCCGTCGAACCGGTGGTCAGGACGTCGTCCACCAGCGCCAGGTGCTTGCCCTGCACCCATTCGGGATCAACCAGGGTGAAGGCGTCGCGCAGGTTGCGTTTGCGTGCCTTGGCGTCCAGCCCTTGTTGCGCTGCTGTCTCCCGGCTGCGCAACACATGGTGTTCGTCAACGGGCAGCTGCAACTGTTCACCCAGCCACCCGGCCAGCATCGCCGCCTGGTTATAGCCGCGCTGGCGCAGGCGCTTGTTGGCGAGAGGAACAGGAATCAGGTAATCGGGACGTGGCAGGTCTTCCTCGAAACGGTGTTGTAGAAACTGCCCACACAGTTCGGCCAGCAGGCGTCCCATCGGCCATTTACCGTTATGTTTGAATCGGGTAATCAGGCTGTCCACCGGGAAGTCGTACAGCCACGGCGCGATGACCTGCGCAAATCCGGGAGGGCGCTTGCAACATTGCGCGCAGCTCATGCCGGAGATGGGTAACGGCAGCGCACAGCAGTCGCACTGGCTGCCCAGCCACGGCAACTCGGCTTCGCACGGCACGCAGACAGGCATTGGCACCTCGCTGCGCTCATCGCATAACAAACAGTTTTGTTTGTTTTTTAACCAGATGTAAACCTCGTATTGGCGGTTGGGTTGACAGCGCATGGCTCTTCCTTAAATATGCCCGACATCCGTGTAGCGCATGGTGCCTTTACGCCCTCGCGCATTGCCCAGAAACACCAAGGAGCCGCCCGATGAGCGCCAGCACCACCGCCACTTTGCGTCACGACTGGACTTTAGCCGAGGTCAGGGCGCTGTTCGTACAGCCATTCAATGACCTGCTGTTTCAGGCGCAAACGGTGCACCGCGCTCATTTCGACGCCAACCGTGTGCAGGTTTCCACGCTGCTGTCGATCAAGACCGGCGCGTGCCCGGAAGACTGCAAGTACTGCCCGCAGTCCGGTCACTACAACACCGGTCTCGAGAAAGAAAAACTGCTGGAAGTGCAGAAGGTGCTTGAGGAAGCTGCGCGTGCCAAGGCCATTGGTTCGACCCGTTTCTGCATGGGCGCGGCCTGGAAGCATCCTTCCGCCAAGGACATGCCTTACGTGCTGGAGATGGTCAAAGGCGTGAAAGCCATGGGCATGGAAACCTGCATGACCCTGGGCCGTCTCGATCAGGAGCAGACCGAAGCGCTGGCCACTGCGGGCCTGGATTACTACAACCATAACCTGGACACCTCGCCGGAGTTCTACGGCAGCATCATCACCACCCGTACGTACAGCGAGCGCCTGCAAACCCTGGCCTACGTGCGCGATGCCGGGATGAAGATCTGCTCTGGCGGTATTCTGGGCATGGGCGAGTCCCTCGACGACCGCGCCGGGCTGCTGATCCAGCTGGCAAACCTGCCGGAGCACCCGGAGTCGGTGCCGATCAACATGCTGGTCAAGGTTGCCGGTACGCCGCTGGAAAACGCCGAAGACGTCGACCCGTTCGACTTCATCCGCATGCTCGCGGTGGCACGGATTCTCATGCCGCAGTCCCATGTGCGTTTGTCTGCCGGGCGTGAAGCGATGAACGAGCAGATGCAGGCGCTGGCATTCTTCGCCGGTGCCAACTCGATTTTCTATGGCGACAAGCTGCTGACCACCGCCAACCCGCAAGCCGACAAGGACATGCTGTTGTTCTCGCGTCTGGGCATCAAGCCCGAAGCGGGCGAAGGCCATGCCGACGAAGTGCATCAGGCTGCCATCGAACAGGCGCTGGTCGAACAGCAAAGCAGTTCGATGTTCTACGACGCTGCCTCTGCCTGACCCCTTGAACGGGCCGGCCTGCTCCGGCCCGTTTTGAACTGCCATCTTTCGGACCGGGGCCTGCATGTCTTTCGATCTCCGCACGCGCCTCGACGCCCGTCGCGCCGAACATCTTTACCGCCAGCGCCCCTTGCTGCAAAGCCCGCAAGGCCCGCAGGTGGTTGTCGACGGTCAGCCATTGCTGGCGTTCTGCAACAACGATTACATGGGCCTGGCTAACCATCCTGAAGTGATCGCCGCCTGGCAGGCGGGAGCCGAGCGCTGGGGCGTGGGTGGCGGGGCGTCGCATCTGGTGATCGGCCACAGCACGCCGCACCACGAACTGGAAGAAGCGCTGGCCGAGCTGACCGGTCGTCCTCGTGCCCTGTTGTTCTCCAATGGCTACATGGCCAACCTCGGCGCGGTGACAGCCTTGGTGGGGCAGGGCGATACAGTTCTGGAAGACCGCCTCAATCATGCCTCGCTGCTGGATGCCGGTCTGCTCAGCGGCGCACGGTTCTCGCGCTATCTGCACAACGATGTGACCAGCCTGACAAGCCGCCTGGAGAAATCCGTGGGCGATACGCTGGTGGTCACTGACGGCGTGTTCAGCATGGATGGCGACATCGCTGACTTGCCTGCGCTGGCGCAGGCTGCGAAGGCCAAGGGTGCCTGGCTAATGGTGGATGACGCCCACGGCTTCGGGCCGCTGGGTGCAAACGGTGCCGGAATCGTCGAGCACTTCGGCCTGAGCATGGAGGATGTGCCGGTACTGGTCGGCACCCTCGGTAAATCGTTCGGCACCTCTGGAGCATTCGTGGCCGGCAGTGAAGAGTTGATCGAAACCTTGATCCAGTTCGCCCGGCCCTACATTTACACCACCAGCCAGCCACCTGCGCTGGCCTGCGCGACCTTGAAAAGCCTGCAATTGCTGCGTAACGAACATTGGCGTCGCGAGCATCTGGCGAGCCTGATCCAGCAGTTTCGTCAGGGTGCCGAGCAGATCGGCCTGCAATTGATGGACAGCTTTACGCCGATCCAGCCAATCATGATCGGCGATGCCGGACGGGCTCTGCGTCTGTCGCAGTTGCTACGTGAGCGTGGCTTGCTGGTGACGGCGATTCGTCCGCCGACCGTGCCTGCGGGCAGTGCCCGATTGCGCGTAACGTTGTCTGCCGCGCACAGCGAGGCCGACGTACAGCTATTATTAGAGGCTCTGGAGCAGTGCTACCCGCTGCTGGATGCAAGTGAATCCATGGAGCCCGTCCATGCGTGATCGTTTGATTCTACTGCCGGGCTGGGGCTTGGGCGTTTCGCCGCTGGAGCCGCTTGCCGCCGCGTTGCGCGGGCTTGACGAGCATTTGCGGGTCGAAATCGAGCCGTTGCCGGACATCGACAGCTGCGACCTGCCTGACTGGCTCGACGAACTGGATGCCAACCTGCCGGATAACGTCTGGCTGGGCGGCTGGTCGCTGGGCGGCATGCTTGCCGCCGAGCTGGCAGCACGGCGTGGCGAAGGTTGCTGCGGGCTGCTGACCCTGGCCAGTAATGCCTGTTTCGTCACCCAGGGCGCGTGGCCGAATGCGATGCCCGCGCAGGATTTCGATGCGTTTCTGGCCGGCTGTTCTGCTGACCCTGATGCGACCCTCAAGCGTTTCAGCCTGTTATGCACGCAAGGCGCAGAAGACTCACGCGGTCTCGCCCGGTTGCTCAAGGCTGGCGCGCCGCACGGCTCCAAAACCGCTTTGGTCGATGGCCTGAAGATACTCCAGCAACTCGATACACGTGGCGCGCTGCAAACCTATCGCGGCCCGCAACTGCACCTGTTTGCCGGACTCGATGCATTCGTGCCGGCTGAAGCAGCAAGTGATCTGCTGGCCTTGTTGCCGGATGTCGAGGTCGGTCTGATCGAACAGGCCAGCCATGCATTCCTTGTGGAAAACCCCCACGGAGTAGCCGCTGCGATTCACGCCTTTCTGCACGAGTTGGACAATGACTGATCTTTCTATGCCCAAACCGCCCTCTGTCCTGCCGGACAAACGACAGGTCGCCGCGTCTTTTTCCCGGGCCGCGGGCAGCTATGACAGTGTGGCCGAACTACAGCGCAGCGTCGGCAGCGAGCTGCTGTCGCGTCTGCCTGCGCAGTTCAGTCCGGTTCGCTGGCTGGATCTGGGGAGCGGCACTGGCTATTTCAGCCGGGCACTGGATCAGTTTTTCAGTGGCAGCGAAGGCATCGCGCTGGATATCGCCGAAGGCATGTTGCGGCATGCGCAGCCATTGGGCGGTGCACAGCACTTTGTGGCAGGTGATGCCGAGCACCTGCCACTGCGTGATCAGAGTTGTGGGCTGATTTTCTCCAGCCTCGCTGTGCAGTGGTGTGCGGATTTCGCCGCGGTGCTCCGTGAGGCTCACCGGGTATTGCAGCCAGGCGGTGTGTTTGCCTTCGCCAGCCTGTGCGTCGGCACGTTGTACGAGTTGCGCGACAGCTGGCAGGCAGTCGACGGCCAGGTGCATGTGAACCGCTTTCGTCACGAAGATGATTATCGGCAGTTGTGCGCCGTCAGCGGTTTACAGGTGCGCAGCCTGGACGTGTGCCCACAGGTGCTGCATTACCCCGATGTGCGCAGCCTGACGCATGAGCTGAAAGCGCTCGGGGCGCACAACCTCAACCCCGGGAGACCCAGCGGCCTGACCGGACGCGAGCGGATCAAGGGCATGGTTCAGGCCTACGAAGCTTTCCGTCAGGAAGCCGGTCTGCCCGCTACCTATCAAGTGGTGTACGCGGTGCTTGAAAAAGCCTGACGGCTCCACGTTATAAGGAAGATTACCGAGATGAGCGCTGCCTATTTCATCACCGGAACCGACACCGACGCTGGCAAGACCACGGTAGCTGCCGGTTTGCTGCATGCCGCCCGCTTGAAGGGCTTGAGCACCGCCGCGGGCAAGCCTGTGGCGTCCGGCTGCGTGGTGACTACACAGGGGCTGCGCAATTCCGACGCGCTGGCCTTGCAGGCCGAGTGCTCTGTCGAGCTGGATTACGATGAAGTCAATCCATTGGCTTTCGAACCGGCCATTGCGCCGCATCTGGCCGCGCGCGAGGCAGGTGTCGTATTGACGGTCGACTCGTTGCTGCATTCGATGCGGCATATTCTGGATAAACAGGCTGACTTTACCTTGATCGAAGGCGCTGGCGGCTGGCGCGTGCCCTTGGCCGGGCAGAGCAACCTGTCCGATCTGGCCATTGCGCTGGATCTGCCGATCATCCTGGTGGTGGGCGTGCGTCTGGGCTGTATCAATCATGCGCTGCTGACTGCCGAAGCCATCGCCCGGGACGGTCTGCACCTGGCAGGCTGGGTGGCCAACGTCATAGACGCAAACACCTCGCGGCTTGAGGAAAACCTCGCCACGTTGCTCGAGCGTCTGCCTGCACCTTGTCTTGGACGAGTGCCCCGATTGAGCGAGGCAAGCGCCGAAAATGTGGCGCAATACCTTGAATTGGGACAACTGCGCTGACAGCGTTGCTATCTTGCTGACAGGCAACATTGTTTTGGTTTTTTCAAGAGTCAGGCTATCATGCGGCCTAGTGCCATTAGTCTATTTGTCGAGTATTTCTGCGCAAATGCTGGTTCAATGACACGTGTTCGTTTTTTGAACTGAGGATCGGCTTATGCAAATCACCATGAACAACACCCTCTACCCGGGCCTGAGCGCTATGCAGGTCGGGCAAGGTCGTGTGGATCAGGCGGCCACCCAGATCGCCAGCTCCAACATCGAAGTGTCGGGCAGAAGTCAGTCTTCCGACTTTCAGCTCGAAAACCTGCGTTCCGTCGACCGCAGCCAGCGTTCTGACCTGTCTGCCAATATTGTCGAGCTCAACGCCGGCAAGACTCAGGTCGAAGCCGGGGTTGCGGTTCAAAAGGCCAGCGACGAAGCGCTTGGCACTCTGATCGACACTTACGCTTAACATCCTGTGTTCTAAAGCTTCGTGTAACGCCAACGCCGTGCCACACCTGCACGGCGTCGTTTGCTGAATTGCCCGCCATCACCCTCCTGTATCGCCCCGTAACACTCCCAGCCCTCGACTAAACTTGCGCTTACGTTTTTCCTGCGCCTGATGCCTTTGCCTGCGCGGTCTGTGGAGCAGCGTGGACGAATGGTGCGCGCTTCGCTATTGACAAGGTTTAGGCGTAAACGTATGTTTCAAACACCTGTTTGACCGCAAGGCATACGAGATTGTCTGGTGCTTGAGGCTATGCTTTCAGCGACCGCCCGGTCATTCGTTCCAGGATTCATCAGCAGAGGTTTATCGCTATGCCTGACTACAAGGCCCCCTTGCGTGATATTCGTTTCGTCCGTGATGAGCTGCTCGGTTATGAAGCGCACTATCAAAGTCTGCCAGCCTGTCATGACGCCACCCCGGACATGGTCGACGCCATTCTCGAAGAGGGTGCCAAGTTCTGCGAGCAGGTTCTGGCACCGCTGAACCGGGTGGGCGATACCGAGGGCTGCACCTGGAGCGAGTCGGGCGTGAAGACACCGACCGGTTTCAAGCAGGCTTACAAGCAATTTGTCGAGGGCGGCTGGCCGAGTCTGGCGCATGACGTTGCGCATGGCGGCCAGGGCTTGCCCGAGTCGCTGGGTCTGGCAGTGAGCGAGATGGTCGGCGAAGCGAACTGGTCGTGGGGCATGTACCCTGGCCTGTCGCATGGTGCGATGAACACCATCTCCGAGCACGGCACCCCCGAGCAGCAGGACGCCTACCTGACCAAGCTGGTCTCCGGCGAATGGACCGGCACCATGTGCCTGACCGAATCTCACTGCGGTACTGACCTAGGCATGCTGCGCACCAGGGCTGAACCTCAGGCTGACGGCACCTACAAGGTTACCGGCACCAAGATTTTCATTTCCGCTGGCGAACACGACATGGCCGATAACATCGTCCACATCGTGCTGGCGCGTCTGCCGGACGCACCGGCTGGCACCAAAGGCATTTCGCTGTTCATTGTGCCCAAGTTCCTCTCGGCTGCCGATGGCAGCATCGGTGAGCGCAACGCGGTTAACTGTGGCTCCATCGAACACAAGATGGGCATCCACGGCAACGCCACCTGCGTGATGAACTTCGACGGCGCTACCGGCTACCTGATCGGCCCGCCGAACAAGGGTCTGAACTGCATGTTCACGTTCATGAACACCGCGCGTCTGGGCACTGCGCTGCAAGGTCTGGCGCATGCCGAAGTGGCCTTCCAGGGCGGCCTGCAATATGCCCGTGACCGTCTGCAGATGCGTTCGTTGACCGGCCCTAAAGCACCGGACAAGGCCGCTGACCCGATCATCGTCCATCCAGACGTGCGCCGCATGCTGCTGACCATGAAGGCTTTCGCCGAAGGCACGCGTGCCATGGTGTACTTCACGGCCAAACAGGTCGATATCGTCAAGTACAGCGAAGACCCGGAGCAAAAGAAAGCCGCCGACGCCTTGCTGGCGTTCATGACGCCGATTGCCAAGGCTTTCATGACCGAAGTGGGCTTTGAAGCCGCCAACCACGGCGTGCAGATCTACGGTGGTCACGGTTTCATTGCCGAGTGGGGCATGGAACAGAACGTTCGCGACAGCCGGATTTCGATGCTGTACGAAGGCACCACTGGCATTCAGGCTCTCGACCTGCTGGGCCGTAAAGTGCTGATGACTCAGGGCGAAGCGCTCAAGGGCTTCACCAAGATCGTCCACAAGTTCTGCCAGGGCAATGAGGGTAACGAAGCGGTGCAGGAGTTCGTGACGCCGTTGGCCGCGCTGAACAAGGAGTGGGGCGACCTGACCCTGAAAGTCGGCATGGCGGCCATGAAGGATCGCGAAGAAGTCGGCGCCGCTTCGGTGGATTACATCATGTTCTCCGGTTATGCCTGCCTGGCGTACTTCTGGGCCGACATGGCGCGTCTTGCGGCCGAGAAGCTGGCTGCCGGGACATCGGACGAGGCGTTCTACCGCGCCAAGATCCAGACCGCGCGCTTCTACTTCCAGCGCATCCTGCCGCGCACTCGCACGCACGTTGCCGCGATCCTGTCGGGCGCTGCCAACCTGATGGACATGAAAGAGGAAGACTTCGGCCTGGCTTACTAAGCCTCGCTGCGGTCATGAAAACCGCCTGATCGCTGATCAGGCGGTTTTTTTATGGGTGCGTTTTGGCTCATTGTTAACACCAATCCCAACAAGACTTTGGGGAGCGCTGACACCCCGATAATGCTCTTTCCCACGCTCCATGTGGTCATGCATTTCGTGACGCTCTGCGTCACATCACAGCCATGGCGCATCACTCAATCCAGCCCGGGATACAGGCAGCACCAACGCCCGCGACTTCCGCAATAAACATTTTCCAACTCCTGCCGTTACAGAAAGTAGCTCGTTTAGTGATCCTGCCGATGCATTGTTCGCTGGCGGAGGGCACAATGCCATCAGACCAGCCATTCATTCAGATGCCGGGTAGGAGATAACCCCTTTTGTTGCGTCCATCAGCTGCGCGATTGAGTCATTTTTTGCCCTCACTGGGTCTGCTGGTGGCGGGGCTTGCGGCTGCGTACGTAAAGGACCTGAACGTCTTCTTCACATCGCTTTTCAATGTGCTGCCCACGCTGGTCCTGTTGTTGGGCGGTGCGTATTGCTGTGTTTACCGGCGTCAGCGCGAGCTGTTTCTGATGCTCACGGTGTATATCGCCTACTACCTGCTGGATACCCAGACCGACTTTTACCGTGATAACGGCAAGGTCCGTGAGGATGCAGCGGTGATTTTCCACCTGGTCTGCCTGCTGCTGCCGGTGCTGTTCGGGCTGTATGCCGCGTGGGAAGAGCGTACGCATCTGTTTCAGGACATGGTCGCGCGGCTCGCGGTATTGGTGGCAGTAGGCAGTGTGGCGCTGGGTCTTGAACAGAGTTATCCGGTCGAATTGCAAGTCTGGCTGGCCGATATCCGCTGGCCTGCGCTGCACGGTGCCTGGATGAGTCTGATTCAGCTGTCCTATGCCATGTTCCTGGTGTCATTCGGGGTGTTGATCTGGCAATACCTGGAAAAACCGCGACCGCTGCACGCCGCGCAGATTGTTGGCCTGCTGGGGTTGTTCTGGGCACTGCCGAAAACCTTCATCCTGCCGTTCACGCTGAATATTCTCTGCAGTCAGGTAATGCTGATGATTGCCGCCGCCGTGGCTCACGAGGCGTATCAGATGGCCTTCCGGGATGAACTGACCGGACTGCCCGGTCGCCGGGCGCTCAATGAGCGCATGCAGCGTCTGGGACGCAACTACGTGCTGGCGATGAGCGACGTCGATCACTTCAAGAAATTCAACGACACCCACGGCCACGATGTGGGCGATCAGGTGCTGCGTCTGGTGGCCAGCAAACTGTCGAAAATCACCAACGGTGGCGGCAAGGCGTATCGCTACGGGGGCGAAGAATTCGCCATCGTGTTTGCCGCCAAGACCATTGATGAATGCATGCCGCATCTGGAAGCCATCCGCGAGACCATCGCCAATTACGAGATTCAGCTGCGCAACAAGGACAGTCGTCCTCAGGATGATCAGCAAGGCCGACAACGCCGCGGTGGAGCGCAGGCAGGCAGCGTGTCGGTGACTGTCAGTATCGGCGTTGCCGAACGCCAGCCGGAGCATCGCACGCCGGAAGAGGTGCTCAAGAGTGCTGACCAGGCGCTGTATGCGGCCAAGGGGGCCGGGCGCAACTGCGTGGTCGCTTACGGGCAGTTGAACCGGCGCGGTGCTGTTCGTACGACCGAAGCGGCCACCTGAGGCAATCCTGCTATTTCTCGTGACCTGCCGTGACTATTCGGTCATGACACGACCCTATGTCTCTGAAATGTTGTTCGGGTAGACTCGTGAAACTCGACTGCTGATCTGCGTCTGTGCATGCATCGATCAGCCTCCAACAGAATTTCGCTCCGTGTTCACGAGGTTTGCCATGGCTGACTACAAAGCGCCACTGCGCGATATGCGCTTCGTCCTCAATGAAGTCTTCGAGGTTTCAAAGCTCTGGGCTCAACTGCCCGAGCTGGCCGAAACAGTCGACGCTGAAACGGTCGAAGCCATTCTCGAAGAAGCCGGTAAAGTGACCAGCAAGACCATTGCGCCGCTGAGCCGTAACGGTGACGAGGAGGGCTGCCACTGGAAGGACACCGTCGTCACCACACCTGCAGGTTTCCCCGAGGCCTATAAGACCTACGCTGAGGGCGGCTGGGTCGGTGTAGGCGGCAATCCCGAGTTTGGCGGCATGGGCATGCCCAAGGTAGTGTCGGCCCAGGTCGAAGAGATGCTCAACTCTGCCAGCCTGGCGTTCGGTCTGTACGCGATGCTCACGTCCGGCGCCTGCGTATCGATAGACACCCACGCCAGCGAAGCGCTCAAGACCAAATTTCTGCCCAATATGTATTCAGGCGTCTGGGCCGGTTCGATGTGCCTGACCGAGGCCCACGCAGGTACTGACCTGGGCATCATTCGCACCCGGGCCGAACCGCAGGCTGACGGTGCCTACAAGATCACCGGCAGCAAGATTTTCATCACCGGCGGCGAACACGACCTGACCGAAAACATCATTCATCTGGTCTTGGCCAAGCTGCCGGATGCACCGCCTGGGCCGAAAGGCATTTCGCTGTTTCTGGTGCCCAAGTTCATGGTCGGCGACGACGGCAGCCTTGGCGAGCGCAATACCGTCAGCTGTGGCTCGATCGAGCACAAGATGGGCATCCAGGCGTCTGCAACGTGTGTGATGAACTTCGACGCCGCCACTGGTTACCTGATCGGCGAACCGAACAAAGGGCTGGCGGCGATGTTCACGATGATGAACTACGAGCGCCTCGGCGTCGGTATCCAGGGCCTGGCCTCTGGCGTGCGCTCTTATCAGGCCGCCGTCGAGTATGCGCAGGACCGTCTACAGAGCCGTGCCCCGACCGGTGCGCAGAACAAGGACAAGGCTGCTGACCCGATCATCGTCCACCCCGACGTGCGTCGCATGCTCCTGACCATGAAGGCGTTCAACGAAGGCGGTCGGGCGTTTTCCAGCTACGTAGCCCTGCAACTGGATATCGCCAAGTTCAGCGAAGACGATATCGCGCGCAAGCGTGCCGATGATCTGGTGGCGCTGTTGACCCCGGTCGCCAAGGCGTTCCTGAGTGATATCGGTCTGGAAACCACCGTGCATGGCCAGCAGGTTTTCGGCGGTCACGGTTACATCCGCGAGTGGGGCCAGGAACAACTGGTACGTGACGTGCGCATCACGCAGATCTACGAGGGCACCAACGGCATTCAGGCGCTGGACCTGGTGGGGCGCAAAATCGTCGGTTCGAACGGCGCGTTCTATCAGTTGTTTTCGGATGAAGTGCGCCAGTTCATCAATGGCGCAGATGGCGCACTCAACGAGTTCACCCAGCCGCTGGCAAAAGCCTTGAACATGCTGGATGAGCTGACTGGCTGGGTGCTGGACCGCTCGCGCGGCAACCCCAATGAAATCGGCGCTGCATCCGTGGAGTATCTGCATCTGTTTGGTTACACCGCTTACGCCTACATGTGGGCGATGATGGCCAAGGCAGCGCTCGGTAAAGAGCAGCAGGAGGAGTTCTATGCGAGCAAGCTGGGCACCGCACGCTTCTACTTCGCGCGCCTGCTGCCACGTATCCACTCGCTGGATGCTTCGGTGCGTGCTGGCAGCGAATCGCTGTTCCTGCTGGAGGCGTCACAATTCTGACTTGAAAAAGTCGTGTAAGCATTAACTTACACGACGTAGTGCACATTGGCCTCTTCCCAAAAAAGGGATCCAAAGTTAATCTTCACCCATGGACGTAGCGCAGGACGCGCAACAAGACATAACAGGGACACGTAGGGAAGCCTGCCAGGACGGTGGGGTGAAAGGGAAATCAGGGAAACAGTCTGGAAAGCCCCGCTTAGGCGGGGTTTTCTTTGTCTGCGTTTTAACGATTCGGTTTTTCCTGCCCGCAGAATTCTGTCTTGCGCATGCACTACCCATGCGTGTGGCAGTCATCTCCCGAGAAAGAATAATGGCGTCGTGCCAGAGCCGGTTGAACCCTCACCGACGGCAAGGGTCGATTAGCTGTATGGCCAATCAGAGCCAATTCAATCAGGAGCTTTCCATGGACATCATTCGTATCATTTTCGCCATTCTGCTGCCACCGGTAGGCGTGTTCATGCAAGTAGGCTTTGCTGGCGCTTTTTGGCTGAATATCCTGCTGACCCTGCTGGGTTACATCCCGGGAATCATCCACGCGATCTACATCATCGTCTCGCGTAAGTAAGACCTTGTCGCACTCGTTGATCGTTCCCTGCTGCGGGAACGATCACACGGCTTGATCAGGCATCAAGCACATCCCGATAAAAACGCCATTCCTTCTCCAGAGCATCTGCCAGGTTACTCGCTTTGCGGAATCCATGATGCTCGTCTGCGTAGAAGTGCGCTTCAGTCTTGATACCGTTGTCTTGCAGGGCTTTGAGCATGGCCCGGGTCTGTTCGGGCACTACCACGGCATCCAGCTCGCCTTGAAAGAAAATCACCGGCACCTTGATTCTGTCTGCGTGCAGCAGCGGCGTTCGGTCCTGGTAGCGCTCGATGTCCTTGTCTGGGTCGCCGATCAGCCAGTCCAGATAATCGCCCTCGAATTTATGCGTGGCCCTGGCCAGCGCCACCGGGTCGCTGACACCATACAGACTGGCCCCTGCACGAAACACATCCTTGAAGGCCAATGCACAAAGCGTGGTGTAACCGCCTGCGCTGCCGCCGCGAATGAAGGCCTGTCCTTGGTCAATCAGGCCACGCCCCGCCAGATGCGTGACAACCGCACAGGCGTCTTCCACGTCCGCCACGCCCCATGTCAGGTGCAGGCCTTGCCGGTAGACGCGACCGTAGCCGCTGCTGCCGCGATAATTGAGGTCTGCCACGGCGAAGCCGCGGTGTGTCCAGTATTGAATACGCGGGTCCAGCACCGGGTAGCAGGCGGAAGTCGGGCCGCCGTGGATGAACACCACCAGTGGCGGCTTTTGCGCGCCGGTCATGGCCGGGTAGAAATAGCCGTAGGCCTCCGCTCCACCGCTGGGATAACGCAGCGGCTGAGGGCGGCTGATCAGTTCGGGCGGCAGCGGCGAGCCTCCCCCGGCAAGCACCTGCACACCGGCGTCATGGCGAGAAATAGCCAGTACGGCAGATGTGCTCACCGCGGATGCCGCGATGCAATACACGAACTCTTCGTCAATGGCGAGGCTGCGAAAGCGGCTGTAACCAACGCTGAAATCCTCGACGCTGCCGTCAGCCTGACAAAGCCCCAGAACACTGGAGCCGTCTTCGATCCAGCTCGCCAGATAGCCATCGTTGATCGGCAGCCAGGTGCAGCTGCCCAGTTGCCAAGGCGCGGAAGCGTGATCGGCCGGGCTGGCGGGCAGCGGCGCAAACCCTGAAGGCGATTCACCCCACGGCTGCCAGAAGCCCGCGCGGTCAGTCAGGCAATACAGCCGCCCGTGGGCATCGAAGCGCGGTTGTTGCAGTGACTCTTGCGCGCCGTCGCCTGCAACACACTGCGCAGTGCCCCAGTGGCCGTCGTCTTGTCTCGCTGCACACATCAACCTGGTGCTGGTCCACGGCTGATGCGGGCGTTGCCATTCGATCCAGGCCAAGCGTTTGCCGTCGGCGCTGATTATCGGCGCTGCGTAGAAGTCAGCACCTTCTGCCAGCAATCGGCGCTGCCCGTCAGCCAGATCGATAGCGACCAGCCGATGGGTATTGTGGTCTTCTTCAACGGCGAGAATCTGACCACCGCTGAAGAACAGGCCGCCATAACGCTTGTCGCCCTCCGTCAGCGCAACCGGCGCGCTGGGGTCCAGCGCCTGACGGTACAATTGCTGGTCGCGCTCATTGACGAACACTAGCGCGTCGTCGGCCAGACAGAACGAACCACCGCCGTATTCATACACCCGGCTGCGAACGCTGAAGCCTTGTGGCGTCAGGCAGCGCTTGCTGTTCGCGTACCAGTGCCAGATACGACAGGCACCGTCTTCGGGTCGGTATTCGTTCCAGAACAGGCCTGCCGAACTGACGTCCAGTTCGGCGAAGTCGACGCCTGCGGCAACCGCTTGTGCGGCGCTCAGGCGTTCAGGAGGATTTTGCGATGAGTCGTGAGTTTCGGTCATTGCGAAAGGCCAGCTCTTCAATGGTTTGAGTAGCGGTTTCGGACTCGTCACGAGCCTGAGTGATGATCCCGTGATGGTAGGACTTGCTGCACACCGGGTCGGCATTGGCGGCGTCGCCGGTCAGCATGAAGGCCTGGCAGCGACAACCGCCGAAGTCCTTTTCCTTCTCGTCACACGAACGGCACGGCTCGGGCATCCAGTCGTAACCGCGAAAGCGATTGAAGCCGAACGAGTCGTACCAGATGTGCTGCATGCTGTGGTCGCGCACGTTGGGGAACTGGATCGGCATCTGCCGTGCGCCGTGGCAGGGCAGTGCGGTGCCATCTGGTGTCACGGTCAGGAAGATATTGCCCCAGCCGTTCATGCACGCCTTGGGACGCTCTTCGTAATAATCAGGCGTGACGAAAATCAGCTTGCACGGATGATTCTCTGCCTCCAGACGGGCGCGGTATTCGTTGGTAACGGCTTCGGCGCGGACCAGTTGATCTTTGGTCGGCAGCAGGCCGAGGCGATTCAGGTGCGCCCAGCCATAGAACTGACAGGTGGCCAGTTCGACGAAGTCCGCTTCAAGCGCCAGACACAGCTCGATGATCTTGTCGATCCGGTCGATGTTGTGCCGATGGGTGACGAAATTCAGCACCATCGGATAGCCGTGCTTTTTCACCGCGCGGGCCATTTCCAGCTTTTGCGCGAAGGCTTTTTTCGAGCCGGCGAGCATGTTGTTGACCTGCTCGTCGCTGGCCTGAAAGCTGATCTGGATGTGGTCCAGGCCCGCTTCCTTGAAGGCGACGATCTTCTCTTCGGTAAGGCCGATGCCCGAGGTGATCAGGTTGGTGTAGAAACCCAGACGCTGCGCCTCGGCGATCAACTCGGCAAGGTCCTGGCGCACCAGCGGTTCGCCGCCTGAAAAGCCGATCTGCGCCGCGCCCATCTCCCGCGCTTCCTGCATGACCTTGAACCACTGCTCGGTGGTCAGTTCCTGGCCCTGTTTGGCGAAGTCCAGCGGGTTGGAACAATACGGGCACTGCAACGGGCAGCGATAGGTCAGCTCGGCGAGCAGCCACAGGGGCAGCCCGACCTCGGGAGTGGGCGGTATGTACGGGGTGTTGGTGACGGGGGCCAGGTCAGACAAGATCGATCCAGTTTTTCTTTTTGGCGCCTTCCATGAACTCGTCTACGTCCATGCCCAGTTCGGGAACATTGGGGAACTGCTGCTGAAGCTCATGAATGATGGCGGTGATGGTGCGCTTGCCATCGATCAGCCCGCCAATCAGGGCAGCGCTATCATTGAGTTTGATCATGCCCTCAGGGTAAAGCACCACATGCGCCTTTTGCGCAGGCTCGTACTGAAAGCGATAGCCTTGATGCCATTTGGGTGTCAACGCTCGGAACTGCGGATCGTGCTTCATAGCGTAATCCCCTTATGCCAGACCTTTTGGTCTGTAACGCTGTGATACGGCGGGCGGTTCAACTCGTAGGCCATGGACATCGCATCGAGCATGCTCCACAGGATATCGAGCTTGAACTGCAGGATTTCCAGCATGCGCTGCTGGCCTTCATATGTAGTGTAGTGCTGTAACGTGATGGCGAGGCCGTGTTCCACGTCGCGTCGGGCCTGGCCCAGGCGAGTGCGGAAATACTCGTAGCCTGCCGGGTCGATCCATGGGTAATGCTGCGGCCAGCTGTCCAGGCGCGATTGGTGGATCTGCGGCGCGAACAGTTCGGTCAGCGAGCTGCTGGCCGCTTCCTGCCAGTTGGCGCGGCGGGCGAAGTTCACGTAGGCGTCGACGGCAAAACGCACGCTTGGCAGCACCAGTTCCTGAGAGCGCAGTTGGTCCGGGTCGAGCCCGACGGCCTGGCCGAGGCGCAGCCAGGCTTCGATGCCGCCGTCTTCGCCGGGCGCACCGTCATGGTCAAGCAAGCGCTGAATCCACTCGCGACGGATTTCGCGATCAGGGCAGTTGGCCAGAATCGCCGCGTCCTTGAGCGGAATGTTCACCTGATAGTAGAAACGGTTGGCGACCCAGCCCTGAATCTGCTCGCGGGTTGCACGACCCTCGTACATCGCCACATGGTACGGGTGATAGATGTGGTAATAGGCACCCTTGGCGCGCAAGGCCTGTTCGAATTCAGTGGGGGACAGCGCAATCGCTTCGCTCATGTCAGCTCCTAAAGCTCGATGCTCATGCCATCGAAGGCCACTTCGACGTTGCGACGAACCAGCTCCGCACGTTCCGGGGAGTCTTCGTCGAGAATCGGGTTGGTGTTGTTGATGTGGATAAGCACCTTGCGCTGCTCGGGAAAGCCTTCGAGGACTTCCAGCATGCCACCGGGGCCGTTCTGTGCCAGATGGCCCATTTCCCGGCCGGTACGCGTGCCCACGCCACGGCGCTGCATTTCGTCGTCGTCCCACATTGTGCCGTCGACCAGCAGGCAGTCGGCGTCACGCATTTTCTCGGCCAGTGCTTCATCGACCTTGCCCAGGCCCGGGGCATAGAACAGCTTGCCGCCAGTGCGGGTGTCTTCGACCAGCAGGCCGATGTTGTCGCCCGGGTGCGGGTCGAAACGGTGCGGCGAATATGGTGGTGCGGCGCTGCGCAGCGGAAAGGGCGTGAAGCGCAGGTTCGGGCAGGCGGGGATCACGAAGCTGCCCTGTAACTCGATGCGGTTCCAGGTCAGGCCGCCGTTCCAGTGCTTGAGCATTTCGAACAACGGGAAGCCGGTGCTCAGGTCTTCATGGACCATGTCGGTACACCAGACCTGGTGCGGGCAGCCTTCGCGCAGGCTGAGCAAACCGGTGGTGTGGTCGATCTGGCTGTCCATCAGCACAATGGCGCTGATGCCGGTGTCGCGCAATGCGCGCCCCGGCTGCATCGGCGCAAAGCCCTGCAGTTGCGCACGGATATCCGGTGAGGCGTTGCACAGCACCCAGTTTATGCCGTCGTCGGACAGCGCAATGGACGACTGGGTCCGCGCATGGGCACGCAGGCTGCCGTCGCGAAAACCTGCGCAATTGACGCAGTTGCAGTTCCACTGGGGGAATCCACCGCCAGCAGCAGAACCTAGAATCTGGATGTACATGACAGCTCCTGGCACACGTTCTGAAATAAAAAACAGCCACAACCATAAAAAAAGCCCCGGCGAACCGAGGCTTCACAGCACACTGAAATCAACGGCTTGCGAAGTACATGGTGACTTCAAAACCGATACGCAGATCAGTGTAAGCAGGTTTAGTCCACGACATAAAAATCTCCTCGGATAAGTGCTGCGGTTGGTGACTACATCTTAGTGCATCGCTGAAGGCATACGTTCAGATAGTTAGGGAGCTATGTTACTCAATTTAACAATTGTGCAGGACTGGAATCTGCAGGAAAGACCATTACCGTTCAGGTAAGGATAGCGGGATGGCCGCGCTGGCAGGGCGATTGGCCACGATCAGCCAGCCGCCAGTGGCATTGGTCAGCTGCTCCGTAGCAGTGAGTAACGAGTGTGTATCCAGATTTGACAGAGCACATTGTAACGCCTGCGAGTGGCTACCCTGATGCCCGGCAAGATGCGCTTGCCACTGCATGTCTGCCTGCTGCTGGTCCGGCATGCTCGACGGCTCGAATTGGGCTGAAAGGGCTTTTATCTGCTCAGATACATCCGCGTCGCGAACCCGCTCGGGCAAGCT
The DNA here is from genome assembly GCF_032586995.1 of Pseudomonas syringae group sp. J248-6. Classification (NCBI taxonomy): domain Bacteria; kingdom Pseudomonadati; phylum Pseudomonadota; class Gammaproteobacteria; order Pseudomonadales; family Pseudomonadaceae; genus Pseudomonas; species Pseudomonas syringae group sp. J248-6. The sequence continues at coordinate 109,277 of NZ_JAWHOP010000015.1, read as the reverse complement.
GCCGATGAACGCCTCAATGTGCTGAAAAAGCTGCGCTGCGTCGCAGGAGGGCGATTGAACGCCAAACAGTAGCCCGGTTCTTCCGTTGATCTGCCTGATGCCACTGAACACGGCGTAACCCAACTGCAGCTCGACCCGCAGCCGCTGGTAGAAGGGCGCTTGTGACACGTGCGCGAGCAGCCGCCAGGCAGCTTCATCTGCAACGGAGGCCGTAGGGGCCGGGCAAAACACCAGCACCGCGTCTTCCGACGAGGAAGATGCTTCAGTCGCCCAGCGTTTGCCTGGGCGAGTGGCGGGCAGCGTTGGCGAGTCTGGTTGCCGAACGCCCGGTGCTGCATTCAATGTGGCCTCTATCAGGGGCTGACTGGCAGCACACAAGCCACTGGCGAAGCTGATCCAGCGCGAAGCCGCCCATACATTCGGCAGATCGCCAACCGTCAGTTGCGGTTCGCTGCTCAGGTAATGATCGGCAAGCTGTTTGAGCAACTGACGAATCTGAATCAACTCAGGCTCGTCGCCTGCCAGCGATGCGGGCTCAGGGTGCTGCAAGCGATGCAGGGCGTGTTCGATAACCGCAACCATCGGCTCGCGCAGGCCGTTCAGTTGAAGCTGCCAATAAGGCCCGTAAGCACTGAACGTCAGGGCCACACCAGCCTGACGTGCGTCTTCGATCAATGGCTTGAGCCCTGCATCGAGCATACGCCAGAGGGTTGGCTGCGGGGAAGGCAGTTCCCAGCGCAGATAAAACGCGGCTTCATCGCTGTTGGTGAATGCCGTATCGAGAAACGGATTCGGCGCTGGCAAACGCCAATTGACCTGCTCAATGCTGTGGGTATCGGCGAGTGCGGAACTGACCAGCGCGTCGGGCGTGAACTGTTCAAGCAGCGCGCGCAATGCCTCTTGGCCTTGCTCGCTTAACTGCGCAGGCGTCTCGCGACAGTAATGATGTGCCAGAGCCAACGCACCGAGCATGTGCAGGCGGCGTTGTTCGAGGCGTTGATATTGCTCGACCAGCACCGGCCAGTGAGCCTTGAAAAAATCGAGCCAGCTGAAAAACAGGCTGTTGAGGGTGAGAGTGTTCGCGAGGGCATCTTTCAATTCGATATCCAGCAAGAGCTGCCCGCCGAACTGGTACAGCGGTGCGGCTTTCAGGGAGCTGGCACAGCCCCTGTCGACCAGCTCGGCAATCAGTCCGCCCGGCTGAGCTGCATTAAGCCAGTGACAGAAGAACGCCACCGCTTCGTCAGACTTTTCCGGCAAGTCCTCAAAGGCAAACAGCAGGTGGTTTTGCTCGTCAGCCTTTGGTCGATTGGCAATCAGCGGTGGAGGCGGTTGCTGTATGACCTTCACATCACTGGCGAACATTGCGCCATGGTTGATTGCCAGCGTTTCCAGCTCGGCGATTGGTAGCGGCCCACTCAGGCACAGGGTCATCTGTCCGGCCTGATAGAAGCATCGATAAAAGTCCTGCAACGCTTGCTGAAAAGCTGGGTTGGGCACTGACAAGCTGTAACGATTACCCGCATGAAAGCCGCGCAGTGGATGCAGTGGATTGATCGGTGCCAGCCGGCGCGCCTGATCGCGTGCTGCGCTATCGCCGACCCAGGCGATGAACTCGGCGTGCAGCACTTCGCGCTCGCGCAGTTGGTCGGCCATGGTCAGGCGCGGCCGGGCAAGCATGTCGCACAGTCGCTCCAGCCCTTGGGCAAAGACCGCCTGCGGCAGCTCAAAGAAGAAGTCAGTGGTGCGTTCGCGTGTGCTGGCATTGACCTGACCGCCATGGCGCTGCACGAACGTCATCAGGTTTTCGCTGGCAGGGAAACGCTCGGTGCCGAGGAACAATAGATGCTCCAGAAAATGCGCCAGCCCCGGCCAGGCCCGCGGCGCATCATGGCTGCCCGCCGCGACGCGCAATGAGGCCGCGCAGCGCTTGAGGCGCGGCTCATGACACAGCACCACATTCAGGCCGTTGGCCAGCGTGAGGCGTTTGATGTCAGAGGAAGGCGGGGCAGGCATGGGGTGTCCACGGCAGCAGGGAATGCAAAGCGTCATGCTAGCGGATAACCGGCGAAGTTCGCGAGCATGGCTGAACCAAGGCAGGACGCGGAGCTTCCAGAACTGCATGCCGACGCGGAGCGTCGCACGATAGTCGAGATCGTCACTCCAGTGTAGGAGCGCCGAGCGTGACGCCTCGGGATCAAGTCAGCGACGTATACAGCCCCGGCCGACGATCAACGAAATAGTCGTTCACCGTCCTGGCCTGGGCCAGCAATGCCCTGTCCAGCGTCCCCACCAGCAAGCCTTCGTCCTGACCTGCCAGCAGTGGGCGGCTGCCGTCCGGTGCGCAAAGGCTGCTTAGCCCGCAGTAACGAATCTCGCCTTCGCTGCCGCAATAGTTGGCGTACACCACATAGCAGTGGTTCTCGAACGCTCGCGCCCGTACGGTCACTTCACAGACAAAGTCGTAAGGCAGCATGTTCGCGGTCGGCACCAGTATCAGCTCGGCCCCTGCCAGCGCGAGCCGACGGGTGTTTTCAGGAAACTCCACGTCGTAGCAAATCAACATGCCCAGACGCCAGCCGTTCAATTCGACCACCGGGTAATGATCCTCGCCTGCTGCGAACATCGACCTGTCCAGCTCACTGAACAGATGGGTCTTGCGGTAGTTGCACAGACGTGTGCCCTGGCTGTCGATCAACTGCACGGCGTTGTAGATCTGCTGATCAGGCCTGCGCTCCGGGTAGCCATACAGAATCGCAATGCCGCTGGCTTGCGCGATGGCGGCAATGCGTGTCGCCGCTGAACCGTCCTGCGCTTGCGCCAGCTCACTGACCGCCTGTGCACCGATGTTGTAGCCAGTCAGGAACATTTCCGGGCAGATGAGCAGCTGTGCCCCTTGCTCTGCGGCAGCCTGGGCCTGTTGTTCCAGACGCGTCAGGTTGCCGCTGACATCCAGCGGCAACGGCGAGCATTGATACAGCGCAATGCGCATGGGAGCTTCCTTCTGTCAGTCGCCCAGTGCAATCGGGCCGATTTCATGGAACACGTCACCGGGGCCTGGGTTCTCGGCGTGAGTCTTGCCACCGAAGTGGTTCATGATGCCCCACACGGCGTTGAGCGAAGTCTGCACTGCGCCTTCAACCCAGGCCGGTGTCCAGGATACATCGTCACCGGCGATGAACATGCCGCGCTGTTCGCTGGGCATGTCCTGCTGCATGAAGTGCGCATACATGCGCTGGTTGTAGCGATAATGGCCCGGCAGCGCACCCTTGAAGGCGCCCAGAAAGTGCGGGTCGGCTTCCCAGGAAACGGTGATCGGGTCGCCGATGATACGCGCCGCGATGTCCACTTTCGGATAGATCTTCTTCAGCGCATCAAGCGCCAGCTTCACACGCTTCTCGATAGGCTGCGGCAGCATCTTCAGCGCATCGCTCATCCACGAGTAAGACAGGCAGATCACGCCCGGCTTGTCGTCACCGTTATCGAACAGGTACGTGCCACGGGTCAGGCGATCGGTGAGGGTCATGCTCATCAGATCGCGACCGGTTTCCGGGTCCTTGTCTTTCCAGAACGGACGGTCGACCATCACGAAAGTCTTCGAGGATTGCATGTAGCGGGTGCGGTCCAGGGCCATCCACATTTTTTGCGAGAACAACGATTCTTCGCATTCGATCTGCGTGGTCAGCAGCCAGCTCTGGCAGGTGGTCAGCACGGCTGCGTATTGCCGGGTGTCGCCCCAGTTGTCAGTCACGGAAAAGCTTCCGTCCTCGGCCCGAGCAATACGTTTTACGCCAGGACGCGGTGCGCCACGGTGCAGCGAAGACAGGCTGGTGCCCTTGGGCCAGTGCGCGCAACGCTCGGGCACGTGGCTCCACAAACCGACCGGCACCTGCTGCACGCCGCCGACGATCAGGTGCTGGTGCTCATCGCAATTGGTCATCACCACGCGGAAGATTTCCAGCATCGAGTTGGGGAAATCCGAGTCCCAGCCGCCGGTGCCGAAGCCTACCTGACCGAACACCTCGCGATGATAGAAAGACAGTTTGGCGAAGGCCTTGGACGTCGCGACGAAATCGTAGAAGGTGCGGTCGTCCCACAGCGGCACCAGCTTGTTCCACAGCTCTTTGAGGCGCGGCACATCACGGTCACGGATAGCCTGCTGGATGTCACCGAACTGCGAGCCGCTTTCCAGTGCGTCGGCCCAGGCGTCGGCCACTTCCTGAAACAGCGCCGGCAGATCCGAGAGCATTTGTGCGTAATAGGTGGTGCCTTCCAGGTCTATGACGGTGCTGCCGGAAGCGGCGGTCAGCGGGTTAGGAAAGGGCCTGGACTCAAGGCCCAGTTTGTCGACGTAATGAAAGAATGCGGTCGATGACACCGGAAAACGCATGCCGCCCAGTTCGGCAACGATGCCTTTGGCACCTTCAAACTCTTGCGAACGCAACCGCCCACCCATCTTGGAGGCTTCGTACACCACTGGTTTGAGGCCCATCTTCATCAGCTCGTAGGCCGCCACCAGCCCGGCGATACCAGCACCGATAATCGCCACTTCCGCGCCATGATTTTCAGCCGGGATACTGCCCAGGCCTTTCGGGTGTTCGATCCAGTCATCGAAGGCGAAGGGGAAGTCGGGGCCGAACATGGTGATCGGCTTTTTGCCGTTGGCAGGGTGACGGTTGTTCTTCATGACGGACCTTGATGGGCAACGGCGAAAAACAACAGTCTAGAGAAGGGTGAACACGTAAATAAGACGCAAAGTGTCGTCGTTATGCTGTTTGTTTGTGCTAAATGACGAACCTGCCGGCCATTTCGTATGGTTGCGTCTGACTACTGCTTGCTCATACCGGTTGCCCGCGGTCGATCTTGCTGCTGAGGATGATCGATGTGGTGGTTTTCTCCACGCCATCCACGCTGCCGATCAGGTCCAGCAACTGGTCCAGTTGCTCCGGAGAATCCGTGCGCAGCCACGCGACATAATCGAACTCGCCACTGACCGCACATAACTGCTGCACCTGCGCCATGGCGCCGAGTCGGCGTAGCACTTCCTTGCCCGAACGGGGTTGCACGGTGATGCCGACATACGCCTGCAATCCGCCACTGACCACTCGCTGGCCAAGGCGCACGCCATAGCCGGTAATCACCTTGCTGCTTTCCAGGCGTGCCAGCCGGGAGGTAACGGTGGTGCGGGCGATGCCCAGTTGACGGGCGAGCATGGCGACGCTTTCGCGTGCATTGATTTGCAGCGCTGCGATCAACTGGCGATCAATTTCGTCCAGCACGGGCGGGCGGGTATCGGGCACGGGTATTTCCTTAAAACTTCCAGCGTTTGGCGGTCTTGGCCAGACGTGCCTGCAGGCCATCCAGGTTCTGTGCCAGTTGCTGAGTCATCAAGTGATAGCCCATCAACTCGGCTGGAATGACCGGCTGCGCGGGAGCGCTTTCTGATGTGCGTACCAGACGCTCGGTTGCGCCGGTTTGCAGCGCGCGAGCCATGCCGATCAACTGACGACGGATCTGCCGGTAATCGTTATCCAGCGAAGTCTTCAACGACTCGCCCGCCACTTTATCCAGATCGGCGGGGCGAATATTGGCAAGAATTTCCAGGGTGCTCAGGCACATGCGGAAATGGCCTTGAATGGCGTCCAGTTCGACCATGGACATCTTCACTTCCTTGGAAACCGACGGCAGCAGTGAGCGCAATTGCAGCATCGTGGCGTTGAGCCTGGCGGTCAGCTTGAGATGCTCGTCTGCGGTGACCGGCTGGCCTTGCACGATGCGTCCATAGACCTTGGCGCAATCACGCAAGCCACTGGCCAGGTTGTAGCGCCAGGAAAACACGGCATACAGCGGCAGGGCGAAGGAGAAGGCCAGCGCCAGCGCGATACCGATCAAAATATCTACTGTGCGCCACAACCCGTCACTGATCGGGTTGTAGCCATGACCAGCCACGATAAACAGCGTTATCGCCGACAGCAACGCGGTGTAACCGCCTTTGCCGATAGCGTGATAGGCAAAAAAACCGCACAGCACCGACATCATTGCGTAGGTCAGCAGCGGCATCTCCAGATAGCCCTGCTGAACCACCACGATCAGGCCAAGACCAGCCCCAATCAACGTTCCGTAGGCGCGCTCGACTGACTTTTTGCCGATATTGCCGTGGTGCTGCAAACCGCCGATGACGATCAGCATCGTCACCGACGCCCACTCGCCATGGGGCAGATTGAGGCCCGTGGTCAACAGAATCGTTACCAGCAAGCCCACCGCAATTCGCGCCGCGTGGATCAGCCGCGCATGCCGATAACGGCGATACGGGTCCAGCAGCGGACGCAGAACAGGGCGAAGCCAGGAGGGTATGAAAGCAGAGCGCGAATTCGTCATGCGTTAAGAGACCGCGAGGGTAGGGAAGAGATTCCCTGATTGGATGATGGCAGGTCTCAGTAAGCCACATTTTGAGAGGAGATGGGTGGGGTATGTTGGCGATCAGTGAACATGGCATCGTGGATTCAAGCGGTAGGAGCGACGCCCTGAATGCAGTAAGGATGACATCCGGTACTTTTTAAGATGCCTCTATATGAGACTTTATAGTCATTAATGTGTACTTTCGTGATCTATTATCTACAGGTTTAAGACTGCAAACGTGCTACTTTGTGATTCGTTGAACCCCCGCGCCTGCTCGCTGGTAACTGCTCATGAAAGCTTTTTTCCCTGTTCAATGCACCGACACGCTGTTGCGGATTGCCCTGCTGGTAAAGCAGGCCCGCCTACAACAGGGCGTCCGCCAGGTAGATCTTGCCGAGCGGCTGGGCATTTCGCTGCGTACATTTCGACGCATCGAAGCGGGCAGTGCAGACGGCGTATCGCTGCGCGACTTCATGCTGGTGGTCTGGGGGCTGGGTGTGTCAGAGCGCTTGTTTCAGGGGCTGCGAGACGACGAGTCGTTTAGCGTCGAACAGCTTGAAGCCGCCGACCGCAAGCGCGTTCGTCTGCCCAGAAGCAAGCCGGAGGACTTCTGATGGCTCAGGCCTACATTTATATGGAGTATATGGAGTGTCCTGTGTGCAGAGTTGGACGCTACGGTCGATGCTACCAGTGCCGCGCGCTTGAAGGGCCAGTAGCCCCCTCAGATTCTGCAGCCCTTATGGCAAGGGCCGATTGATCTGGTAGCGAGTGCTGCGGCCGCCGCCGGGCAGACGAGTCAGGCAGTTTCTGCCAAGCAGATCACTTAAATGCCGGGTCGCCGTGGCCTTGGAGACTTTCGCTACCGCTTGATACTGCGCGGCGCTCAGACCTTCTTCAAAGCCCCGCTCGCCGCCATCAAGCAGTCGATTCAACACCTTGACCTGCTCGGCGGACAAGCCGTCACCATTGTGCAACTGCCAGAATCGCGTCTTGGCCAACACCCGTTCGATACGAACCAGGGCATGCTCAATGCTGTTCAGCAATGTGCGCAAAAACCATTCCAGCCACTCGGTGATATCGGTTGTACGTTTCTGGCTGGTTTCCAGAACATGGTAATACCCGGCGCGGTCATCGAGGATGCTGGCAGACATGGAAAACAGCCGAATGGCTTGTTGATCGCCCTGAGTCAGCGTCAGGTCAGTCAGCGCCCGCGTCAGGCGACCATTACCGTCGTCAAATGGATGCAGCGTCACAAACCAGAAATGTGCGATGCCGGCACGCACGAATGGATCTAGCCCCGGATCATTTTGACTGGCGGCAAACCAGTCGAGGAAGTCGTCCAGTTGTTGCGCAAGCACCGCGCGCGGTGGTGCTTCGAAATGCACGACCGGTCTATCAAGTCTCCCGGAGACCACCTGCATGGGCTCGTCGCTACGCAACTGGCCTGCCAGGATGCGAGCGGATACAAAGCTGTCTTCTGCCGGGAACAGCCAGCGATGCCAGGTGTACAGGCGTTGTAGGTCAAGCGGTTGATCGTGCCTGCGTGTGGCGTCCAGCATCAGCTCTGCCAACCCCTCGCTGCGGGGGTTTTGTTTACCGTTATTGGCAATACCCAGACGACGCGCCAACGAAGACCTGACAGAGCCCACATTCAGTCGCTCGCCTTCGATGGCAGACGAGGTAACAATATTCTGCAACAGGGTGTCCACGCCCTCGCGCATTTCGGCATCGCCACTCACTACGCCGCTCATTCCCAGCAGGCGACCTTGAGCTTTAGCGCACGCTCGTATCAAGGGCGCGATGCGTTCATCGCTCCAGTTGAAGTGGGGCCAGTCCGGCTGCTGCCAGATCCAGAGATGTTCGGACATTGGATATGCCTTTGAGGTGAGCCGAATACGGGTTTAATCGGCTCATAAGGTGAGCCGATTGTGCTGGCTATTCGGCTCACCGTCCAGACGTTGTTTCGGGCCAAAAAAATTCAACTACCGTTCGTCCGCCTTCATAGTGGTTCACTTGCTGGCGCAATGGAACCGTATCAGCCTTCCCGACACTTAGGACGGCAGAGCATCGCTCCTTGTGGGCAATCTGATGAGATCCCGGGCGCAATGCCCCGGTCATCACTAATGGCCAAGCGGAGTTTATCTTCAATGAAAAAAAGTATTTCCCTGCTCACGACGTTGTTTTTCTGCCATGGCGCATTGGCAGGAACGATGCTCGATGAACAGAGCATTACTTCGTACGTCGACAGTCACAGTGCCGAGCAGGTCGCGTTGCTTGAAAAACTGGTGAACATCAACAGCGGCACGGACAACGTGGACGGTGTGGTCAAGGTCGGTGATCTGATGAAGGCAGAGTTGGAAGCACTGGGCTTCGATACCCGTTGGCACGAGCTGCCCGCAGGGATGAACCATGCGGGTAGCCTTGTCGCGGTGCATGACGGTAACAAGTCTGCGAAACGAATCCTGCTGATAGGCCATCTGGACACGGTGTTTCCGGCCACCAGCAAGTTTCAGGAGTATTCGTTGATAGATGGCGGCAAAAAAGCCAAAGGCCCTGGGGTGATCGACGACAAGGGCGGCCTGGTCACCATCCTGTACGCCTTGCAGGCGCTGAAACACAGCGGCGCATTGCAGGACATGAATATCTCTGTGGTCCTGGTTGGTGACGAAGAGCTGGCGGCCAAGCCGACTGAAATTTCCAGGGAATGGCTGATTGCCGAAGCCAAAAGAAGCGACATAGCACTGGGCTTTGAATTCGCCTTGTCGCCCAATCAGTTGATCACCGAGCGCAGAGGGTTGAGCGAATGGTTTTTGACCAGTACCGGCATAGACAAACACTCAGCGACTATTTTTCAGCCTGAAACCGGTTTCGGTGCGGTGTACGAGTCGGCCCGGGTACTTGACGAAATTCGCTCCAAACTCTCCGGTGAGCAAGGCTTGACCATTAACCCAGGGCTCATTCTGGGCGGCGCCACAGCCCAGGAAGATGTGCCCAGCGGACAAGGCACTGCCTCGGGGAGAAAAACCACAATCGCCAGAATAGCGTCCGTGCACGGCGACTTGCGGTTCAGCAGTGAAGAACAGCGAAGCTCTGCCGAAGCCCGGTTGCAGGAAATAGCCAGTCACTCACTGGCACAGACCCATAGCGATTTGAAGATCAAGGCAATCATGCCGGTCATGGTTGATCGCGAAAGTAATCGCAAACTTCTGCAAGCCTACAGCAAGGTCAGCCAGGACCTTGATGGACCTGCACTGGAATCGGCTCCGTCAGCGGAAAGAGGCGGTGCCGATATTTCCTATGTGAACAAATATGTAACGGCGAGCCTGGACGGTCTTGGCGCGTGGGGGCAAGGTGCCCACAGCGAGAATGAAACCATCGATCTGAGTTCGCTGCCCGTGGTGACCAAACGCGCCGCGCTGTTCATCAGCCGCTATGGCAAATAGCTGCTCTTCGGTCGGGCGCTGAGCCCTGCCTGGCTTGAAGGGCACAAGGACGGCGGCAGCACTTTATGCGTGTTGCCGTCCTCACCTGCAGTGTTGACCAGCCAAGGAGAAAAGCCAGATGGAATTTGAGCTGCGGTTGTCGCATGACAACGATCTGGAGCAGTTGCAGCGTCTCTCTGTGCGGGCTCGTCAGCGGTATATGATCATCCCCTCTTTGGCTCATGTCGCCGAAAGCCCACCGCTGGGCGCAGACAGATTCGAAGCCTGCCGGGTCATGGTGGCTGTCGACGGCCATAGCGATAAAGTCATCGGTTTCGCAGCCATGCGCCTACTGGATGATTACTTATACCTGGACAATATCTCGGTCGAACCTCTTGCTTCAGGCAAGGGCGTTGGAAAAAGCCTGCTGTCGTCTGTAGTGGCATACGCGCATTTGCGTCGGGCTGATGCGGTAAGCCTGACAACATTTCGCGAACCACCCTGGAATGGCCCATGGTTCCGTCAGCATGGGTTCTGTCCGATGCCGACGGATTGTATTGGCGATGGGTTAAGGCGCGTCATGAAGCGTCAGTCGCAGACTTTCGATCCTGCGACGCGTGAGACCCTGTGGCGTCTGCTTTAACCCATGCCAAGTCATGGATGCAATCCACTTTAGCGAACTGCGCTTTCCTCATCGAGCTGCAAGGTCGATACATAAATGCCTTGTTGGCTATCCGCCACCTTCGTTTTGTTGTTCAAGATTCGTACAGCCAGTCTTTGCCATATTCGCTTTGCCAGCCTGTTCTTTCACTGCGGTGAGAGCCGCAGCGCTCCAGCCAAAATGTATCAAAACAGAAATATCGTGGACACCTTGTCACCACAAAATGCACGCCACTCGCTGATGGACCGGCTCTGACCCCATAACCAGAAATCTCAGGCATCTCCTTCAGACGAGCGAATATTTGCTGCCATGAATAACCTGAACCTGCTGCAGACCTGCCAGAACGAACAATCGGCGGACGTGATTTACGGTCCGATTCAACCTGAACTGCTACGCGAGGAAGTGCTGGCCGATTTGCTGGAAGCCAGCGCCCGGCGCAATCCGCAGCAAGTGGCGCTGATCTTCGGCGAGCACCGGATCAGTTATGGGGAGCTGGACCGGCAGGCTGATCAGGTGGCTTCTGCGCTGATCAAGGCTGGCGTAAGGCCTGGGCACATCGTTGGTCTGTGGCTGCCGCGAGGCATCGAGCTTCTGGTGATGCAGGCCGGTATCGCCAAGGCGGGTGCCGCCTGGTTGCCTCTGGATCAGGACACGCCCGTTGAGCGTCTGCAGATATGCCTGGACGATGCCAGCGCAGTGGGGCTGGTGTCCTGTAATGCGCTGAGCCCGTTGCTGGCTGGTAGCGGTCTGAACGTGTGGACTGCCGAATCGCTGCTGACACCGACCGACGCAGCGTTGGTGCGCCGCAGTGGTGTGCTTCCCGATCATCCTGCGTACGTGATCTACACCTCCGGTTCCACCGGCAAGCCCAAGGGCATCCTGATTTCCCAGCGCAGCATCTGCCATTTCCTGCGCAGCGAAAACGCGGTACTCGGTATCCGCCCCAGCGACCGGGTTTATCAGGGCTTTTCCGTGGCATTCGACATGTCATTCGAGGAAATCTGGATTGCCTATCTGGTGGGCGCAACGTTGTGGATAGGCCCGAAGGAAACCAGCGGAGACCCTGAAACCCTGCCACGTCTGCTGAACGAGCAGCGCATCAGCGTTTTGCACGCGGTGCCTACTTTGCTGGCGCTGTTCAGCGAAGACGTTCCCGGCCTGCGCGTGATCAATCTGGGCGGCGAGATGTGCCCTGAATCGCTGGTCGACCGCTGGGCAACGCCGAACCGGCAAATGTTCAACACCTATGGGCCCACGGAGGCCACCGTGTCGGCGAGTCTGGCGCGGCTATCGCGTGGTCGCCCTGTCTCGATTGGTACGCCGCTACCCAACTATGGTCTGTTGGTAATCGCCAATGACCCAGCGGTCGGCAGCAGTCTGGCACCCAGCCTGCTGCCCCGTGGCGAAGTCGGCGAACTGTGCATCATCGGCCCCGGTCTGGCTGAAGGTTATCTGGGCAGGCCGGATCTGACCCAGGAGAAATTCCTGCCTAACCCGTGGTCCACCGGCTATCACGATGCGCGCCTGTACCGGACCGGCGACCTCGCGCGGATCGACGATGAAGGGCAAGTACAATGCCTGGGACGTGCCGATGATCAGGTAAAAATTCGTGGCTTTCGCGTCGAACTGGGCGAGATTGAAGCGCTGTTGGCGCAACAACCCGGTGTAGGTACTGTCGCAGTCCTGTTGCGCAACGAGGGTGGCGTTGATCAGCTGATTGCTTATCTGGTTTGCGACACCTCGACGGATTCCACATTCACCAGCCAGCTGCGCAAGGCCTTGCAGGCCCGGTTACCGTCGTACATGGTGCCAGGGCATTTCGAGCTGCTCGACAGCATGCCGCGCCTCACGTCCGGAAAAATCGACCGCAAAACACTCAAGGCTCGCCCGTTGACGGTTGATGCCGCGGCTGCTGACGCAGAGTCCGACGTGGCTGAAACTGAAGGCGAAATCGCACTGTTCGCTGCGTTGGCCACACTCTTTCCAGGCATGCCGATCCGCCGCGATGCGGACTTTTTCACCGATCTGGGCGGGCATTCCTTCTTTGCCGCTCGTTTGGCCTCGGCCTTGCGTGCGAATCCTCGCTTTGCACAAATCACTGTGCGCGACATTTACCAGCAACGCCGTATCGGCGCGATTGCCGAAGTGCTGGATCAAGCTCCACAAGAGATGGCTGCCCCGGTTGACTGGACGCCTCCGTCCGCGTGGCGTCGCTGGCGCTGCGGCGTGGCTCAGGCCATGGCATTGCCGGTAATGGTCAGCCTGCGAATGACCCAGTGGCTCGCGCCGTTCTTTACCTACCACTTGCTTACCGGTTCGCCTGACGACTCTGTGGCTTTGGCTACTTTGGCTTCTATCTCGGTGTTTCTGCTTGCCACCGTTCTGCAGTTTTTCATCGCGTGGGCGGCCAAGTGGCTGATCGTTGGTCGCCTGAAGCCTGGAATATATCCATTGTGGGGCGTCACTTATTTTCGCTGGTGGGCCGCCGACCGTATGGTCGAGTCGGCACCGAATTACCTGTTGAGTGGTTCTTCGCTTTATCCCCTGTGGCTGCGCGCTCTGGGAGCAAAGATCGGTGAGGAAGTGATTATCGGCGGGGCCACGGTGCGGGCCCACGACCTGCTGGAAATCGGTGACGGGGTCAGCGTCGGCAACGGCGTGAGCTTCGAGAACGCACGCGTCGAGCGGGGCCAGCTGCATCTGGGCCGTATCGCGTTGCAGGACAATGCCTGTGTGGGTTCCTACGTGATCATGGAGGGCAATACGGCTATCGGTCCGAGGGGGCATCTTGAAGCGCAATCGGCCATTGCTGACGGCAGGGAAGTTCCGGCGGGGCGTATCTGGCAGGGCTCACCTGCGCGTGATGTCGGCGCGTTCGATACGCTCGGCCAACCTGCGCGGCCTGTGACCAGCACTGCGCGTTTGCGGGCAGAAAAACTGTTCTTCGTGTTCGGCGTTCTGCTGGTCGCGACGCTGTTCTTCATCCCGGTCTTCCCGACCTTTTTCCTGATCGACTGGTTCGACACGCAGAACGTCTTGCCATGGTTCGAGGGCAGCGGACCATTGGGACAACTGGCGCGCTATTTCCTGCTCGCGTTCCCGGCCAGTGCGGTGCTGATTGTCGCGACTGTTCTGGCCTCTGCCGCATTGCGCTGGATCGTCTTTCCACGTCTCAAGCCGGGTCGCTACGCGGTACACAGCAACACTTATTGCGCCAAGTGGCTGATCAGCCAGATTCAAGAGGCCAGCCTCAACGTGCTGTCCGGTATCTACGCCACGGTGTATTCGCCCTTCTGGTATCGACTGCTGGGCGCGAAAGTGGGGCGCGACGCCGAGATTTCCAGCGCACAGGGCGTCATCCCGGACATGCTGACCCTGGGCGATGAAACCTTTATCGCCGATGCGGTGATGCTCGGTGATGAGCGTATCGACGGCGGCTGGATGACCATGCAGCCCACGGTCGTGTCGCATCGCAGCTTTGTCGGCAACGGCGGATACATCGCGGACGGCACGGTACTGCCGGAAAACGTCCTGATCGGCGTCCATTCCTGTGCACCGCATAACAGCAAGATGGCCGATGGCGATACCTGGCTGGGCTCGCCACCAATTCACCTGCCAGCCCGTGAGCAGGTAAGCGGTGCTCCGGAATCTCTGACCTTCAAGCCCTCGCCATTGCGTCGTCTGGCCCGAGGTCTGGTCGAAGGCGTGCGCATTGTCACCCCGCACGCGGTGGTGATTGCGGTTGGCTACACCGTGATGCTTGATCTGATGCCACTCGCCGACCAAGAGCGCTGGGGTGCCGTGCTGGCTTACCTTGCCGTCATCGGCATGGCGTACAGCGTGGGTAACTTTCTGCTGATCGCAGCCTTGAAGTGGCTGGTCATGGGGCGCTATCGCAAACGCGCAGACCCTATGTGGACGCCATTCGTATGGCTTTCGGAAGGTATCACCAGCCTTTATGAAGGCATGGCCGCACCAAACTTCATGCGCTACCTGCGCGGTACTCCGTGGCTGCCGCTGGCCTTCAACCTGCTCGGCTGCAAGATTGGCCGAGGGGTTTACATGGACACAACCGATATCACCGAATTCGACTGCGTCAGCATCGGCGCAGACAGCGAACTGAATGCCGGTGCCTGCCCGCAAACACACCTGTTTGAAGACCGGGTGATGAAAATCGATCACGTCATAATCGGCGAACGCGTGTACATGGGGCCACGCAGCGCCGTGCTCTACAGCGCTGTCGTCGGCAACGATGCGCACCTTGGCGCACTGACCCTGGTGATGAAAGGCGAACACATCCCCGCGTGCAGTCGCTGGGCCGGCTGCCCGGCGGCACCTGACAAAGCATGAGGCCCGGAGCGAGCTGGACATTTGATGAAAATGGCCAGCTTGCCCCTCCCAAGTCTTTCCCGCACCACGGTGTATTGCTGGTCAGTTGCGTCACCAGGCCTGGCTCTGCAAGAGATGACGCGAGAAACCGCATTCGGACCTGCGCGCGTATAGCCGTGGAGCAGTGGCTCGAATTGCCCCCGGACGCGATCACGTTCATCAGCACTCCAGGTGTTGCACCGCGATTGATGATCGACGGCCTGCCGGAGCCCGGTTTTTCCATCAGCCACGAAGCTGGATTCTCTCTGGCTGCGGTCAATCTCAACGGAGCGGTGGGTGTGGACTTGATGCAGGTCCAGCCTGTACCGGACTGGCAGGTTGTTGCGCGGGATTATCTCGGGCCAGATGTAGGTGCGCGACTGCGGGATGTTTCCGAGACGATGCGCCCGGTCGCGTTTGCCAGGGTCTGGTGTGAGCGAGAAGCGTTTTTGAAACTGCATGGGCGTGAGTTGGGGGAGTGGGCAGAGGTGGGGCAGTTGGAGGGCGTGGGCATCGAGGTTGAATTGGGGACGAATATGGTTGGGGTAGTGGCTTTGAAATGGCCTCGATGTGTAGCTCTGAGCCGTCAGGTCTCATCTGACTCTGTAATAGCGTTTCAATAAATTCGCTAGCCGGTGCCGCGACTCAAAGCCCCGTTCACACATCAGTTTGATTTATTCAAAGGTTAGGTATACGTTACATTTAATCTAATTTGTTATGTATACGGAACATGGACTATTCCCTCATCACAACGCGTCTTGGCGAGCAGATTCGGCAGCGCCGCCTCAATCGAGGGCTTACGCAAGCCAGGCTCGCCGCGATGGCAGCCGTCACCCGGCAAAAGATAATCGCCGTAGAAAAAGGTGAACTCTCAGTAGGTATGACGGCCTATGCGCGCGTGCTCGGGGCGCTGGATTGTGAGCTCTCGGTCATACCCGCTGTCATGCCTACACTGGATGAAATTGAGGGAGTATTCGACTGATGATGACCACGCTGCAGGTTGCAACGCCAGAAGGCGAGAGTGGACGAATCCTCAGTAGTGCGGGTGATTACCTGTTTCGCTATCACCATGACGCCAGAACTCAAGCCGCAATCAGCCTGCTTATGCCGCCTCGCGCGGATGAATATCGCCATCGAGAGCTGCACCCGATTTTCCAGATGAACCTTCCGGAAGGTTATGTTCTGGAGCAGCTACGTAATCGTTTGGCCAAGATCGCAAGCGTCGATCCAATGTTGCTGCTGGCATTGTCTGGCAGCAGCTCGCCTATCGGTCGAGTGGCGGTCCATTCGCCGGAGGTAGATGCGCTGTTGCAACGACAGCAGTTTCCGGGAGAGCGGCTTGACGAGATTCTCTCGTGGGATGGTGCCGAAGATATATTCGCGGGTCTGGTAGACCGCTACATCCTGCGTGCCGGCATCTCTGGTGTGCAACCCAAAGTACTGGTTCCCGAGCATCGAGACTCCGCGCCGCAGCGTTGCACGTCGAAAACTTCCGATCTGATCATCAAGAGTGGCCGGGATGAGTTCCCAGGCTTGGCGATCAACGAATTCATTTGTATGTCGGTGGCAAAGGAGGCAGGAATTGCGGTACCAGAGTTCTACCTGTCCGATAATTCCAGGCTGTTCGTCATGCGCCGCTTCGACCGGGATGACCAGCTCAACCCTATTGGCTTTGAGGACATGGCGGTACTGATGGGCTTGCCCGCCGGGAAGAAATACAGCAAGAGCTACTCTGCTATCGCCAAAGCAATCCGCCTGTTCTGTGCCCCCGACCAGGTACAGAATTCATTGGCCCAGCTATTCGCCATCGTGACCCTGAGCTGTATTGTCGGCAACGGCGACGCCCACCTGAAAAACTTCGGTCTGCTGTATTCCGACCCCACCCAACGAGATGCACGGCTCGCTCCAGCTTACGACATCGTCAACACCACGGCTTACATCCCCGAGGACGTGTTGGCACTGGATCTGCTCGGCAACAAGTCGCTATTCGCCTCGCGGCAGGGCCTACTGGATTTCGCCCAGATCTGTGATGTGACACGTCCAGAGGAGGTGATTTCCGGGCAACTTCAGGCACTGGAGCAAGTACTGGCGCGTTCGGTTGAGCTGAACGAGCGGGCGCCGGAGGTCATCGCTGCGGTCAGGCGATGTGCTGAGCCGTTTATGAAAACTTTTGGATAGCGAGCCGTTGGGCTTCGTGTCACGACCTTTGGCAACTGCAATTCCAACAGACAGATGAATGCACGAATGTTCTAGACTCACCTCCTGACGTCAGCGATAACCAATCGCTTTCATCGATTCAGGTGTTTTATGCCTTCCACACACTGGATAGACCTCGCTCGCGACCTTGATACAGGCATCGAGACGCTGCACGCGCACTTTCAGGGGCATGCCTATGATCCCCATTGGCATGACAGCTATCTGGTGGGCGTTACCCGGCAAGGTGTGCAGCAGTTCAATTGCCGCCGTCAGCGCCATGCCAGCACGCCCGGGCAGGTGTTCACACTGGAACCGGGAGAAATCCATGATGGCAATGCCCCGTGCGCCGAAGGTTTCACCTATCAGATGCTGTACCTGGACCCGCATTGGCTGAGCCGGGAGCTCAGTGGGTTGTTCGAACAGGCTCCCGACCAGCATCTGCCTTCTTTCGCCAATACCTTGCAAACGGAATCACGGCTGGCTCACGCGGTCACGTTCGCTTTCACGGCGCTGCATCAAAAAGAACTACGCATCGTTCGTCAAAGCGCGTTGGATGAATTACTGGCGCAGCTCATTGATCGGGTGCAATGGCGACGCATGACCGATCCCGATCCGCGCTTGCCGCAGGTGGCCTTGCGGGCGAGGGATTATCTGCACGCGCATCTGCACCAAGACGTAGGCATGAACGAGTTGGCAGCTGTTTGTGGCGTCGACCGCTTTCGCCTGACTCGGGCGTTCAAGGCGGCCTTCGGCCTGCCGCCTCATGCATATCTGGTACAGCTGCGCCTGGCCAAGGCCCGTCGAATGCTGGCAGCCGGAATCTGGCCCGCTCAGGTAGCCAGCGATCTGGGCTTTGCTGACCAAAGCCATCTGGGCCGCTGGTTCATGCGCGCCTACGGACTGAGCCCGGCGGCCTATCGCTTGCGCTGCTCAAACCTTCCAGACTGATCCTGTGGTATGTCGCAGCATGGGCTTTTTCAGCCCTGGATTGCCGATTATGCTGCCTTTCATTCTGTTCGCCTTCGTCGCCTCGATTACCCCCGGCCCCACCAACATCCTGGTATTAAGCAACAGTGCCCGCTTCGGCTGGCGCGCCGTCCTACCGTTGATTCTGGGAGCCTGCACCGGCGCTGCACTGTTGGTGTTGCTTGTCGGCATGGGTGTCGGCCACTCATTGCTCGCGATCCCCAATGCTCAGCGCGTCATGGCATGGGTCGGCGTGCTGTGGCTAACCTGGCTGGCCTGGAAGATAGGTGCCAGCCCGACCGACTCAATCGAGCGGCAAAACAGTCTGCCGATGGGCTTTATCGGTGGTGCAGCACTGCAAATAGTAAATCCCAAGACCTGGGTCATGGCGCTGGCGGTAGTCAGTGTATTCAGCCAGCGCAGCCCGGTGTCTTACCTGGCGCTGGTGTTTTTTCTGATTTCCTTGCCCTGCTTAGGCAGCTGGGCTCTGATGGGCGCAGGCTCGTCCCGCTGGCTCACATCGCCTTGGCGAGTGCAGTGGATGAATCGAGTGCTGGCGGTTTTATTGCTGCTGGCGGCGTGGATCGGTTTTATGGACAGTGTCTGAACGCGTGCGGCCTGGATTGGCGGTGGGTACGCGAGGAGTCGGCTTCATTCAAAGGCTCTTGTCGAGCCAACTCGACTATTTGCTTGTGAGGTGAGTTTTGCTCTTCAACTTGCTGGTTTGCTCTGCGGTCGTCATCTGTTTTCACCGCAGAGCCTGTATGGCGTCAGATTATTCCGGTGCTTGCGCGCCGCTGGCCCTGGACAGCTCAGCAGGTCGGGCTGCCGCATTGAAGAAGGCCAGGTGATAGGCCAGGCCTACGAACACCGCACCGCCCACCGCGTTACCCAAAAATACCGGAACGAAGTTGTCGCCGAACTGCGCCCAGCTCAAGGCACCGGCAAAGATCGCTGCAGGAATGACGAACATATTGGCGACGATGTGCTGAAAGCCGATCGCGACGAATGCCATCACCGGAAACCACATGCCGACCACTTTACCGATCACGTCCTTGCTCGCGTAGCTGAGCCACACCGCCAGGCACACCAGCCAATTGCAGCCAATACCCGAGATGAATGCCTGTTCGAAGCTGGCCCCCACCTTGGCATTGGCGATGGCCACAGTCTTGGCCATGAATGGACCTTCAGTCAGCCCCACCACATGGCCGAAACAATAGGCGACGAACAGCGCGCCGATCAGGTTGGCCAGCGTCACCAGTACCCAGTTGCGCACCAACTGACCCAGACCGATACGCCCGGCGAATAGCGCCATGGGCAGGCTCATCATGTTGCCGGTCAGCAACTCGCCACCGGCCAGCACCACCAGAATCAGCCCGACCGGAAACACCACAGCGCCAAGCAGATTGCCCAGCGACGCCCACTCGTGAGGGATCATGGTGCTGACATGAATATCGAGAAGAAACCCGAGGGCAATGAAAGCCCCTGCCAGAAAGCCCAGGATCATCAACGACGACAGGCCCAAGTGGGCTTTCTTGACGCCACTTTCGACGGCAATTTCAGCGATTTGCTGCGGGGTGTTCAGAGACATGGTGGGCTCGTGCGTGGTCGTGGGCTGAGCGTGGGGAGCAGAAGCTCAAGCGGTGCGCGCATCTGTCGCACGGGGAAACAACGTTACGGAATGTTTCGAAGGATGGCTAATCGGATGTTTTGATCGGGTGATTGAGAGGGTCGATGACTGGGGAGAATGCTGTGGGGGGAGTGGGCTTATAGTTGTTTGGTTGGCAGGTTTGTAGTGGGTCAACTAAACCCGATCACTGAGTTGTCAGCGATCGAGCCATCTTGGAAACGCTGACTCAAGCGCTCAAGCCAGCGGATTCTGACCCAACTGTAGGCAACGGAGCAAGGCACCGAGGCTTCTGTAGGACGTGTACTCGTTCCGCAACACGATCCGGTTTTTTACTTCATCCGGCTTGGTATTGCCCGACATCACCCCATAACTATCCCTGTCTCCATGAACCGCAAGGACAGACTATGACCAACTCAACCGAAACCGCCATCCTTGCCGGCGGCTGCTTCTGGGGCATGCAAGATTTGTTGCGACGCTACCCCGGCGTGCTGCATACGCGAGTCGGCTACACCGGTGGCGAAGTACCGAACGCCACCTACCGCAACCACGGCAACCATGCCGAAGCGATTGAGATCGTGTTTGACCCGGCGGTGATCAGCTACCGGCAGATTCTTGAGTTCTTTTTCCAGATCCATGACCCGAGCACGCCTAACCGGCAGGGCAATGATCTTGGTCCGAGCTATCGTTCGGCGATTTACTACCTGAGCGAACAGCAAAGGGATATTGCCGAAGATACTGCGGCTGACGTGGACGCCTCCAAGCTGTGGCCGGGGCGTGTGGTCACACAAATCGAGCCCGCCAGCGAGTTCTGGGAAGCGGAGCCGGAGCATCAGGATTATCTGGAGCGGATACCGAACGGGTATACCTGCCACTTCATCCGGCCGAACTGGAAGTTGCCCAAGCGGGCTTGAACCTGAATCTCACCGGGAAAGGCTGGGATAGGGGAGAGCGCAAAGGCTGAACTGTATCTGAGAGATATCACCCAGAAACACAAAAGCCGCGCAATGCGCGGCTTTCAAAGGTGGTGGGCCCACACGGACTCGAACCGTGGACCAAAGGATTATGAGTTGCTGGGCGACCGGGTATGCCTAGAGAAATCGTGCGCAGATGAACGTAGGTCGGCATAGCTGGAGGCCCCGTCTTTACAGGTGTTGAACGTAATTTTGAGAAATTTTCTCAAGCTGAGGACTGTACTGTGATTGTACTGAATCTGCACCGAGGTTCTGCCCCGTACGGTGATCACCCTAGTGCGGACTTTTGGACGGCAGGTGATCCCTATGGGGTGGAGACTTTCTAGCACAGGGAATTGCTGGTGGGACTTGGTTGTGAGGTGGCGCAGGGCTAGGGTGTTTCCGGCCGATAGTCGGGTTAGTCTAGGTGTACTCAAACCTGCACCGATGGGTATTACAGCGCTAGACATCGCCGTGTTTGCCCGCTAGCGGTCCTGGAATACCGGCTGGTGTGTGCGGTGGAACTGATCGTTGGCATACACCCTAAGCCGCTCCAGCCATTCCTCGGCGCACGTGCGCGAAACCCCCTGCGCACGGGCGGCTTCCAGCAACAGGGCGTACTCGGTTCGTAAGGTGGTCGGAATTACGCCAGGATCGTCGGTGTTCACAGTTACCCGTATCGGTCCCCGACGCAGCCCGAACCGATTGTACCGTGCGCCCTGTTCCAGCACGCTTTCGTCAGGCGGGTTCCAGCGAAAAATAGGGTGGTCCTCGTAGCGGCGTATTCGCGCGATATACACGTTGGAGCTGGGGTTGGTCTCGAATATCACACCGCGCTGGTCATACTCGTCGATCAGCCAGTCCTGAAGGGCCTCCATCAGTTCAAGGTCGTCTTCGGTTTCGTAGTCATGCAGCAGTTGCAGATGGGCGTCATGATGAGGTAACAGATAGTCGATTGTCGCATGAGGGCGCACACTGACCCGTACTGTCATTGGCTTGCCGCTGCCATGCTTGATGTGTGTCGAGCGACGCCAGTAGAGCAGCTCAGGGGTGGGGTCGGCATGGCTACCATTGAGCTTGTCGAAATCAATAGCCGAAAGCAGCGTCAGATCCGGAACTGCGGCAAGTACCTTTGCATCTTTCATGCGGTTGCTGCGGTATCCTTCCAACATATGGAAGCAGTTGCGCCTTAACCTCCAGCCGTCGTGCAAGGTGTGCGGGCTTATAAAGCGGGCCGCTGAGGTGGTGGTTGGAGTTTTCTTGTGTGTGTTGGGGTAGAACGCATTCAGGTAGTTTGTCCCGACCCACGGAACCTGGGCTGCGAACTGCGCAATGCGACGCTCCAGGCGTGGCAAGACCTTGTTGGCCAGTGGTAGGCGCGGCGCCAGTAGTGTCGCGTTGTGCCAGAGCCATACCAGGTTGTCCAGGTGCTCATCGACCGGCAACAGCATGTCGCCCTGGTTTTCGCACCAAGTACGCGGGGATACACCCAATGCCAAGGCGTGGCCGATGCGATCACCGTGGCGCATTTCGCAGAAGCGGACAGTTTCATCGATATGGCGCATACCCGATAACGGGTGGGCATAGTCTTCGCCGGTATGGATGCTTAAATGAAAGCCACTGTGCGCGCCAGCTTTGCGCACGTTGGGCTGCAAGCCCGAACGAAGCCAGCGCAGCATGGGGGCATAGATCTCATTGCGGGTCTTGTTTTCGTCACCCGCAACATCGAGGCCACGAACCCAGGCATCCGGTTCGAAGTAAAAATCCGGGCTTAGATACCCAGCTAGGAACGTGGGATCAGACCAGCCAGTCTGTTGACTGAGTTTCTGAAAAAGGTTTTCACCCTCGAGCCAAAGTTGACTGCGATTTTTCAGGTGTTCGGTGCGGCGCAGGAAATGCACGCAGAAATGCCAGCGCTCCATCTGGGCCTTGACGCGGACGGCTTGTTTCGGACTTACCTGTTTCAGAAACGGCACACTATTCAGGCCGTGATGGCGATTGATTGCCAGGGCCCAGCCACGAATACTCTCGGGGTTAAACACTTGCTCGCTGATCTTGATTTCGGCGACGTCGTCGGCACCTTGAAATAGTTTTCGCACGCTGCCTTGTGCAAAGGAGCTACGTTGTTTCGGCGTGTGAGATTTCGAGCCCGACGCCGAGGCAAATTTCCCGTATATACCGGAGAACCGCGAGAGGCCTTGGCCGTCCATGATCAGTTGACGACGCTTGGTCATCAATGCCGATATCAGAAAGAAGATGCTCATCCGCAACGTGGGCGGGGCGACGTCAGACTGGTACTGAGTCCAGAGCCATATCAATAGCCAGAGCCATGCCTTGTCCAGGTCTCCGAGGGTAACCGCGAGGGCAATCTGGCGCTTGAGCCAGTTTGGTTTGCGTATATCGTCTTCACAAACCTGCAGATGGGCCAGGCTGGACCAGTCGAGTATTGTCACGGGGTTTGTCATGTGTTGGTTGCCAAGGGCACGACGGCAGAGGCTCAGGATGTGTACCTGCTGGGATTTGCCAACGGTTCCTCGGGAAGGCCATTCACTGAGTAAGGCGTGCGTGAGCCGATGTAGTGGGGCGAAGTCTTCCATACCTGGTTCATTGGCTAGCTGGTTCATCAGGATGATGCCGTCGAAATGAATACCGCCCAGATGGACATGACCTTCAGCAAATGGTTTGTTGCTAATTGGAGGGGGGCTGAACAAAGGTTGCTGGGCCTGCACAATGCGACAGATATCGCCAGCATTAAGCCCAGCAGATTTTTTGAACTGCTTTGCCAGATGCCACGCTACTACTGCGCTGGGGTCCAGTTTCGCGCACAGACTGGCATAGTCCCGCAGACGCTCCGGACGATAGTGGATGTAGTCCCCATTGCACAGGAACAGATCTTCGAATAGGGCATCCAGAGGCTTAATGTCCGGGGTTCGCAACAGCGTTGGTGGCAACGCATGCGCCGCCGCGCTGGCCAAGTCGTTCAAGCGAAAGCGGCCATGGTGGCGCTGGTCGATTTCGTTCGCCAAGTGTTGCAGATAAACTTTGTGGCGCTTGTCGAATTCGCCGAGCCGCTCGGGGGCTTGAGGTGATAGCAGATCTTCACACAGTTGGTCGACCAAGGCCTGGCTTGAAAGCAGGCTCGCAACAGTTAGCTCAAGCAGGGATTGCTCAAGCATCTCAATTATCCTCAGTCACGCGCTTCATGAGGAAGGAGAAGTGTTTGCTCTTGAGTAATGTTTCCTTCGTGAGGTCGTTCTTCAGGCCTTCCTCAATTATTTCAGATAGATCTTTTTTAGTAACGATTATGCTTTCGATCTCATCATCAATTCGCCCTTTGACGTTGAAGTGCTTCTTGATAATTGCGGTCACTTTGCGTCCTTCACTCGCATAGAAAGGCGCGTTGGAAGTGTGCAATTTTTTGCTGGACATCTCACTGACTTGCTGATGAACGGTTTCAATAAGGACCCTCAGCGGGTGCGATGCTAAAGCGTGAGTGTAGGAGTGAGTTTCTCGTCCGAATGAGCGATTGCCGGAGCGATGCATAAAGGGCGATATATTCTGCCGGTAAAGGTCACTGTTCTCAAAACTTTCGCCCTCACCGACGTTTACATTAGCGATAACATATGGCATGCCAAAAATCTCGCCTTTTTCGAGCATTGCGAACGCACTCCAAAGACTGCGATAGGCACGTCTGGAAACATCGATAAGGTATGAGTGATCTTCTTTGGCCGAGCTCTGGTTAACCTTTAACGGTTTATTGAAGTACCAAGCTTGTTTGAAATAGCGATTCATTACGTTAAATACCAGCCAGCTAGATAGTAACTGCTGGTCAATATGCTCGTTGCGTCGCCATTCATTTATTCGTATGGTCAGGTCGGCAATTGCAGAGTCATAATCGGTTTCAACATCGGTTTCTGTCGGTGCTGTTTCCAGCTCACTGTCCTCCGTGCCAGCGATAGCTGGCAGGGAATAGAACGGAGGTCGAGCCACTATATGAGATATGTCCCGCGGATCTAGATCCCTGACCAAGCTAGCTATGACCAGTTCAAACAATCTTCCGCAATATATCAAACTGGCTTTTTTATTTTCGTTGTAAAAGCTTCGATGGAGCATGAGATCAATGAGCAGTTGAGTGTCTTCTGTAAAGGCAAGAGAGTTTCTAGTCTTGGTAGCGAAGCCGACTTCTGGCAGCGTATAAGGAAAGTCTTCGTTAAATGGTAGATCCTTTACCAAATTGTAGGGTGCTCTTTCATATAGCTCGCTACCATCAATCTGTTGTTTGCTCACAGGAAAGGATTCGGCAGTTTCTTTAGACACAAGTCGGGGCTTAAACAACGTGGTGTCGAACAAATCAGCTAGTTTTAAGCTGGGATTTTTTATCAGTCGCGCAAAATGCAGGTCAGCGGCCAAGACCAAGTATTCGGCGGTTCTTCTGTATTCATGGCGTAGATGGCTTAATAATACGCCCTTGCAGTCAAGAATCATCGCATGCCAATAGGCCAGGTGCTGTGCCTCCACGTCTTGTCGTGGGTTTAGGAAATCCGTATAGGCTCGATTGCGTGCGGTCTCTCGTTGACTTTTCCCAAGCAAATTTTGCGCCTTTTGGTAGTCATCGGAGAATTGCTCTATACGGAATGCTGCACCGGCGGGCATGAATATCAGACGCTGTAGGGTATGCTCACTCAATGCGCCCGACTTGAGGCTGACGAGGAACTCGTGGAGCTTGGGAATCTGATGTTTTAAAGAAAATATGAGTTGGGTCAGCTCGCGAACCGTATCGACTGAAATCCACAACCGATGCCCTTCTACGCAATTGGTCCGGTCATTCAGCAATGCGTCAATCCAACGCCAGAATGTGTGGAGTGAAAAGTAGTCTGCCTCGCCGTTGCAAAGCACAATGTCTTTGCGCTTTATGTAGCTGCTGGTAGAAGGCATTTTTCGCCGTAGTTGCAGTGGCATTACCTTACGCTGGTACTCTGTTGCCAGCTCCTTAGCTTTAATAACCGCAACCTCCGAGTTGGCGCTACTATCTTTAGTAATCTTCGAATGAAAATCACGCCAAGTTACTTCGTGGTAAAGCGACAGATCGCCACTGATTATAGGTTGCGCAAAAGGAGAGGTAAGGTAACGCCGAACCACTTCCAGATTTTCGAAAGCCCGGTTCATCGAAGTGTCGACATCATCGATTGGCAATACCAGCAACTTCTTATCGACTAGATCCAACGCTTTCTTGAACAGGATATGAACTTGCTGCATCAGGTCATGGCTGCCCATGAACGCCCGCAATTTGTCTAGGCCGTACTTATCCCTCTGCGACTGCAGGTTTTCCAGCGTGTTGCCCAATACCTGTAGCTGATGATGGAACGCTTCTGCTTTGTGGTCAGCACAGCTGAGCGCACGAGCAATAGCTTTGTCGCGAATTACCGCTGCAACAATAACGTTCAAGAACAGGTCATCAGTATCTTCGAGCAGGGTTGGGTCAACCGGTTTGAGGATATGGACTTGATTTTCCAGTTCTGGGTGCTCACGCTCGAGATACAACTTCAGATTGACCAGCACCGAGCTTTTGCCAGCACCGCGCTTGCCATCAATCAGGATTGCGCTATGAGAACGATACAGGTCGACATCGTCATCATTGTCTGGCTGATTATTCAGGCTCTCTGCCAGCAGGGTGGCGAGATCATGGTAGATTTCGCGTGCCAGCAGTGTGCTTGCATCCTTTTGAGCGGCCTGCTCCTTCTGCTCGATGGGGAGACGTATGATTGATTTATCTGCGCTTCGTGCGTTGAACACCAATACATTCCTAGTAAGGCGCCGAATGCCGGGATCAAGTGATCAAGGCGCGTGTCGTCCCCAGGGGACGGGCGGCGGGTGGATTCAGGCATGCTACTGCTGCCCTAAGCTGCCCGCAACAGATCAATAGGGTCAGTAGTAACTACTTTTGCGCGCTAAAGGGCTAGCGTTGTCTGGCACAAGGATGGCTCCCATGGCTTACTTCGCCCCTGTTTTCCCGCCTTCGCCCAGCCCGTGATCCCGCGTGGTAGTAATCCTTCCTTCTTTCCACTCCGTTTACGTTACGAAAACTCTCCGTTAGCGAGCCTGGCCTTGCTGGTGGTGCCTCGTCGTCTACTCGCAGGCCGTCGAGCGGGGATATTCGCTTATCCTATCCACATGACTGTTCATTCATACAGTATTAAGATAAAATACCCTAAATGATGCATAAAAATCGAAATTCATGCATATTATGGCGATATTGTGGGTAGGAGGCGTAATGGAACACTTTTCAATCGTTTTGGCGGTCTGCCGTGCTGCTATGCAAACTCCCAATCCTGCTATTGAGAACCATTTGCGCAGGCTGGCGAAGGCGCTGGAGAAGGATGGCCAAGGAGCCCAGGCGCAAGGATTGGCGAAGCTGCTTCAGGCCCCAGGCAAAAGTGTCGAAATTCAACCAAGTCGAGTTGTGTTATCGCTTGCCTCTATGGGGGGAGAGTTACTCACTCCTAGCGTCAAGGCTCCTGTAGATAGGGAAACAAGTGCCCCCTTAGCCGAGATAATATTTCCGGATTTTGTGCGACCAGTCGTACCGATATTTGATACTGGGCTTTCAGGCAGCGTCGATGGTCTTTTAGATGAGTGGCGGAACATAGACCGGCTGAAGGTCGCAGGGGTCAAGCCAGCGCTATCATTGATGATGTTTGGTGCCCCG
Source organism: Pseudomonas syringae group sp. J248-6 (assembly GCF_032586995.1). Classification (NCBI taxonomy): domain Bacteria; kingdom Pseudomonadati; phylum Pseudomonadota; class Gammaproteobacteria; order Pseudomonadales; family Pseudomonadaceae; genus Pseudomonas; species Pseudomonas syringae group sp. J248-6. The sequence goes on along the minus strand of NZ_JAWHOP010000015.1, from coordinate 81,979 downwards.
GGGACGGGCAAGACTCTATTGGCTCACCATATGGCTAAAGAACTAGGCTATCCATTAGTGGTCGCACGACTTGATGGCTTGGTCTCTTCATTTTTAGGAACTACGGCTAGAAATATTTCTAACCTTTTTACATTCGCTAATCGCTATAAATGCATACTTCTTCTTGATGAGTTTGATGCTGTAGCGAAACTTAGAGATGATCCAAACGAGCTTGGAGAATTAAAGCGAGTTGTCAATACATTGCTTCAGTGCCTCGATGAAAGAAGCTCGATAGGGTTTACGGTAGCTATTACAAATCATGAGTCGCTACTTGATCCTGCCGTATGGCGTAGATTTGATATTAGGATAGAAGTTCCTAAGCCTAATTGGGATGCACGCGTTCAGATTTTAAAGTCTCAGTTTTCTGGCGGCATGAAAATATCAGCTGTCCAGCTATTGTTCTTGGCCTGGGTTTCAAAAGGATATAGCGGGTCTGATATTGAAAAGCTATCGGATTTTGTTAAGCGAAGATTTGCCATACTGGCGGACAAATATGAGTTTATTGAATCTGTCAGGAAGTATGTTCAATTAAGTGCTCAGGTGTTGGAAAGCGAAAATAGAGACTTAGTAATAGGGCGGTCGGAAGACTTAGCGTATGCGTTAGCCCATGATGCTGAGATAACTATGCCGCAGGACAAACTGGCTGAGTTGTTCAGTCGAACCCAGTCAACAATAAGCCGCTGGGTTCGGAAAGAAAAAACGCAGGGAGGTGTTCGTAATGGCAAATAATCCGGTTCAAATTGTGTTGAACTCTCAGCACTATGTACAGCATGTTGAAGTCAATCCAGGGGGGAGTAACACCGATTTTTACGCTGGTAAGGACGCAGCCTTCATTGCTCATAAGGCGGAACTCGCTAGTGCCATTTTGGCATTGATGCCGTTTTCAAATCAGGTAACTTTGGTCTATGCCCATGTTGAGCTTCAAGAGAGTGCATGGGCAAAATCTCACAGACCTAACAGGGTGATGTTCCCCTTTAGTAAAATACGTTCTCTGAGTGGTAATGAACTCGGAACTGTGATAGTTGAGCTTAACTCATCCGAGTTAGATGCTTTGCGGAAAAAGGTTCTGAGTGCAGAAGACGAAACCAACTGGGTTTTTGACGAAGATAAAAATAAAATGATCGCGAAGCCTACTAGGCTTCGTAGTGAAGTCGGGGCTGTCAAGAGAATTAGAATATATGATGACGCGGATAGGCGTAAATTCTCAATAGAGCAGGCGGCTAAGTGGTTATCTGATCCTCGAACCGGGAGTGCTTATTATGTGGAGAGTTTTGCTTCTGATGCCTCCAAAGAGAAGCCCTCTTTAGCTCGCGCTGTCACCTTAGCTAACCGGAACGTTGATGACTTTAAAAGCGGGTTATTGTCCTTACGTTTATCGATAGAAATTACTCAGGTGAGAGCTGAGTGGACACCAAATGCACTATTTGTAATTCGTCTGAAGGATAAGTCGGATACTAGTTTGGCTGCACACCAAAAGCTTGTAAGTTACATGGATTCACATTCTGCTGTTCGAGCTATACTCCTGCCTCCTATCTTGCAGTCGGCAAAAATGGGGACGGATGAGGTTGAAATGAGTAGTTTTCCACAAGTGGGTGAGTTAACAAACTACCCAGTGGTGGGCATTATTGATACAGGTGTCAGTCGCCTAGATTGTTTGGAACCTTGGCGACTAGGTGAGGTGGACTTTATAGATGAATCCCTTCAGGATAACTCGCATGGAACATTTATTGCCGGGCTCGTTTCTGGTAGTAAACATTTAAATGATGGGCAGGAATTCGACGAGATTGATTGTAAATATTATGACCTCGGGCTCCATCCTACATCGAATTACGATTTTTATTACCCTCGTGGGTTTCTAGACTTTTTGGAGCAGCTGGACTCTGAGCTCTCCACGGCTATAGCCGCAGGCGTCCGAATTTTTAATATGAGCCTTTCTGTCACTCTTCCAGTGGAAGATAGGCGGTATAGTTTGTTTGCAAATATATTAGATCAGATAGCTGATCAGCATGATATTATTTTCGTTTTACCATCTGGAAACCTGGATGGAGAAACGCTTAGAGGCCATTGGCCTGATGGGCCGGACAATTGCTTGAAGTTCTTGGCTGAGTATAGCTCTCAGGGCCGAGATAAGATTTTTCAACCCGCAGATAGCGTGCGCTCTATTACGGTTGGTGCGTTAGACCCAGCTTGCATTAAAGGCGAGTTAAAACCGTCCAGATACTCGCGTCGCGGTCCAGGCCCATCTTTGGGCGCTAAGCCTGATGTTGCACACATAGGTGGCAGCTATGATAACGGGCACGGCCTTTTTTCTTTAACTCCAAGGGGTGGAATTGCAGGCAACTGTGGTACTAGTTTTGCGTCGCCTCTAGTTGCGAAAACGCTAGCAGTGCTCGACCACTCAATAGAGGGGTATACCCCTAGAGAGACACTAGCAGCTCTTCTACTTCATAACTCAATTGTTCCGAAATGGCTTACCCACAAAAAGCTTAGTAAGATTGCAAAGGACTTTGTCGGGGCGGGAATTCCTGCTTCAGCATTGCCAAGCTTGGTTATTGATGACAGTGAGATTACGCTTGTATTTAACGGGGTTTTGAATCAGCGGCAAGAGTTGACTTTTGATTTTTCGTGGCCCGCCTGTTTGGTAAAAAATGGAAATTGCTCAGGGAAAGTTAAAATAACCACAGTCTATAGGCCGCCAACTGATCGTGATTTTGGGGCTGAATTTGTTCTTGTCAACGTTGATACTTGGTTGCGTCAAGAGACCTTAGATAAAAAAACCGGTGAAATGGTTTTTAAAAACAAGCTTAAGAATGACGCAGATAAAAGTATTGAAAAAGAGCGAATTGCGCAAGGTGTTAAATGGTGGCCGGTCAAACGATTTGAGCAGAAATTTCGAGGCGTTGGCACGTCCTCTCGGTGGAGGTTAGTGTTGGAGTCGCTGTGTCGAAGTGGTTATGACTTCCCTGTTGAGGGAATTCCGTTTTCAACAATAATCACTATTAGTGACCCTGGAAATAGTGGGAAGGTGTTCAACGAAATGCGGCAGCAGCTTCAGGCTGATGGTGTTGAACTTTCTGATATAAGAACGGCGGTTAACTCTCGTCTACGCCCTGGATCTAAGTAATTCATGAAAGCTCTCTAAAATATAACTCGAGTTGAGTTTAGAGTGGAGGGCCGTTAGAGAAGTAGGTGCGGTGGCCTGCCAAGGCATTGGTGAAGAATGCCTTGGCAGTACTGATAGGCTGTTTTCGAATTAGCCAGATTTGCTTGTGGCACCCTCGGAAGATTGCTCAGTTTCTTCGGCAGAAGTGTTTGCGCTGCGGGAAGGCTCCTCTATGCTTCGATCGCGTTCGCTTATTGTTCTATGCATGCGAGTTCGATCTAAATGGCTAAGTAATGTTTGGATCAATGCATCTCTACTCTGACGCGTACTGACGCTTAAACCAATTAACTTGGCTAAGGCACGAACGTTCTCCCCGCTTTTAAAAAAACTGTCGACCTCCATCGAGTTTTGAACTTCTTCTAGGGACGCATGCCTTAACCAATTAGAAAGTTCATTCAGCTTTGCTTTATCTAACTGCTCTACTTGAGCTTTTCGCCTAGGCGTTTCAGTGCGTTTTTCGAGATTTTGAGATTTAAGTTTGGTAAGGTCACTTAGTATATGATGGATGTCCTTGTCATCGTACATGTCAAGCAGGGTAGCGGTTTGGCGCAACATTTTAGATAGTTCGTTAGCCTTCATGCTTCCTCCTTAGACACGCGAAATAAATTCGGCAGTTACCCTTTCCAGGGCTTCGGCTTGTTTTTGTCCGTTTGCCTTAGCCTTGGGAAAGTGGTCATAGCTGTAGACGGTCATATTATTATCGGCAGCGGTAGATATGCCATCACCATCAGTTACATAATTTTCGAACACTAAATTTGGATGTTGTGTCTTCATCAAGTTGATCGTGGTGTCATGCGTTTGTTTGGGGCCGCCGCCGTACTCATCTACCATATTGAAAATAATTCCTTTTAATTCGGCATCTGCATAAGTTGCGTCGATTCCTGAATATCCTATCATTTGGCTGAAGTTTTTGTTCAAGCGATCCATTTCAGTTCGAATCAACGAGATACCGACTGTTGAGAGGAAGTCTGGTATGGCTGGGATTACATATGAGTCACTGGCAAAGAAGGAATTTTGTGTTACGAGATTTATATTTGGTGGGCAGTCTAGGATGATATAGTCATATTGATCCGCGACTTGATCTAAAGCGTTTTGGATAATGGATAGTTTGTCTATCTCGTACCGTGTTTCTTCTTGGTGAGTAGTTCCACTTTTCTTTTCGCGAGCTAGTCGCATATCTACCAATACTAAGTCGTGATGGGAAGGCAAAAGGTCAACGTCTACCCATATTTTTCCAGGGCTCGCAGTAATCGGCTTTTTTATGATTGCTTTTGTTGTGTCGAAAGTCTCCCCTTTAAAATAGGAATCAAATAGATTCTTCAAAGTGGGTTTTTTCTTGTCGTAAACGTGATCGATATATTTTGATACGCCTAAGGCGAGATAGGATAAGTTGCACTGCGGATCCAAGTCTACCAGAAGTACTCTAGCCCGCGACTCTGGATTCGAGAACTTCATAGCTCCGACGCCTAAGTGTAACGACAAGGTAGACTTTCCAACTCCACCTTTCCAATTAATCATACTGATGACTTTAGGCATATTCACTTCCCATGTGTTTTGGTTTAAATGTCTGCTCGGACATTTTCTAGTCCATCTTTACGATGGGTAGCGTTAGGCTACTACAGTTAATTCAGTGTGCCTACAGGAGATATCCATATTCGTCTACCGGCCGATACCATGATTGTCGGGTGCAGGGCTCTGTAGCCGTCCTCTACGAGGAAACGTTTGAGGCCTACTCGGCTCGATGGTACTGAAACATCTCTATAGACGGTTAGGGCCGATGTGCAGAGGTGCATCAATCAGTCTGACTCGCGAGCTATTCCTAGGCTGCGGGTGTAAAAATTTTGCTCAGAGCGACTGGCTTCTATGCCTGCGCTGTTCCGCGTATTCCTTAGCTTGGCCGCTATCAATAAAGTCGAACGCAAACTCCTTAGCATGCGAGGTGGTTTCGAATATTTTTTTTCCTAGCACGTTATCCACAACGAGCTTATAGCCGACCGGCTCAAGGACAACAGCCAATTGAAACCCTCGGAATTTTATCGTCTGGTGATCTCTTTCGCCGTTCCATTTGGATGAGGACAGAAAGCGTCTGAGCCGCCCCAAGCGTCTTCTCGCTTCGGTAGCCTCTCGCGTGCCCGTCAGGGTATCGCAGCAGTTGGTGCCGACTCCCATTTGCTCCCAGTGCTCATGCAGTACATAGTGAACATAACGGATCGCGGTGCCACACAGCTCACAACTCCCGGCGAGGTCACCCAGATCATCCTCGCCGATATACTCCCATCCCAAATCAGGTCGTATCTCACCATGTTCGCGCGCATGGCAGCCCCGGCATAAGGTTTCGCAATCAGAGTAGTCATACTGCCAAGGTTTTCGGCCGCTAATGTACTGTTTATGGTGGACCTGCAGCACGACTTCTGGCCGCCTGCGGCCACAAACAACGCAGACACCACCATCCAGCTCTATTACTCGCTCTCTGAAATTCGCCCACTTCTTGTCGGCATAAAGATTCGCCACTCTAGGCCTCCCAAGTCTCTACTAGCATCAGCTTCTACACGGTCCAGCAACGATAGTCATGTGTGGATGCTCCATGCCTTTTATGTGGAGAAAATAACGTAGTCAAAGGCGCTGCTGAGAATATCGAGGAAAAGTAACCACTTATAGATTCATCGAGGTATCCCCATTAAATACATGCACTTCCTCGTACAGGGAGGTGTAGTGCAACGCAATTGAGACATCCTTGCGCAAAAGGAAGTTGATCAGCGCGAGCTCGCAACCTGCAGGTGGTTTTTTCGAAGGTCCCAGAATCTGGATCTCCTTACCGGGGATCAGAGCGGCGAGCTTTGTTGGCCATCCCGTAGAGAAGCAAAGCGGGTCCAAGTTAATGCTGCGCAAGATTGTCGGCCATTGACTTGTACCTAGCCCAGCGTAGGTTTTGCCGGACACAGTTACGCTCATTGAGGTAATTATTCCGAGTCCAGTCTCCTCATTCGTGAGGTATAGCCCATTCTTCTCTCCCCAACCTGCGAAGTGAGGTGTAACCATGAGGGATGGTCTTACAGACAAAACATTGTGTTGCCTACGGCTAGACCAATCCTCCGCATCACGCTTTGTGCGGAAGGTTTTGGCGACAGTGGGCCAGCCATTCTTACGAATGAGTGCCTTCCAGGTGCCAGAAGGAGTTTTGACTAGAGTTGCCATGAGAGTGGCCTCCTAGGCGGCTGTCGAACCAGCGCTGTACCTAAATTGTACCCTTGGGCCATAGGACTGTATCTGAGGTGGCTCCGCCAAAAACGCGAAAGCCGCGCAATGCGCGGCTTTGAATATGGTGGGCCCACACGGACTCGAACCGTGGACCAAAGGATTATGAGTCCTCTGCTCTAACCAACTGAGCTATGGGCCCTCAGTAGGCCGCGGATTATAACGGCGGTTTCGCGGCTGTGCTATCCGAAACGTCCGAAAGATTCATAAGAAGAAATCTCTCGCTGAATTCTTCGGGTTGAAGGGGCAGGCTGATGATGTAGCCCTGGATCTGTTCACAGCCCTCGCGGGTCAGGAATTGCTGCTGTTCGCTGTTCTCTACGCCTTCGGCAATCACGGTCAGTTGCATGCTGCGCCCAAGGGCGATGATGGCGCGGACGATGGCGGAGTCGTGGGTGTCTTCGGGCAGGCCGCGAACGAAGGACTGGTCGATCTTGAGGATGTCCAGCGGCAGGCGTTTGAGGTAGCTCAGTGAGGAATAGCCGGTGCCGAAGTCGTCGATGGCCAGCTGCACGCCTAGTTTCTTCAGTTTGTGCAGCACTGCCAGCGCCTCCTGGGTCTGGCTCATGATGAAGTGTTCGGTGATTTCCAGCTGCAGGCAGCCTGGCTCCAGGCCGTTGTCGGCCAGCAGTTGTTCGATGTGTTCGACAAGGTTTGTCTGGCGCAATTGAGCGCCTGCCAGGTTGACTGACACGGGGCCGAACGGCTGACAGGTTTTGTGCCATTTGCCCATCTGTTGGCAGGCCTGCTCCAGCACCCATTCGCCGATTTGCAGAATCATGCCGTTTTCTTCGGCCAGCGGTATGAAGTGTTCGGGCGGCACGTCGCCGAAGGTCGGGTGGTTCCAGCGGATCAGCGCTTCTGCGCCTATCAGCGTGTGGGTCAGAAGGCTGATTTTGGGCTGGTAGGCCAGGGACAGCTGATTGCGGTCCAGCGCTCTTCTCAATTCCTGTTCAAGGGCAATACGTTCGCTGGCCTGTGTGGTCAGGTCGCAGGTGTAGCTTTCGACCCGGTTGCGGCCCTTGGCCTTGGAGCGGTACATCGCAGCGTCGGCGTTTTTGACCAGCGTTGCTACGTCGGTGCCGTCAGTCGGGAAAACGCAGCTGCCAATGCTCGGGCTGATGTAGAGCTCATGTTCGCCAGCTTCAAAAGGTGTGTTGAAGCTGGACAGCAGTTTGTTGGCAATGGCTTGTGCGTCGCTGGGCTGCAGCAGGCCAGGTAACAGAACGATGAACTCGTCACCGCCAAGGCGCGCGACCGTATCGACATCGCGCAGGGTCTCCTTGAGCCGGTGTGCGATGCCCTTGAGCAGTAGATCGCCGACCGGGTGGCCCAGGCTGTCGTTGATGTGCTTGAAACGGTCCAGATCGAGGAACAGCACTGCACCAAGGCTGCCGGACTCTTCGCTGTGCAGTAATGCCGATTGAAGGCGGCTCTCGAACAGGGTTCGGTTGGGCAGGCCTGTGAGCGGGTCGTGGTGGGCCTGGTAGTCGAGGCGCGCCTGGGCGTGTTTGAGGCTTGAGATGTCAGCGAAGACGGCGACGAAGTGGGTGGTGAGGTTGGCTTTGTTGCGCACTGCATTGATCGTCAGCCAGCTTGGGTAGAGCTCGCCGCTCTTGCGCCGGTTGCTGATCTCGCCCTGCCAGTGGCCCTCGGCTGCAAGTTGATGCCACATTGAGGCATAGAACGCGCTGTCATGCTGGCCTGAGGCGAGCATGCGAGGCGTCTGGCCGATGGCTTCGCTCTCGCTGTAGCCGGTAATCTCAGTGAAGGCACGGTTGACGGCATTGATGCGCTGGTTGGTGTCGGTAATGAGCACGCCCTCGGCGGTGCTCTCGAACACCGTTGCAGCGAGGTGCAGTTTTTCCTGCATTTGCCTGCTTTCGGTTACATCTCGTGCAATCGTCAGCAGGCAGTCGTCGCCTGCGATGACGAGCGGGTGCGAGGACAGTTCGCACAGTTTGATACTGCCATCAACATTACGAAGCCGGGCCCTGAAGTCCCGTACGGAGCCGTACCGTTTCAACTGCTCAATGAGCCTGGAGCGCTCGCCCAGATCCACCCAGATGCCCAGGTCGAATGTCGAGTGTTCAAGGCAGTACGCTTCGCTATACCCCGTGATGCGGCAGAAACCTTCATTCACCTCCAAAAGCATCCCGTCCTGCTGGCGGGTGATAGCCAGCCCGTCAGGCGAGGCATGAAAAGCCTTGGCGAATTTTTCTTCGGAAAGTTGAAGTTGCTGCTGGGCCTGCTTGCGCTGGGTGATGTCACGCACTATCACCAGTACGGCTGGCGTGGAGCTCTGGTCGAAAGGCTGGGCGGACATGAGCCCGGAAAAGGTTTCGCCGTTCTTGCGCCGAAAGGGTATCTCCAGATTATGGATGTTGCCTGTCTGCAGTTGCTGCAAAACTTTTGGGCCTATACCTGGCACTGCCCACAGGTCCAGTTCGGTGGGTGTTTTTCCGATCACTTCGTCAAGGGCGATGCCGGTCCGTTCAACAAACGCCGCGTTGGCATCCATGATATGCCCGTCGACAAGGCTTGCGATAATCATGGCATCCGGGCACTGAGCGAAGACCGAGGCGAATTTTCCCTCGGACAGGCACGACGCTTCCCGGTCATTGGTGTCGATTATTACTTCACGCATATGCGGCTTACGTCCGTGTTTGACTATCGCTGATATTGTTGTGGCGTGAATTTGTAACAATCACTGGTCAAGGCTGGACTGAAAAGCGCTTGTGTCCTGTGTGATACATAGTTGTAGGTCAATTCGTCAGGGCCTGCAATTAGACCGACGTCTGACATCTGTTTGATTTGATCAATTGACGACTGGACCTGCAAATCTGGATTTCTTTTTCTCTGAAACGCAAAACCCCCGGCAGGCCGGGGGTTTTGTTTGACTCGCAGATGCGATTACTCGTCGAGGAACGAGCGCAGGTGCTCGCTTCTTGTCGGGTGACGCAGCTTGCGCAGTGCCTTGGCTTCTATCTGACGAATCCGCTCACGGGTAACGTCAAACTGCTTACCGACCTCTTCAAGCGTGTGATCGGTATTCATGTCGATGCCGAAACGCATACGCAGAACCTTGGCTTCACGGGCGGTAAGGCCCGACAGCACTTCGCGTGTCGCTTCCTTCAGGCTCTCAACAGTGGCGACATCGATTGGCGACTGCATGGTCGAGTCTTCGATGAAGTCACCCAGATGCGAATCTTCGTCGTCGCCGATCGGGGTTTCCATGGAGATCGGCTCTTTCGCGATCTTCAATACCTTGCGGATTTTGTCCTCAGGCATTTCCATGCGTTCGCCCAGCTCTTCCGGAGTCGGTTCGCGACCCATTTCCTGCAGCATCTGCCGGGAAATACGGTTGAGCTTGTTGATTGTCTCGATCATGTGCACCGGAATACGGATGGTGCGGGCCTGGTCGGCAATCGAGCGAGTGATCGCCTGACGGATCCACCAGGTGGCATAGGTCGAGAACTTGTAGCCACGACGGTATTCGAACTTGTCCACAGCCTTCATCAAGCCGATGTTGCCTTCCTGGATCAGATCGAGGAATTGCAGGCCACGGTTGGTGTACTTCTTGGCGATGGAGATAACCAGACGCAAGTTCGCTTCAACCATCTCTTTTTTCGCGCGGCGGGCCTTGGCCTCACCGATCGACATGCGACGGTTGATGTCCTTGATCTCGGCTATTTTCAGGCCGGTCTCTTCTTCCAGTGCCGACAGCTTCTGCTGGCAACGCTGGATGTCAGGCTGCAGACGACCGATGGCTTCGGCGTATTTGCTCTTGCCCTTGGCCAGTGTGTCAGTCCAGCTTTCGTCAACTTCGTTGCCGGGGAACTGGCGAAGGAAGTCGGCGCGCGGCATACGTGCATCACGTACACACAGCTGCATGATGGCGCGTTCCTGAGCACGAAGACGCTCAAGAGCACCCCGCACACGCTCTACCAGACCTTCAAACTGTTTTGGAACCAGTTTGATCGGCATGAACAGTTCGGCAAGTGCAACCATTTCGGCAATGGCGTGCTTGTCGTCGCGACCGAATTTCTTCAGCGCCTTGCGGGTGATTTCCATTTGATCGGAAACCGCACCGAAGCGCTGCTGGGCGATGACCGGATCGGGACCGCTTTCGACTTCGTCTTCGTCGTCGCTGGCGTCTGCCGATTCTTCCTCGTCGTCATCGGTGCCTTCGGCCTTGACGGCTTTGGGATCGACAGGCGGAGGTACTTCGGCAGGCGGCGCAATGCCGTCGTCCGGGTCGATATAGCCGCTCAGAACATCGGAGAGGCGACCGCCTTCGCTGGTGACACGTGTGTATTCGGAAAGAATATGGTCAACCGTGCCAGGGAAGTGCGCAATTGCGCCCATCACTTCACGGATACCTTCTTCGATACGTTTGGCGATTTCGATTTCGCCTTCACGGGTCAGAAGTTCAACGGTGCCCATTTCACGCATGTACATACGAACGGGATCGGTGGTACGCCCGATGTCGGTCTCGACCGCTGCCAACGCTGCAGCCGCTTCTTCTGCGGCTGCCTCGTCGGTATCGGCGTCGGCCAGCATCAAGGCGTCCGCATCCGGAGCACTCTCGTGTACCGGGATCCCCATGTCGTTGATCATGCGGATGATGTCTTCCACCTGCTCGGGATCTGAAATATCCTCGGGCAAGTGGTCGTTGACCTCTGCGTAAGTCAGATACTTCTGCTCACGACCCAGGGTGATCAACTCTTTGATACGAGATTGCTGTTGCGCTTTTCCGGACATAACACCCTATCCACTGAAGGTCTTGGCGGGCAAAAAACAAGCCGAGGATTATACCCGAGCTATGACCTCACGCGCCAGTTGAGGTCGGGGTTTGTGCGGGAACATTGCGATTTAGCAGTTCCCTAAGCTGAATTTTCTCTTCTGCGCTCAGCTCGGTCTGCCGAGCCTTGCTGATCAGATGTTCCAGACTGCGCTCGCGTTGGCGAGCGGATAAGCTAGTTATAGTGTCGAAAAACTGTTGTTCAAGGTTGTCGGCCTCAATCAGCCATTCCTTTTCTGCCAGGGCGCGTAGCAAACGGCCCTGTTCAGTCCCGTGCCATCGCGCTATCAACTGTAACGACCGCAGGTTGGGATTCTTTTGCCTGGCTTCGATAAGGGCGACCAGCAGTTGCGCGTTAGATTGGTCTTCTGCAGCGAAATGGCTGGCATTTTCGACCTTTTCGGCCAGTTCAGGGTGGTGCAGCAATGTTCTCAGTGCGGCCTGCATGGGTGGCTCGACAGCGGTCGGTACACGCGGTGTTCGAGGTTCGAAGTCCTGGCGCTTGCCTTTTTTGCCCCAGGATTTGTTGTCCCATTTTTTTTGATTCTGACCGCCGGTTTTCTTTGGCGTCCATTCCTGCTGTGGCTCATAACCGCCTTGGGGCTGGTAATCGGCAAAGTCAGGCATGGCGTCGTAATCGACGTACGGGTCGTAGCTCGGCGGTGCATCCGCCGGCGCGCTCTGTACCAGTTGACTGACGGCCTCGCCGGTAAGCCCGGTAATTTCGGTCAGGCGTTTGCGCATCAGAATGCGCAGGTTCGCCCCAGGCACTTTATCGATGAGTGGCGCCGCGAGGGTGGCCATGTGCGCCTTGCCTTCCAGCGAGCGCGGGTCAGACTCTTTGGTCAGTTGCTCGAAAAAATAATCGGCCAGTGGCTGGGCGTGCTGATTGATGCGCGCCTTGAACGCGTCGGTGCCTTCGGAGCGCACCAGCGTGTCCGGGTCTTCGCCCTCGGGAAGAAACAAAAAGCGCGCCCGACGCCCGTCCTGCAGGTTCGACAGGGTGGCTTCCAGTGCCCGCCACGCGGCATTGCGCCCGGCCTGATCGCCGTCGAAGCAGAACAGCACGTTGGGCACGACCCGGAACAGTCGTTTCAAATGCTCTTCGCTGGTCGCGGTACCCAGCGTGGCCACGGCATTGCGCAAACCTTGCTGCGCCAGGGCGATGACGTCCATGTAGCCTTCAACGACGATGATTTCGTCGAGGTTGCGATTGAATTTGCGGGCTTCGAACAGCCCGTACAGCTCCTGGCCCTTGTGGAAAACCGGTGTTTCCGGCGAGTTCAGGTACTTGGGCTTGTCATCACCCAGCACGCGCCCGCCAAAGGCGATGACGCGTCCGCGCGAGTCGCGTATCGGAAACATCACCCGGTCACGGAAGCGATCATAGCGTTTGCCGGTTTCGGCGTTCTCGATCAGCAGACCGGCATCGATCATGACCTTTTGCTGCAGTGAGTCGCTGCTCAGGTGCTTGTACAGGTTGTCCCAGCCTGGCGGAGCAAAGCCCAGACCAAAGTCTCTGGCGATTTCACCGGACAGCCCGCGGCCTTTAAGGTAATCCACCGCTGCCTTGCGCGATGGATGGCTTTTCAACGCCTGGCGATAGAACTCGGCGGCGGCGGTCAGCAGCGGGTAGAGCGGGGAATCGGTTGGCTGGCGGGGCTTCTGGCCTTTTACGCCCTGTTCGCGAGGCACTTCCATGCCTGCTGCTTTGGCGAGGTCTTCGACAGCCTGGGGGAAATCCAGATTGTCGTGATCCATGATGAAGCCGAGCGCGTTGCCGCCAGCGCCGCAACCGAAGCAGTAATAGAACTGTTTGTCCGGGCTGACGCTGAAAGAGGGTGTTTTCTCTTTGTGGAACGGGCAGCAGGCGGTGTAGTTCTTCCCGGCTTTCTTGAGCTGCACGCGCGAACTGACTACATCGACAATGTCGGTGCGGTTCAGAAGGTCGTCGATAAAGCTCTGGGGAATCAGCCCGGCCATGGCGTTCTCATCATTCAAGCGTGGTGCAAAAGTATCGGGAGACTCTACGAGCGTTCCGTCAGCCTGTCAGCCGTCTTTTTTGAAGACGTGAGCAATCAACGGGCACGTCTTTGCATCCGCTGGGCGGTGTGGGCCTGAAAGGAAATAAACTTGAACCTGCGGGCAGGTCGGGAGGCTTCATGCTGGGTGTCCACCTGAGTGTGACAAAACCCGGATACATAAGCCTGGGTGCACGGAAGACGCTGCCTTGGCTGAGCTTCTTGCGAAGTCATCAAGGCATACTCGTCTTGTCATCGGCCGTCTGCTGCCCGAGTGGGCATGGCCAACGTAGCCTGTGAACAGGCTGGACGTGCTTGATTGAATGTCTGAGTCGCATCGGCGGCTTGGACGGGGTCAATCAATCTAGCTAACGCGCAATCCAGTTAACGCAAAAAAGCGAAGCTGGAACTGCCGACAGCCCGGCTGGTTGGCCGGGCAAGGCAGAAGCTTGCGACGAAGGTCTGTAAATTAATACAGACGAACGGCGCGGCGCTGTTCGCGCTGGACTTTCTTGGCGTGGCGTTTGACAGCAGCTGCTGCCTTGCGCTTACGCTCCGAAGTCGGCTTCTCGTAAAATTCGCGGCTACGAACTTCAGCCAGAACACCGGCTTTTTCGCAGGAGCGCTTGAAACGACGCAGAGCTACGTCGAAGGGTTCGTTCTCTTTAACTTTGACGGCTGGCATCCAGAGCTACCTTCATTCATTACCGGGGTCAACGCTTAGTGCAAACACTGCACAAAAGTACGTCGGTTTTTAAGGGTTGCGGATGTTAACCCCTCATTGAGAGGAATGCAAAGCCTCTGATCGAAAACCGCTGGTCGGCACCTCGGTCGACGACTATTATGCGCGCCTTCAAATCTGCCCCCTACAAGGCGCAACCCCATGCTAGTACTGGGATTAGAAACCTCCTGCGACGAAACCGGTGTCGCGTTGTACGACAGCGAACGCGGTTTGCTCGCGGACGCATTATTCAGCCAGATCGACCTGCATCGGGCCTACGGCGGTGTGGTGCCGGAGCTGGCTTCGCGCGATCACGTCAAGCGCATGCTGCCGCTGATTCGCCAGACACTGGCCGAGGCTGACTGCGTGGCCACTGACATCGACGCCATTGCCTACACGGCCGGGCCGGGTCTGGTGGGTGCATTGCTGGTCGGCGCCTCGTGCGCTCAGGCGCTGGCATTCGCCTGGGATATCCCGGCGTTGGGCGTTCACCACATGGAAGGCCATCTGCTGGCCCCGATGCTGGAAGAAAACCCGCCACAGTTCCCGTTCGTCGCGTTGCTGGTGTCCGGTGGTCATACGCAACTGGTACGCGTCGATGGTATCGGTCAGTACGAACTGCTGGGCGAGACGCTGGATGATGCAGCAGGCGAGGCGTTCGACAAGACCGCCAAGATGATGGGCATGCAGTATCCAGGCGGCCCGGAGATTTCCAAGGCGGCGATGCAGGGCGTGGCGGGGCGTTTTGTCTTTCCCCGACCAATGACCGATCGCCCCGGGCTGGAATTCAGTTTCAGCGGCTTGAAAACTTCTGCGCTCAATACCTGGCAGCAATGTCAGGGCGCTGGAGACGACAGCGAGCAAACCCGCTGCGACATCGCTCTGGCGTTCCAGCAGGCGGTAGTGGAGACTTTGACCATCAAGTGCAAGCGCGCGCTCAAACAGACCGGCCTCAAGAGCCTGGTCATTGCGGGCGGCGTCAGCGCCAACAAGGCGCTGCGGGCTTCGCTGGAAAGCATGCTTGGCGACCTGCGCGGCAATGTTTACTACGCACGGCCCGAGTTCTGTACCGATAACGGCGCAATGATTGCCTTTGCTGGCTGTCAGCGTTTGCAGGCAGGGCAGAAGGAAGATTTGAGCATCAGCGTGCAGGCGCGTTGGCCCATGGAGCAGTTGCCGGGGCTGTGATGGCAGGCGAGGGTAAAATGATTTCAGGTTGCCCTTCAGAAATGTCGTTCGCGCCCGGCGAGCAGGTCGCGTAGATTGCCGCGATGGCGCCAGACGATGAGCAGTGTCAGCACGCTCATCGGCAACAGCGCATGAGGTTCTTGCCATGCCAGTAATGGCAGGGTCAGCGGTGTGGCAATCAGGGCGGCAAGCGAGCTGGTGCGGGTCAGGTAGAGCGTCAGCAGCCAGGCCGCTATCGCCAGGGCGGCTGCGGGCGGGTATAGCCCCAGCAGCACCCCGGCGGCTGTTGCGACACCTTTGCCACCACGGAAGCGAAAGTACACTGGGAACAGGTGGCCCAGCACTGCACAGACGCCGATCCAGCCTTGTTGCGCGATGTTCAGGTTCCAGGCGCTGGCGATCAGGATCGGCAGCAGGCCTTTGCAGAGGTCGCCAAGCAGGGTCAGGATGGCCAGTTTTTTTCCGGCCAGACGCAGCATGTTGGTAGCGCCGGCATTGCCCGAGCCACTGGCGCGCGGGTCTGGTCTGCCGCTCAGGCGGCTGAGCAGAATGGCGAAGGACAGCGAACCAAGCAGGTAGGCGAAGGTGGCCAGTAACCAAAACATGCTAACCATTCCGGGCGAGGATGCCCTGATTCTAACGGCGCATCGCGCCCTTGTCGTGCAGTGGAGAGTAGTGCTTGGACAGAGTTTTCATCGAGGGCCTTGAGGTTGATACGGTCATCGGCGCCTATGACTGGGAGCGCGGCATTCGCCAGTGCCTGCGTCTGGACCTCAGCTTCGCCTGGGACAATCGCCCTGCAGCGGCAGGCGACGACCTGAGCAAGGCCCTCGACTACGCCAGTGTTTCGACACGTATTCAGGCTTTCGCCGAGCAGGCTCAGTTTCAGTTGGTAGAGACCTTCGCTGAGCGGCTGGCTGAAGTGCTGATGAGCGAATTCAATATTCCCTGGCTGCGTCTGAAACTGACCAAGCCGGGTGCCGTAGCGGCCGCTGCCGGTGTGGGCGTGGAGATCGAGCGCGGATGTCGCTGACGCGGATTTTCCTCGGCCTGGGGAGCAATATCGAGCGCGAACGTCACCTGCATGCCGGGCTGGATGCGCTGGATGGCTTTCTGACTGACCTCAGTTGCTCGCCGGTTTTTGAAAGCCATGCGGTGGGCATCAAGAGCGGGCCATTCTTCAATCTGGTGGTGTCGGCGTTGACCGATCTGCCGTTGATGGAGCTTGATCGCCGTCTGAAATTCATTGAGGCCGACAATGGCCGCTATGCCCCGGATCGCAAAGGGCTGCCGCTGGATATCGATGTGCTGTTGTATGGCGAGCAGGTCGGTAATTTCGACGGGCTGATTTTGCCCAGAGCGGAAATTCTGAAGAATGCCTTCGTGCTGTGCCCATTGGCATTGATTGCCCCTGAACGTCTGCATCCGGGTGTGGGTATTGCCTTCAGCAAGCTTTGGGCTGACGCGCAGATCGATCAGCAGCTCTGGCCGGTAGCGTTTGAGTGGCGCGGAGTGGGTCTTACGCCTGAGAGTCTGCTGCGTAGCTGAGTCGGTGTGTGGCTCTCGGGTGCTGAAGACCGGACGCAGAGCGTCCAGGGCTGCGCTACCACGCGGAGCGTGGAAGCGATAATAGTCATTTAGAGTCAGGCGACGTGCTCTGCCTTGTAGATTTTCAGCGCCTTGAGCCGTTCGTTCTTTAGCGCGTCGCCCAGTTCCTTGCCCTTGAGGCCTTTTTCCAGCAGCGGCTGTACTGACACCGTTCGAGCTGCCTGTGCTGCACCGCGCAGGTAATCAGCCTGTGGATAACTGCGTTGTTCGAAGCCGTGACGTCCTCGCGCGTCCATCTCGCACGCCGCAATGAACTCTTCAAAACGCTGCGGGCGGCGGTAGACGTCGAAACTTTGCAGCAGATCCAGCAAGGTCGAGGGTTTCAGTTCCAGCGCCCGATGGCCGTGGGTGTGGTACTGGCCGACCAGCAGTGCCAGTTCCTGGCATTCCCTGGGCACCCGAAAGCGCTCGTTGACCGCTTTAATCAGGCGCAGGCCGGTATGTTCATGGGCAATGTGCCTGGGCCATTCGGCTTCCGGCGTCAGCCCCTTGCCCAGATCGTGCAGCAGACAGGCCCAGCGTACGGTCAGCGGGTGTTTGTGAATCGCAGATTGCTCAAGCACGCTGAGGACATGTACGCCGGTGTCTATTTCCGGGTGATGTGCAGCGGGTTGCGGCACGCCAAACAGCGCTTCGACCTCGGGCATCAGTTCCTTGAGTGCGCCGCAGTCGTGCAGTACCTGGATGAACACCTGAGGCTGATCTTCCATGAGCGCGCGAGAGATTTCTTTCCAGCTTCGTTCGGCAGTCAGCGCCTTGAGTTCGCCGGATTCACTGAGCTGGCGCATCAGCCCCAAAGTCTCGGGTGCGATGGTGAAACCGTAACGTGCGTAGCGCGCTGCGAACCGGGCCACGCGCAAGACCCTAAGCGGATCTTCGGCGAACGCGGGGGAAACGTGGCGCAATACTCGCGCTTCAAGGTCTTTCTGGCCGTTATACGGATCGGTCAGGTTACCGTCCTTGTCTTCGGCCATGGCATTGATCGTCAGGTCGCGCCGAATCAGGTCCTGCTCAAGCGTTACCTCGGGGCTTGCATGAAAAACAAAGCCTCCATAGCCCACGCCGCTTTTGCGCTCGGTGCGCGCCAGCGCGTATTCCTCGTTGGTCAGCGGGTGCAAAAACACCGGGAAGTCTGTGCCGACCGGGCGATAGCCCTTGACCAGCATGTCCTCAGTGCTCGCGCCGACCACGACCCAATCGATATCAGTGACAGGTTGACCCAGGAGGCGGTCGCGTACAGCACCGCCCACTTTATAAATCTGCATAAAAAGCCTCCGTAAGCGCGACAGGATAAACCTTGTGCCGTGCTTGCGGAGGCTAAAGCTGCATGAGCAGCCGTTTAAACAGCCTTTTCCCTAACGCCTAAAGGTGGACGACCGCCATATCAAGCCGGGGATACTCACTGTCGGCATGCTCGCCTTTTGGAGGTACGTGATGGGTTTTGACCACTTGATCGCCCTGCAGGGTTTCCAGATGGATATCAAAGCCCCATAGCCGGTGCAGGTGCTTGAGCACCTCGTCAGTCGAATCGCCCAGCGGTTTTCGATTGTGCTGTTGGTGGCGCAGGGTCAGCGAGCGATCGCCTCGGCGGTCGATGCTGTAGATCTGCACGTTGGGCTCCCGATTGCCCAGGTTGTATTGCGCAGCGAGAATCTCGCGAATGGTCCGGTAACCGTTTTCATCATGAATGGCAGGCACCAGCAGGTCTTCCTGCTGGTCGTCGTCCATGATGCTGAACAGCTTGAGGTCGCGAATCACCTTGGGCGACAAGTATTGGAGAATGAAGCTCTCGTCCTTGAAGCTGGTCATCGCAAACTTGATCGCCGTCAGCCAGTCGGTGCCGGCAATTTCCGGAAACCACTGCCGGTCCTCATCGGTAGGGCTTTCGCACATCCGGCGTATGTCCTGATACATGGCAAAGCCCAGCGCGTAGGGATTGATGCCGCTGTAGTAGGGGCTGTCAAAACCGGGCTGGAAAATCACGCTGGTGTGCGACTGCAGAAACTCCATCATGAAGCCGTCGGTGACCAGGCCTTCGTCGTACAGGTCGTTCATCAACGTGTAATGCCAGAACGTTGCCCAGCCTTCGTTCATCACCTGGGTCTGGCGCTGTGGATAAAAATACTGCGCGATCTTGCGCACAATGCGCACCACTTCGCGCTGCCAGGGCTCCAGCAGCGGCGCGTGTTTCTCGATGAAATAGAGAATGTTTTCCTGCGGCTCGGCAGGAAAGCGTGCGTTGTCCTCTTTGCTGCCTTTTTCGGCGTTCTTCGGAATAGTGCGCCAAAGATCGTTGATCTGGCGCTGAAGATGTTCTTCCCGATCCTTCTGACGCCGCCGTTCCTCTTCAGCGGAAATCGGATACGGACGCTTGTAGCGGTCCACGCCGTAGTTCATCAACGCGTGGCACGAGTCGAGCAAATCTTCCACGGCGTCGATGCCGTGCCGTTCCTCGCATTGCATGATGTACTGCTTGGCGAACACCAGATAATCAATGATTGAGCTGGCGTCGGTCCAGGTGCGGAACAGGTAATTGCCCTTGAAGAAGCTGTTGTGGCCATAGCAGGCGTGCGCAACGACCAGTGCCTGCATGCAGATGGTGTTTTCTTCCATCAGGTAGGCAATACACGGGTCCGAGTTGATCACAATCTCGTACGCCAGCCCCATCTGGCCACGCGAATAGGATTTTTCAGTGCTGAGAAAGTGCTTGCCGTATGACCAGTGATGGTAGCCCAGGGGCATGCCCACCGAGGCGTAGGCATCCATCATTTGTTCGGCAGTGATCACCTCAATCTGGTTGGGATAGGTGTCCAGAGCATACCGCTCGGCAATTCTGCCGATCTCACGGTCGTAGGCCCGGATCAGTTCAAATGTCCACTCTGACCCCGTGGAAAGGGGTTGGCGCTTCTGCTCTCTGGCGGTCATGACACTAACCTTCGCTGGAAGAGTTCGCGGAATACCGGATAGATATCACCGGCAGAGACCAGCTGCTGCTGGGCGAACGTGTCGGCGTAGTCTTCACCGATACGCTCGTATTCGTACCACAAGGCCTGGTGCTCACGCGGCGTGATTTCCACGTACGTGTAGTACTGCACGAAGGGCATGATCTGTTTGGTCAGGATTTCCCGGCAAATGGGCGAATCGTCGTTCCAGTTGTCTCCATCCGAGGCCTGTGCCGCGTAAATATTCCAGTCGCTGCTTGGGTAGCGTTCGGCCATGATCTCCTGCATCAGTTTCAATGCGCTGGAAACGATGGTGCCGCCGGTTTCCCGAGAATAGAAAAACTCTTCTTCGTCCACTTCACGGGCGCTGGTGTGGTGACGAATGAACACAACGTCGATCTTGTCGTAATTACGCTTGAGAAACAGGTACAGCAGGATGAAGAAGCGCTTGGCGATGTCTTTGGTCGCCTGGGTCATGGAGCCGGAGACGTCCATCAGGCAAAACATGACCGCTTTGGAGCTGGGGTTGGGTTGTTTGACCAGCAGGTTGTACTTGAGGTCGAACGTGTCGAGGTACGGTACGCGACGAATACGTGCTTTCAGTCGATCAATTTCTACTTCCAGTTCCTGAATATCGCCGAAGTTGTCGGGCTCTTCGCGCTTCATACGCTCAAGCTCGACAGTGGCCTCTTTGAGTTTTGCCCGGCTGCTGCCGGACAGCGCAATGCGTCGCGCATGCGCCGAGCGCAGGGTGCGGATGATGTTGATGCGTGAAGGGTTGCCCTCGTTGCTGATCCCCGCGCGCACGGTCTTGAAGGTGTCGGTACCGGTCAGGTTACGCTTGACCAGGTTCGGCAGCTCCAGGTCTTCGAACATGAACTCGAGAAACTCTTCCTGAGTAATCTGAAACGAGAACTCATCCATGCCTTCGCCGGAGTTGCCTGCCTTGCCAGGCCCTTTGCCGCCACCACCGCCTTGAGGGCGGGCGATGTGCTCACCTGTGGTGAACTCCTTGTTGCCAGGATGAACAATGGTCTGCTTGCCGCCACGACCGTGGTGCAGGACCGGCTCGTCAATATCGCGTCCGGGAATACTGATCTGCTCGCCGTGTTCCATGTCAGTAATGGAGCGCCGGCTGACCGCTTCCTCCACTGCCTTTTTAATGTGGTCACGGTAACGCCGCAGAAACCGCTGCCGGTTTACCGTGCTCTTGTTCTTGCCGTTGAGACGTCGGTCGATCACATAGCTCATAGGCTCCTCCGGGGAGCTTCAAGTTGTAAGCTTCAAGCTGCAAGCGAGCGCGCCATCGATCCCGGAGCCGGGCCTCGATCGCTTTTCGCCTGCAGCTGATAGCTTGAAGCTTGCAGCTGCTTTATTGCGATTTCCGCACGCGCAGATACCATTCGGAAAGCAGACGTACCTGCTTGTCCGTGTAGCCCCTCTCGACCATTCGTGTGACGAAGTCGTTGTGCTTCTGCTGATCCTCCTTGCTGGCCTTGGCATTGAAGCTGATGACGGGCAGTAGGTCCTCGGTGTTGGAGAACATTTTCTTCTCGATCACCACGCGCAGCTTCTCGTAGCTGAGCCAGGTCGGGTTCTTGCCGTTGTTGTTGGCGCGGGCACGCAGCACGAAGTTGACGATTTCGTTGCGGAAGTCTTTCGGGTTGCTGATGCCGGCCGGTTTCTCGATCTTTTCCAGCTCCTCGTTCAAGGCAACGCGGTTGAGAATCTCGCCGGTTTCCGGGTCGCGGTATTCCTGATCCTGAATCCAGAAGTCTGCATACAGCACGTAGCGGTCGAAAATGTTCTGACCGTACTCGCTGTAGGATTCCAGGTACGCCGTCTGGATTTCCTTGCCGATAAACTCGATGTAGCGGGGTGCCAGGTATTCCTTGATGAAACGCAGGTAGCGTTCACGCGTTTCGGCCGGAAATTGCTCCTGTTCGATCTGCTGTTCCAGTACGTACAGCAGGTGCACCGGGTTGGCAGCAATTTCGTGTGGATCGAAGTTGAAGACCTTGGACAGAATCTTGAACGCGAAGCGGGTAGAGAGACCGTTCATGCCTTCGTCGACGCCCGCACTGTCGCGGTATTCCTGGATCGACTTGGCTTTGGGGTCGGTATCTTTCAGGTTCTCGCCGTCATACACGCGCATCTTGGAGTAGATGTTGGAGTTGTCCGGCTCTTTGAGGCGCGACAGCGTGGTGAACTGCGCGAGCATCTTCAAGGTGTCAGGCGCGCAATGCGCTTTGGACAGCGAGCTGTTGAACAGCAGCTTGTCGTAGATCTTGATCTCGTCGCTGACACGCAGGCAGTACGGCACCTTCACGATGTAGATACGGTCGATGAAGGCTTCGTTGTTCTTGTTGTTGCGGAAACTGTGCCATTCCGATTCGTTGGAGTGCGCCAGCAGAATACCGGTGAACGGGATGGCCCCCAGCCCCTCGGTGCTGTTGTAGTTACCCTCCTGGGTCGCGGTCAGCAACGGGTGAAGGACCTTGATCGGTGCCTTGAACATCTCGACGAATTCCATCAGGCCCTGGTTGGCCCGGCACAGTGCGCCCGAGTAGCTGTACGCGTCGGCGTCGTTCTGTGGGAATTCTTCCAGTTTGCGGATATCGACCTTGCCGACCAGCGCGGAAATATCCTGGTTGTTTTCGTCGCCGGGCTCGGTTTTCGCTACGGCGATCTGGTTGAGAATCGAAGGGTAGAGCTTCACAACCTTGAACTGGCTGATGTCGCCACCGAACTCGGCCAGGCGCTTGGTCGCCCAGGGCGACATGATAGTGCTCAGGTAGCGTCGCGGAATTCCGAAGTCTTCTTCCAGAATCGCGCCGTCCTCAGTGGCGTTGAACAGGCCCAGAGGCGACTCGAAGACTGGCGAGCCCTTGATGGCGTAGAACGGGACTCTTTCGATCAGTTGCTTGAGCTTTTCAGCCAGGGACGATTTACCACCGCCCACCGGGCCGAGCAGGTAAAGGATTTGCTTCTTCTCTTCCAGGCCTTGGGCGGCATGGCGGAAATACGAAACGATCTGGTCGATGCATTCTTCCATTCCGTGGAAGTCGGCAAAGGCAGGATAGCGGCGTATCACCTTGTTGGAGAATATTCGCGAGAGCCTGGAGTTGGTGGAGGTGTCCACCAGTTCGGGCTCGCCAATGGCCAGCAGAAGACGTTCTGCGGCAGAGGCATAGGCGCTGCGGTCCTGTTTGCAGAGCTCCAGATACTCCTGTAGCGAGAGCTCTTCTTGCCGTGTGCTTTCGAAGCGTTGTTGGAAGTGGCTGAATATACTCATGACGTCACCTCGCTCGATACGTGGAGCCGGCGGCGGATCGTCAGTCGATGCTGGCAGCGACCGCAATGCGGCTGCTGTTTCCCCCCAGAACACCTTAAAAGTAACTACCGATGACCCACGCGCCGGTGTACCGGCTCTCCCCTGAATACGGATGGCCTAGGCTAAGGATAGTTCGGATTCGGAAAGATAAAGAAGGGATGCGCTAGAAGACGGGCTGACCGTTCGTCAGATGGCTCGCGAGCCCGCGTAGAACGCGGGATCAGCTGTCATAAAAATATTTTTTATCAGCCTTGCGCGGTTTCGTCAGGGTAAGTGGCGCGCCACAGCTCAAAGCCGCCGTCCACGCTGTATACGTCGGAGAAACCCTGGCCCACCAGGTAAGCGGCAGCGCTCTGGCTGGAGTTGCCGTGGTAGCAGACAACGACCAGCGGCTTGTCCAGATCGGCCTTGGCAATGAAGTCGGCAATCGAGTGATTGTCCAGATGCACGGAGTCAGGAATGTGATTGCTTTGAAAAGTCTGCGCATCACGAACATCGACCAGCACTGCACCTTGCTCGCGCAGTGCCTGTGCCTGTTCAGGTGGAATACGTTTGAATTCGGTCATTGCCTGGGCTCCTGAGCCTGGGGGTTAGTGGCGGTGCCGGCCTGTGCGCTTGTAACAAGCCCGTTGGCGGCCTGGCCGACAGCATCGCAATTGCATTGGTGACGTTCAAGGGTATCAACGTTGAGCAGCGTCATCGAGCCGCCCCAGACACATCCGCTGTCGAGGGCAAAGACGCCGGGCTCGTTGCAGCGACCCTCAAGCGCCGCCCAGTGGCCAAAAATGATTTTCAGCTCACGGGTCTTGCGTTTCGGGTGGCTGAACCAGGGCGCATAGCCAGGTATGGCGGTTTCAACGCCTTCCTTGCTCTTCAGGTCGAGCTTGCCGTCGCTGGTGCAGAAGCGCATACGGGTGAAGTAGTTGGTAATGACCCGCAAACGCGTGACGCCTTGCAGGTCGTTGTCCCACTTGGCCGGCTCATTGCCGTACATGCCGTCGAGAAAAGCGCCATACAGCTGGTCGTCCTGAAGTGCATGCTCGACTTCGGCTGCGTGCTTCAAGGCCTTTTTCAGCGACCACTGCGGCGCGATACCGGCATGCACCATGGCGACGTTGCGTTCTGCATCGTAGTGCATCAGCTTTTGCCGACGCACCCAGCCGAGCAATTCGTCACGATCCGGCGCTTCAAGGATTTCGCGCAGCGTATCGCCTTTTTTGAGCAGTTCGTGTTTACGGGCGACGGCAAGCAGGTGCAGGTCATGATTACCCAGCACACACACCAGCGATTCACGGAGGCCGTACAGGTAGCGAAGTGTTTCCAGCGATTGCGGACCACGGTTGACCAGGTCGCCCACCAGCCAGAGTCGATCATGCTCGGGGTTGAAGTGGACGTGCTCAAGCAGGCATTGCAGAGGTTCAAGGCAACCTTGCAGGTCACCAACGGCGTACACCGCCATCAGTGCAGCGAACCCGGGACGGCCAGACGAAAGGGCTCTATGACCGCCTCAAAGCGTTTACCGTCTTCAGCCAGCATCTGATAAGAGCCCTGCATATTGCCTACCCGGGTGGTCATTACCGTACCGCTGCTGTAGGTATGGCTTTTACCGACCTCGATCAACGGTTGCTGACCGACCACGCCCTCGCCGCGCACCTCTTCGACATGGCCGTCGCCGTCGGTGATAACCCAGTGACGCGACAGCAGCCTGGCAGGTAATTTACCGTTGTTGTGCACGGTGATGGTGTAGGCGAAAGCGAAGCGGTTCTGCTCGGGTTGCGACTGTTCCGAGAGAAAGCGTGTGACGACGCTGACGTCGACCTTGTAACGAGAATCGGGCATGCAATAGGCCTTGAAATCCATAACGAAAAAAAGGGCGTGTGCGGCAGGTAGACAAGTCTAGGACAAGTAAGCGGGAAATGACGACTGGCAGTGCCGTTTACTTGTCCTCAGGGTTCACTCTGTTACAGCTTTTTCGCTGAGAGTGTCTGCCAGGCGGACGAATGCAGCCAGATCGAGCTGCTCGGGACGCAAGCTGCCGTCTACTCCGGAAGCGGTAATCTCGTCGCTGGTCAACAGCAGCTTGAGCGTGTTGCGCAGGGTCTTGCGACGCTGGTTGAACGCTTCACGCACGATGCGCTCCAACACACGGTGATCCTTGGCAGGGTGCGGCAGTGTTTCATAAGGGACGAGGCGCACAATGGCCGAGTCCACTTTCGGTGGCGGATTGAACGCCCCCGGTCCTACGTTGAACAGATGCTCCACGCGGCAATGGTACTGGACCATGATCGACAGGCGACCCCAGTCACCGCCGCCCGGACCTGCAGCCATGCGCTCGACCACTTCCTTCTGCAACATGAAGTGCATGTCGCGGATCAGGCTGGCGTTCTGCAACAGATGAAAAATCAACGGCGTCGAGATGTTGTACGGCAGGTTGCCCACGACACGCAGGCTGCGCGGTTCGGCGCCCAGACTGTTGAAGTCGAACTTCAGTGCATCACCCTGATGCAGGTTGAAATTCGGCTTGTTGCCAAACTGGCCGGTGAGGATCGGGATCAGGTCCTTGTCCAGCTCGACCACGTCCAGCTGCGCGCCGCTGTTGAGCAGCCCTTCGGTGAGTGCGCCCTGGCCCGGTCCGATTTCCAGCAGCCGGTCTTCAGGTTTGGCACGAATGGCGCGCAGGATTTTGTCGATAACGCCTGCGTCGTGCAGGAAGTTCTGCCCGAAACGCTTGCGCGCCCGGTGTTGGTATTGCTCGGTCATGAATGGGTCTCGGCCATCTGGTAGGCGGTTTGCAGTGCAACGTGCAGGCTGCCGGTATCAATGTTCGCGCTGCCAGCCAGATCCAGCGCCGTGCCGTGATCGACAGAAGTGCGGATGATCGGCAGGCCGAGCGTCACATTGACTGCTGCGCCGAAACCTTTGTATTTCAGCACGGGCAAGCCTTGGTCGTGGTACATCGCCAGCACTGCGTCGCAGTGCTCCAGATATTTGGGGGTAAACAGAGTGTCGGCAGGCAGTGGGCCGCGTAAGTCCAGGCCCTCGCTGCGCAGGCGCTCCAGAGTCGGTTCGATGATGTCGATTTCCTCTCGGCCCAGATGCCCGCTTTCGCCAGCATGAGGGTTGAGGCCGCAGACCAGAATACGCGGGTGGGCAATGCCGAACTTGTTCACCAGATCGGCATGCAGGATGCGTGTCACGCGCTCCAGTCGGTCCGGTGTTATGGCATCAGCCACTTCGCGCAACGGCAGGTGCGTGGTCACCAGTGCCACGCGCAGGTCGCCGGTCGCCAGCATCATCACCACCTGTTCGGTGTGGGTCAGTTCGGCAAGAAATTCGGTGTGTCCGGAAAAAGCGATACCGCCGTCGTTGATGACGCCTTTGTGCACCGGGGCAGTAATCATCCCGCTGAACAGCCCGTCGAGACAGCCTTGGCCAGCGCGAGTCAGGGTTTGCAGCACGAACGCTGCGTTGGCCTTGTTCAGCACACCGGTTTCTACCGCAACTGCCAGGGGCGTATCCCAGACATACAGGCTGCCGACAGGCGCAGGCAGGTCGGGAAGCGAATCAGGGGTGACGTCAAGCAGACTGACCGCCACACCCAGTTGCGCGGCCCGCTCAAGGAGCAGGTCACGGCTGGTGATGGCAATCAGAGGGTATGGCTGAGGCTGCGTGGCGAGCAGCAGGCAAAGGTCAGGACCAATGCCGGCCGGCTCGCCGGGTGTCAGGGCGAAACGCTTGGGTTTCACTGCGCAGCCTGGGTCGCGCCAGGGAGTTTGATCTCAACGTAGGCTTCGTCACGGATCTGACGCAGCCAGGTTTGCAGCTCTTCGTCGTACTTGCGGTTACGCAGTACGTTCAACGCCTGCTGTTCACGAGCTTGGTCGGTAGCGTCCGTGGAGCGACGACCGAGTACTTCGAGAACATGCCAGCCATACTGGGTCTGGAACGGTTTGGACAATTCGCCTTGTGGCGTTTCGTTCATGACCTGACGGAATTCCGGAACCAGAGAGTTCGGATCAACCCAGTTCAGATCGCCGCCATTGAGTGCCGAGCCCGGATCTTCCGAAAAGCTTTTCGCCAGTTCGGCGAAGTCTTCGCCATTCTGGATGCGGTCGTAGATTTTCTCGGCAAGACGCTTGGTCTCTTCTTCGTTACGGATTTCGCTCGGTTTGATCAGGATATGACGCACATGCACTTCATCACGCATTTGTGCCTGCCCTTGGCCGCCACGTTTTTCCAGCAACTTGAGGATAATGAAGCCGCCCGGCGTGCGCGCTGGAGGCGTCACGTCGCCGACAGGCATCGCGCTGAGCATGTCACCGAACGGCGGTGGCAGTTGCGCAGCCTTGCGCCAGCCCATGTCACCGCCTTCCAGTGCATTTTCGCTGGAGGAGGTGGTTGCTGCGAGTCGGGTGAAGTCAGCACCTTTCTTCAGTTGGTCATAAATGCCCTTGGCTTTGACCGCAGCAGCCTGGATGGCGTCCGAAGAGGCGCTGTCAGGCGTTGCGATCAGAATGTTGGCCAGGTGGAACTCTTCAGACAACTGAGCCTTGCCCTGATCGGAGGCGAGGAAGTTTTTCACTTCCTGCTGGGATACCTGGATACGTTCGGCCACCCGGCGCTGACGCACACGGCTGATGATCATTTCCCGGCGCACCTGCTCGCGTGCATCGTTATAGGACAAGCCGTCATGAGCCAGTGCGGCGCGGAACTGCTCCACGCTCATGTTGTTGCGCTGGGCAATGGTGCCGATGGCCTGATTGAGTTCGTCGTCGGAGACACGAATGCCGGACCGTTCGCCCATCTGCAGCTGCAGGTTTTCCAGAATCAGACGATCCAGAACCTGCGGTTGCAGAGCTTCCGCAGGCGGTACACCAGAGCCGCGCTTGGCAATGGTTTGCTGAACCTCACGTACACGCTGGTCCATCTGGCTTTTCATGATCAAGTCGTTGTCGACGATGGCCACGATACTGTCCAGAGGTTGAACCGCAGCATGCACTGCACCGCTCAGGAGTAACGCGCCCAGCATCAGCGGGCGCAGACAATCAGAAAGCTTGGTCTTCACGTTCACGATAACCTTGAATGCCTTTGTCGAGGAAGCTGTCTACCTTGGCGCCAGTTACACCGCCGAGCCCCTTCAACACGATTTGTAGGAATATGCCGCGGTCGCCTTTCTCGTTCTGAGGCGCTGCCTGGCTGAACTCGTCGTAATCGACCCAGTAGCGGTTGACCAGACGCATTTTCCAGCAGCAGTTGTCGTACTCGAACCCGCCGAAAGCTTCGATGGTGCGCGCACGGTTGTAGTCATACTGCCAGCGGCTGATCAGGCTCCACTGCGGCACGATGGGCCAGATGACCGAGAAATCGTGCTGCTGGATCTTGTAGTAGTCCTTCACGTAGTTGGCATCGCCCGGACGTCCGTAGTCGCCACCGCCCACGATCCAGCGGCCAGTGCTTTCGTCGTAACGAATCTGGTCGTTGCGATAGCGATAGCCGAGGTTGACGATCTTGTTCGGGTTGTCTTCAGGCTGGTAATGGAACATTGCGCTGCCCGAACGGGTGCTCTTGCTGTCCGGATCCCAGTTGAAATCGGAGTTGAAGCGCCAGTCGCGGTTGAAGCGGTATTCGTATTCCAGTGCATAAGGCGAAACGTTGGAACGCGCATCATCACGGTCAGCGAACACCACGCCAGGCAACTGCACCTTGCGGTCTTCGAAATACAGCGCCTGACCGATGCTGAAGCGTTGGCGTTCAAAGCCGTTGCTTTCAATCCAGCGGTTGGTGATACCCAGCGACAGCTTGTTCTCGTCGCCGATGCGGTCGGAACCGGTGAAGCGGTTGTCACGGAATAGCGAGGCATAATTGAATGTGCTTTCGCTGGTGTCGAATACCGGGATGTCGGTCTGGTCTTTCTCGGGTACATAGAGATAGAACAGGCGCGGTTCCAGGGTTTGACGGTAATCCTTGCCGAACCAGTTGGTGTTGCGGTCGAAGTACAGGCCGCTGTCGACGCTGAAGATCGGCACGCTGCGGCTTTGACTACTGCTGTATTCCTCGCCAGCCAGAAGCGAGCTTTTGCCCTGACTGTCCAGGTCCAGCGCGTACTGGGTGTAGACGTACTTAAGCTTCGGTGTCAGGAAACCATAGGTCCAGTTCATTGGCAGGCTGACGGACGGCGCCAGATTCAGGCGGTCCCCGTTTGCCCGGGCAAGGCCGGAGATGTTGTTGTCCAGGCGTGTCTCGGAGTTGCCATCTTCATCAATGAACGCGCCGCTGCGCAGATCACGTTCAAAACGGACAGCTTCTGTCTGATAATCGAACTTCAGACCACCCGGGTTGTACGGCAAGGTGCCGTTAAGCGTCAGCTGTGGCAGGCGGTTATAAGGTGTGATGTTCGCGACCGTCGCCAGCTTGTAAGCCTGGGCGTTGAGCGTTGCCACGTAACTGTCGCCACGGTAGGTCAAAGAGCCCTGCTGGTTGAGGAAATCCGTCCGTTTAACGCCGATCTGATCGGTTTCCAGATCCTGGAAGTAATACGGGTCGCTGATGTCGGTGTAATCAACCTGGGTCAGCCAGCGCGTATCAAGTCCGCCCTTGTGCTGCCAGTTGATCATCCAGCGAGTCTTGTCGTAGTCCGACTGAAGCTTGCGGTCGTCATTCTCGTCGTTCAGGTACGCGCCGCCAAACTGGCCTTCGCTGCCTTTGGTCAGGTAGCGGAACTCGCCTTCCATCAGCAGGCCGCGGTCAGCCATGTAACGCGGGTACAACGTGGCGTCGTAGTTCGGTGCCAGGTTGAAGTAGTACGGAGTAACGAGCGTGAAACCGTTATCGCCGCCTGCCGCAATGGACGGCGGCAGGAAACCGGACTGACGACGGTCGTCGATCGGGAAGTAGATATACGGCGTATACAGAACCGGTATGTCCTTGACCCGCAGGGTAACGTTGGTCGCTGTACCGAAGCCGGTGGCCGGGTTCAGCGTGATGTTGTTGCCTTTGAGCGTCCAGGCGTTGCTGTTCGGCTCACACGAGGTGTAGGTGCCGTCCTTGAGCCGGATGATCGCGTTCTCTGCACGCTTGGCGTACAAAGCGTTACCGCGAATGTTCGACTTGTGCAGGACGTACTCGGCATTGTCGACACGGGCTTCGCCGGTATCGAGTTGCAACTCGGCCTTGTCACCGACGATCAGCGCGCCGTTGTCGCGCAGACGGACATCGCCGTTCAGCTCGCCACGGTTCTCGGCCTGATGCAGTGCGGCCTCCTGGGCCTGTACCTGCATGCTGCCCTGGCGCAACACGACATCACCTGCCAGCGTCGCGACCTGCGCTTCCTGTTCGTAACGCGAAGCCTTGGCTCCGACGAACATAGGCGCGTCTTTCATCGGCGTCTTGTCGTCCATGCCTGGGCGTATCGGCTCGACGTAGGCACCCGAGCAATACGGACCGGTCTCGGCCAGTTGTGCTGCGGTCAGCTTTTCGCGAGGAACCCAATCAAGGTGGCTGTAGTCAGCACTACGCGACCGCAGACCTTTGCCCTTGGCTTCGGTAACCAGTTGCGTACCTGCAACCTGCTCACCCGAAGAGGTGCCTTGCGAGGTGACTGTGCCGTTGGAACTGACCGACGTCGTGTCATGCACGGGGCGCGGAGGCAGGTCCACTGCAGCAGCATTGGATTTCGGCGCACAGTTCCAGGCACCCGAAGCAGAGACTGAGCAGTCATACTGTTCCGCGGCGACCACGAACTGAGTGGCCAGAGGTTGCATCGCCAGCAGACTGCCGGTTACGAGCAACGGAAATTTTTTACGAAACGCGGGGGATTTCAATGCCATCTTATTAGTCCGGGCTTCCTGCGCGCCATCTGCCCGCGGGGGGGCCGCACGCCTCTCGATGGGCTGAAAAAGATTCCGGATAATAAAGCATGACCCGCTTGACGGCTAGCGCCGTCGGAGACCCTTGTAATGTCAGATCAAGATATACGCCTGCAATCCCTGAAAGTTTGGCTCGATGAGCAGTTGCCAGCGCTGTTTGCGGCGCGAAATTGGGGCGCTGTACCCCCGGCCACATTGACTGCGGCCAGTAGTGACGCAAGTTTTCGTCGTTATTTTCGCTGGGAGGGCGCTGGCCGAACTTTTATTGTGATGGATGCGCCACCACCGCAGGAAAACTGCAAACCGTTTGTGGATATCGCCCATTTACTGAAAAAGTCGGGCATTAATGTTCCGGAAATTTATGCCGAAGACCTGAAGCAAGGCTTTTTGCTGCTCAATGATCTTGGTCGTCAGACCTATCTGGATGTGATTGACGCTGACAATGCCGATGCCTTGTTCGCCGATGCAATCCAGGCGCTGCTGGCCTATCAGCAATTGCCGATGGACGCGCTGCTGCCCAGCTATGACGTCGCGTTGCTGCGCCGTGAACTGGAGCTTTTCCCCGAGTGGTACGTAAAGCGCCACCTGGGTATCGAGATGGACGAGGCGCAACTGAGCGATTGGCGGCAGGCCAGCGAGTTGTTGATCAACAGCGCTCTGGCGCAGCCCAAAGTGCTGGTGCATCGCGACTACATGCCGCGAAACCTGATGATCAGCGAGCCCAATCCAGGCGTGCTGGATTTTCAGGACGCTGTCTACGGCCCGGTCACCTATGACGTGACCTGTCTGTTCAAGGACGCGTTCCTGAGCTGGCCACAAGAACGCGTCAGCGACTGGCTCAGAATCTACTGGGATCAGGCGCGTGCCGTTGGTATCCCTGTGCAGGAAGATTTTGCAGCCTTTGAGCGCGCCAGTGATCTGATGGGTGTTCAGCGCCATTTGAAGGTGATCGGTATTTTTGCCCGCATCTGCCACCGCGATGGAAAACCGCGCTATCTGCAAGACGTCCCGCGCTTTTTCGCTTATATAGAGGCAGTTTTGTCGCGTCGCCCCGAGCTGGCCCAACTCGGGCAATTGCTTACCAGTCTGCAGCAACCGGTAGAGACCGCTGTCTGATACGCCAGCGACGGCCTGAAAATGGCTATTTTGAAAGAAACCTGATTGTGTTGAAGAGGACTGCATGAAAGCGATGATTCTCGCCGCCGGTAAAGGCGAGCGAATGCGCCCGTTGACCCTGCACACGCCCAAGCCATTGGTGCGTGCCGGGGGGATGCCGTTGATCGAGTACCACCTGAACGCCTTGCGCGCAGCCGGGTTTCACCAGTTGGTCATCAACCATGCCTGGCTGGGGCAGCAGATCGAGGATTATCTGGGCGACGGTCAGCGTTTCGACCTGAGTATCCGTTATTCCCCCGAGGGCCAGCCGCTGGAAACAGGCGGCGGGATTCATCGGGCATTGCCATTGCTGGGCGTTGAGCCCTTTGTGGTGATCAATGGGGATATCTGGACGGACTATGACTTCAGCGCTTTGCGCGTGCCGCTAGCCGGTCTCGCGCATCTGGTGCTGGTCGATAACCCGGCACATCACCCCACTGGCGATTTCTCGCTGGTTGACGGTCAGGTGCGCGATGACGATTCGGCAGGCCAGCGACTGACCTACAGCGGTATCGCTATCCTGCATCCACAGTTGTTTGCCAACTGTGAGCCCGGTGCGTTCAAGCTTGCGCCGTTGTTGCGTGAGGCCATGCATCAAGGCCTGGTAACGGGAGAGCACCACAGAGGGCGGTGGGTCGATGTCGGCACGCACGAGCGTCTGGCTGAAGTCGAGCACTTGCTTGCGGAGACCCGCTGAATGCTTTGGCCTGGCACATTGATCGGCGCGGGTGTCGGCTATGCAATTGCCAGCATCCCGGGCGCAATGCTGGGTGCTCTATTGGGGCAGGCGCTGGACCGGCGCCTGAAGCTGCAGAGCTGGGCGCATCTGCGCGAGCGTCTGGGCGGGCGGGCGGCGATATCCGCCGATGGGCTGCTGTTTGTGTTGCTGGGCCGTCTGGCCAAGAGTGACGGACGTGTACTGGCCAGTCATATTAATCAGGCCCGTACCGAAATGCGCCGTCTGAACCTGAACGAGGCGGATCAGTTGCGCGCCATCAACGCCTTCAAGCGTGGTCGTGATGGTGCCGACGGGCTGCGCAGTTATTTGCGCGGCCTGCACGGGCAGCCGGACACCGCCGAGGAGCTGTTGCGTGCCTGCTGGCGCATGGCCTGGGCGGATGGCAAGGCTTCCCGGGTCGAGCGTGAGCTGATCGGGGTATGGGGCATGTGGCTGGGCTGGACAGGGCCACAAGTCGAGGCGCTGGCTGCCGATCACGACCCGATGAAGCGTTCGCCGGTCAGCAGCGGGGATGACTACAAAAGTGCGATGACGCTTCTGGGAATAAAACCGGACACCGACCCGTCGAGCATCAAGCGCGCCTACCGCCGGCTGCTCAGTCGGCATCACCCTGACAAGGTTGCCGGCTCGGGTGCCAACCCTCAGCAAGTGCGGGTGGCGACCGACAAGACCAGCCAGTTGCATAACGCCTATCGGGTGGTGAAGGCCCGACGCGGGTTCAACTGAGCCTGCTCGTGCGTCGGGTGCTTGGCGTGAAGCTTATTTTTCTTCCTTGGCGTCTATCCAGCCACGAACCCTGCGGAACAGTTGTTCTTGCTCGGTATCTTCATTGCCTACGATATTGATCAGGCCAATCTGCGTAAAACCGGGGCCTTTGGCGCGTTTGCTGGC
This sequence comes from Pseudomonas syringae group sp. J248-6, assembly GCF_032586995.1. NCBI lineage: Bacteria > Pseudomonadati > Pseudomonadota > Gammaproteobacteria > Pseudomonadales > Pseudomonadaceae > Pseudomonas > Pseudomonas syringae group sp. J248-6. The sequence goes on along the minus strand of NZ_JAWHOP010000015.1, from coordinate 48,254 downwards.
CTGCAGGCGTGCTTTGGCGGCCTGGTCCGGCGAGTTTTTGTAGATGAAGTCGGCGGTCTTTATTTTCAGCTGAGGCACCATGTCCAGCAGCGAAGGCGCAGCATTTACCGGCTCGCGCGCAGCAAGCATCACCAGCTTCTGCACGGCAGGCGATGTGCGTTCATTGAGGAATCTGGCTGCCCAGTAGGCGCCGCTGCTATGGCCGATCAATACGATGCTGCGGGCCTTGTTCTGCTGCGCAAAGCTGATCGCGCTTTCGATCCGCGCGAAGATGCGCTCGGCCTGAGCCTTGTTGACTTCCTCGTCGGCAGCTGCCTTTGCGGTTGCTGCGGCAGCCAGGGCCTCGGCTTCAGCTGCCGGGTCTTGCGCTTTCGGACTGGCGTCCTTGGGGGATTCCTTGGGTTTGGCAGCGTTCGCGTCGGTCGGGGCGGCGTCGGGCTCGCGTGGCACCAGGCTGTTGTCCATCGCATCCGGCAGGGTGATGCTCAGGCTTGACCAGCCGACATCCGGAAACTTCCTTCGCAACGGGCCGACGGCATCCGGCCAGTCCGGTGACTCGGCGTCGCCAGGCACAATAATCACCGCGCCTTGGGGGGCGTCACTGTTTGCGGGCTTCCAGAGGGCGAGAAAGCTTTCGTCACCCGCCTGAAGCTGCTGCTGATCCTCGCGAGGCAATTGACGCTCCAGCGCTATCGCGTCTTCCTGTGAGCGGCTGAGCAGCGGTGCCCGTTCTACCGGTGCTTCGGCAGCAGCGTCTTTCGCCGGGGCCGGGTCGGCTGCGAGTACAGGCAGTGCGCAAGGCAGGACCAATGACAGAAACAATGCAGGAAACGTTGCGCGAAAGGTGTAGGACATCGGATATTCCAAGCCAGAAACTATCCCGGCAGCCTAATGGGTTGATCGGCTTTTGTCAGGCCTGAGCCTGCGCGGCATATGGCCGTCATACGAACACACGAGAGCGACACATTGATGATTGGTCTTCTGCGCACCGGCTTTATCGGCTGCCTGGCTTTGCTCTTGATGGTTCAGATGGCCAGTACGCAGGCTGACGAGCCACAAATGCCTGCGTCTGCGCAGTTGAGTTCAGCACAGCGTAGCTGGCTCGACCAGCACGGTCCGCTGCGGGTGGGTCTGGTGTTGCGTGCGCCTTATGCTCAGTTCGATCAGCGTTTGCAGCAGTTGTCCGGAGCCAATGTCGACCTTATGAATGCGCTGGCTTCGATGCTGCCGGTCGAGTTGCTGTGGCGAAACTTTCCTGATCAGGCGGCGCTTGAGAAGGCCCTGGCCAATGGTGAAATCGATGTTGCGCCTGGCTTGATGCAGAGCCCGGCGGGCCTGCGTCTGTGGTTGTTTTCCGATCCGTATCTGCGTGTTTCGCAACTGTTGATCGGCGAACGTGATGGCAGCACTGCCGTGGACCTCGAGAAACTCGACAGCCTTTCGCGGGTTGCTGTACGCATGCCAGGCCCTGCCGCCGATTACCTGCGCAGCAACTTTCCGCACCTGAACCTGCAAGGCGTGCCGCTGGAGCGTCAGGCGCTGCAATTGCTGCTCAGTCAGCAGGCACGCTATGCCGTGGTGGACGAAGCGCAGCTCAGCCGCCTGCTCCGCGAGCCGGAATTTGCCGGGCTGGCGGTAGTGGGGGATATCGGGCTGCCGCAATTGTTGCGCGTGGCTTCGCGCCGTGACATGCCTGAGCTGGCCGCCATCGTCAGCGAAGCGTTGCGCGCGATTCCTGCCAAAGAGCTTGAGCAACTGCACGCGCGCTGGATGCCGCTCACCCCATCGCATTTCATCGAGTCGACCAAGCTCTGGAAAAACCTGTGCATTCTGCTGCTGGTGATGCTGCTGGCCTGTTTTGCGATCGTGGTCTGGCAGCGTCGCCAGCAGCAGGCGCAGGAGCAGGAGTTGCTGCGCGCGCGTGAAGAGCTTGCCCGTCGCGTTGAAGGTGAGGAGGCGCTGCGTCTGGCGCAATTCTCCATCGACCAGAGCACCGTCGGCATCCTTTGGGTCAATTGGGACAGTCGTGTGCGTTACGCCAACCGGGCGGCGGAATCCATGCTCGGCTACGCGCCGGGACAGGTGGTCGAGCGCCCGCTGATTGATTTCGAGCCCGGTCTGCATATGGACCGCTGGCTCAACCTGTGGAAGAACGCGCGCTCTCTTGAAGACAGCCCGCAGGTGTTCGAGACCCATTGTCTGCGTGCTGATGGCAGCCTTCTGCCTACCGACGTTTCGTTGAGCTTCCTGCGCTTTCGTGAGGCGGAATACCTGGTGGTGTTTCTCAGTGATGCCAGTGAACGACGCCGTGCGCATGATCAGCTACGTGAATTGTCAGCCCACCTGGAAAGCGTGCGTGAAGAAGAGAAGGCGCGTATTGCTCGCGAGGTGCATGACGAGCTGGGGCAGATGCTGACGGTGCTGAAGCTGGAAACGTCGATGTGCGAGCTGGCCTATGCAGATCTGGATACCGGCCTTGGTGAGCGACTGGACAGCATGAAGCGTCTTATCGCTCAACTGTTTCAACTGGTGCGTGATGTTGCCACGGCATTGCGGCCACCGATTCTCGACGCCGGCATTGCGTCGGCCATCGAGTGGCAGGCACGCCGTTTCGAGGCGCGTACGCAAATCCCTTGTCTGGTGCAGGTCCCGGACAACCTGCCAGTGCTTAGCGATGCGAGAGCCACAGGCATGTTCCGGATTCTTCAGGAAGCGCTGACCAACGTTATGCGCCACGCCCAGGCGCACACGGTGGAAATCAGCCTGACGTTGCAGGATGGCGTGATGTGCATGACCATCGCCGATGACGGGCAGGGGTTTGTCGTCGAGTCGGGCAGGGTGGTTTCATTCGGTCTGGTCGGGATGCGCGAGCGGGTGCTGATGCTCGGCGGCAGACTGGAGCTGGACAGCGAGGCCGGTGAGGGCACAACCTTGCGCGCCTACATCCCGTTGGACCCCGTCGCACAGGAGCGAAGCCAGTGATTCGTGTTTTGGTAGCCGAAGACCACACCATCGTGCGTGAAGGGATCAAGCAACTGATTGGTCTGGCCAGAGACCTGCAAGTGGTCGGTGAGGCCAGCAACGGCGAGCAGTTGCTCGAAACCTTGCGTCATGTGACTTGCGAAGTGGTTTTGCTGGATATCTCCATGCCCGGCGTCAATGGTCTTGAGGCGATTCCGCGAATTCGCGCACTGGCCAGTCCGCCCGCCATTCTGGTGCTGTCGATGCACAATGAAGCACAGATGGCGGCACGTGCGCTGAAAGTCGGCGCCGCAGGTTATGCCACCAAGGACAGTGACCCGGCACTGCTGCTGACGGCAATTCGTCGGGTAGCGGCAGGCGGGCGCTATATCGACCCGGACCTCGCCGACCGCATGGTCTTTGAAGTGGGCCTGACCGATAGCCGGCCTTTGCACTCATTGTTGTCGGAGCGCGAGTTCTCGGTGTTCGAGCGCTTGGCGCAGGGTGCCAACGTCAACGACATCGCCCAGCAACTGGCATTGAGCAGCAAAACCATCAGCACCCACAAGGCGCGGCTGATGCAGAAAATGAAACTCAACTCACTGGCCGATCTCGTCAAATACGCGATGGAGCACAAGCTATTCTGAGTCTGAAAACGACACTCCAGTTGAGTGTCGGGTCGGTGCCTTACTCACAACTATCGTGCGACGCTCCGCGTCGGCATGCCGTTCTGGACGCTCTGCGTCCTCTTTTGTGACGCAGAGCGTCACGCACTGCATTCCCACGCTGGGGCGTGCGCAACGATCAGGCTCACTCACATACTCAATCGCGCCATCGCTGTAGGGCAATCCCTACCCCCCGCCTTCCAGCCGGCCTAGGCGATTCTCTCCCGGCTGCCGATTTGCGGGGCATTCAGGCTGCTCTAGGCTTGAGCCCACGCAGACAAAACAAAGGTGTGGGTAATGAGCGACGTCGATACAAGCGCTGGAGCAAATGATGTTCTGGTCAGCTTTCGTGGTGTGCAGAAGAGCTACGACGGCGAAGCACTGATCGTCAAAGACCTCAACCTGGACATTCGCAAGGGCGAGTTCCTGACCCTGCTCGGTCCGTCCGGCTCGGGCAAGACCACCAGCCTGATGATGCTGGCCGGTTTCGAGACCCCGACGGCTGGTGAAATCCTCCTCGGTGGCCGCGCCATCAACAACGTGCCGCCGCACAAACGCGACATCGGCATGGTATTTCAGAACTACGCCTTGTTTCCGCACATGACTGTGGCCGAGAACCTGGCGTTCCCGTTGTCGGTGCGTGGCATGAGCAAGACCGACGTCGGCGAGAAGGTCAAAAAGGCACTGGGCATGGTCCAGTTGGACACGTTTGCGCATCGCTACCCGGCGCAGTTGTCCGGTGGCCAGCAGCAACGCGTGGCGCTGGCACGCGCGCTGGTGTTCGAACCCCAGCTGGTGCTGATGGATGAGCCGCTCGGCGCCCTCGACAAGCAGCTGCGCGAACACATGCAGATGGAGATCAAGCACCTGCACCAGCGCCTGGGTGTGACCGTGGTCTATGTGACCCACGACCAGGGTGAAGCCCTGACCATGTCCGACCGGGTCGCCGTCTTCCATCAGGGCGAGATCCAGCAGATCGCACCGCCACGCAGCCTGTACGAAGAGCCGAAGAACACCTTTGTGGCCAACTTCATCGGCGAGAACAACCGGCTGAACGGACGTCTGGTCAGTCAGGATGGCGACCGTTGTGTCGTCGAGCTTGAGCGCGGCGAAAAAGTGTATGCGCTGGCGATCAACGTCGGCCAGCCTGGCGGCCAGGTGACCCTGTCGATCCGCCCTGAGCGCATCAACCTCAATGGTCGCAGCGAGAATTGTGCAAACCGTTTTTCCGGCCGTGTGGCTGAGTTCATCTACCTGGGCGACCACGTTCGCGTGCGTCTGGAGGTAGCAGGCAAGAACGACTTCTTCGTCAAACAACCGATTGCCGAACTGGACCCTGGCCTGAGTGTGGGCGACGTGGTGCCCATCGGCTGGCAAGTCGAGCACGTTCGCGCGCTCGACCCCTTGCAGCAAGTGCATTGATCTACCGATAAAAGCAATAACAGAGGCGACCTGATCGCCCATCCCAATCGCTTACCAACACTGCTTGTGGAGAAAAGAACCTATGTTGAAGTCTTTGAAGTTCACCGCCATCACGTTGGGCCTCATGTGCGCCGCGCAGGCCATGGCAGCCACCGACCTGACCGTCATCTCCTTTGGCGGTGCCAACAAGGCCGCTCAGGAAAAGGCGTTCTACGCGCCGTGGGAAAAGGCCGGTAACGGCAAGATCATCGCCGGTGAATACAACGGTGAAATGGCCAAGGTCAAAACCATGGTCGACACCAAGAGCGTTTCCTGGGACCTGGTAGAGGTCGAATCGCCGGAACTGGCCCGTGGTTGCGATGAGGACATGTTTGAGGAGCTGGACCCGAAACAACTGGGCAATGCCGCTGATTTCGTGCCTGGCGCCATCACCACCTGCGGTGCCGGTTTCTTCGTCTGGTCCACCGTGCTGGCCTACAACGCCGACAAGGTCGCCACAGCTCCAAACGGCTGGGCCGATTTCTGGGACACCAAGAAATTCCCAGGCAAGCGCGGTCTGCGTAAAGGTGCCAAGTACACGCTGGAATTCGCCCTGATGGCTGACGGCGTTGCGCCGAAAGACGTTTATAAAGTGCTGGCCAGCAAAGACGGCCAGGACCGCGCGTTCAAGAAGCTCGATGAACTCAAGCCAAACATTCAGTGGTGGGAAGCAGGCGCACAGCCGCCGCAGTACCTCGCTTCCGGTGACGTGGTGATGAGCTCGGCCTACAACGGCCGGATCGCTGCTGTGCAGAAGGAAAGCAACCTCAAGGTCGTGTGGACCGGTGGCGTATATGACTTCGATGCCTGGGCCATCCCGAAGGGCTCGAAAAACGCCGATGCCGCGAAGAAGTTCATCGCCTACATGCTGAGCCCCGAGCAGCAGAAGACCTATTCGCAGAATATCGCCTACGGCCCGGCCAATACCCAGGCGGTCAAGCTGCTGGACAAGGAAACCCTGCAGAACATGCCGACCACGCCTGAGAACATCAAGGATCAGGTGCAGATGGACGTAGCGTTCTGGACCGACAACGGCGAATCCCTTGAGCAGCGTTTCACTGCCTGGGCTGCCAAGTAAACAGGCTGCATCACGTCAGATCCGGGCGCTCTCTGCTGTAGGGAGCGCCCTCTCGTTGAAAGATTCCGGAGTTCGCTATGGCCATCGCCGTGCCCCTGACTGAAGGCGCCAGCCCTAACTTGAAGCAACGTCTCGCTCGCGCCGAGCGGGTCAACCGCTGGAAGGCTCAGGCATTGATCGCTCCGCTGGTGATTTTCCTGCTGTTAGTGTTTCTGGTGCCGATTGCTGCGCTGCTCTATAAGAGTGTCGGCAACCCGGAAGTCGTGACTGCACTGCCGACCACAGTGGTCGAAGTGCAAAAGTGGGATGGAAAAGGGCTGCCGCCCGAGTCGGTCTACAAGGCAATGAGCCTGGACCTGGCCGAAACACGCAAGAATTCCACGCTGGGCGATCTGTCCAAGCGTCTGAACATGGAACTGGCCGGTTATCGCAGCCTGCTGAGCAAGACCGCTCGCGCCTTGCCGTTCAAGACTGAACCGGCCTCTTATAAAGAAGCGCTCGAAGCGCTGGACGAGCGCTGGGGTGACCCGGCCTATTGGCAGGCGGTGCGCCGCAATACCAGCAGCATCACCCCGTATTACCTGCTTGCGGCGGTAGACCATCGTATCGACGACCTTGGGGAAGTCGCGCCTGCGACCCCGGATCAGTCAATCTATCTGGATATCTTCGCCCGCACCTTCTGGATGGGCCTGGTGATTACCGCGATCTGCCTGGTGCTGGCTTATCCGCTGGCTTACCTGCTGGCCAGCCTGCCTGCGCGGCAGAGCAACCTGCTGATGATTCTGGTGCTGTTGCCGTTCTGGACCTCGATTCTGGTGCGGGTGGCTGCCTGGATTGTGTTGCTGCAGTCGAGCGGTCTGATCAACAGCGCGTTGCTGGCGATGGGCATCATCGACAAGCCGCTGGAACTGGTCTTCAACCGGGTGGGCGTATACATCTCGATGGTTCACATCATGCTGCCGTTCATGATCCTGCCGATCTACAGCGTGATGAAGAACATCTCCCCGACCTACATGCGTGCCGCCATTTCGCTTGGCTGCCATCCGTTCACCAGTTTCTGGCGCGTGTACTTCCCGCAGACCTACGCCGGGATCGGTGCAGGCTGTCTGCTGGTGTTCATTCTGTCGATCGGCTACTACATCACCCCGGCCTTGCTGGGCAGCCCGAACGACCAGATGGTCAGCTACTTCGTCGCCTTCTATACCAACACCAGCATCAACTGGGGCATGGCCACCGCGCTCGGCGGGTTACTGCTCTTGGCGACCATCGTGCTGTACCTGATTTATAGCTGGCTGGTCGGCGCCAGCCGCCTGCGTCTGAGCTGAGGAGTGTCACCATGTTGAACCCTTACACATCGCCGATCGAACGCATCTGGTATTACGCCTTGCGCATCATCTGTGCGCTGGTGCTGCTCTTTCTCGTGTTACCGGTGCTGGTCATCGTGCCGTTGTCGTTCAATTCAGGCAGCTTTCTGGTCTATCCGCTGCAAGGGTTCTCGTTGCAGTGGTATCAGGACTTCTTCAACTCCGCCGAGTGGATGCGCGCACTGAAGAACAGCATGATCGTTGCCCCGGCCGCGACCCTGCTGGCGATGGGCTTCGGCACGCTGGCAGCGATCGGCCTGACCCGCGGCAACTTCCCCGGCAAGGCGCTGGTCATGGCGCTGGTGATTTCGCCGATGGTGGTGCCGGTGGTGATTGTCGGTGTCGCCAGTTACCTGTTCTTCGCGCCGCTGGGCCTGGGCAACAGCTACACCTCGCTGATTCTGGTCCATGCGGTGCTGGGTGTGCCATTCGTGATCATCACCGTGTCGGCGACCTTGCAGGGTTTCAATCACAATCTGGTGCGTGCGGCTGCCAGCCTTGGTGCCTCGCCACTGACCGCCTTCCGGCGCGTGACCCTGCCGTTGATTGCGCCGGGGGTGATTTCCGGTGCGCTGTTCGCCTTCGCGACCTCGTTCGACGAAGTGGTGGTGACGCTGTTCCTCGCCGGGCCGGAGCAGGCGACCTTGCCTCGGCAGATGTTCAGCGGCATTCGCGAAAACCTCAGCCCGACCATCGCTGCCGCCGCGACCTTGCTGATCGGCTTCTCCGTGCTGTTGCTGCTGGTACTGGAGTGGTTACGCGGGCGTAGTGAAAAACTCCGAACGGCTCAATAACCGGGCGCCGCAAGTTTCAAGCTGCCAGCCAAGGCGAATCCATTGGCGTGCAGCTTGAGGCTTACCGCTCCGGGCGAAGCTTGGCGTACAATCCGCGCACCGTGATTCTGCTCAAACAGGTGCGTCATGCAGCCCTTCGTTATTGCCCCATCGATTCTTTCCGCTGACTTCGCCCGTCTGGGCGAGGAAGTCGACAACGTGCTGTCCAGCGGCGCCGACTTTGTCCACTTCGATGTGATGGACAATCACTACGTCCCGAACCTGACCATTGGTCCGATGGTGTGCAGCGCGTTGCGCAAATATGGCGTTACTGCACCGATCGATGTGCATTTGATGGTCAGCCCGGTGGATCGCATCATCGGGGATTTCATCGATGCCGGTGCTACCTACATTACTTTTCACCCGGAAGCGACTCAGCACATCGACCGTTCGTTGCAACTGATCCTTGAAGGCGGTTGCAAGGCAGGTCTGGTGTTCAACCCGGCCACGCCGTTGAACCTGCTGGAGTACGTGATGGACAAGGTCGACATGATCCTGCTCATGAGCGTCAACCCGGGTTTCGGCGGGCAGAAGTTCATTCCCGGTACGCTTAACAAGCTGCGCGAGGCTCGCGCCTTGATCGATGCTTCCGGACGCGACATCCGCCTGGAAATCGACGGCGGCGTGAACGTCAACAACATCCGCGAAATTGCAGCCGCAGGTGCTGATACCTTCGTTGCCGGTTCAGCCATTTTCAACGCACCGGACTACCGGGAAGTGATCGAGAAAATGCGCGCAGAACTGGCAGCATCCCGCGCATGAGCGGCTTTGAGCAGCTGTTTGCAGGCAAGTTGCCCAGGCTGATCATGTTCGATCTGGACGGGACCCTGGTGGACTCGGTCCCTGATCTGGCAGTAGCGGTGGATACCATGCTGGCTGAACTTGGCCGGCCAATAGCCGGGCTTGAATCGGTCCGTGCCTGGGTAGGCAATGGTGCTCCGGTGCTGGTACGCCGCGCACTGGCCAACCAACTCGACCACAGTGGTGTCGATGATGCTCTGGCTGAGCAGGGCCTGGAAATCTTCATGCGTGCCTACGCCCAGAAGCACGAGTTCACCGTGGTCTACCCCGGCGTGCGTGAAACCCTGAAATGGCTGCAGAAGATGGGCGTCGAAATGGCTCTCATCACCAACAAACCGGAGCGCTTTGTCGCGCCGCTGCTGGATGAGATGAAGCTGGGGCGTTTCTTTCGCTGGATCATCGGTGGCGACACCATGCCGCAGAAAAAGCCTGACCCTGCCGCACTGTTTTTCGTAATGAAAATGGCGGGTGTTCCGGCCTCGCAAGCACTGTTCGTTGGCGACTCGCGCAGTGATGTACAGGCTGCCAAGGCGGCCGGTGTTGCCTGTGTCGCGTTGAGTTATGGCTACAACCATGGCCGGCCGATTGCCGAGGAAAACCCGGCAATGGTCATCGATGATCTGCGCAAGCTGATTCCCGGTTGCCTGGACATGGACGCTGAGATACTGTTGCCCGACATCAAACGTCCCTCCTCAAGAGAATCCATCGTGGTGGTCACTCGCAAGCTCTGGATGAAAGTCATCAAGGCCCTGGCCCGCTGGCGTTGGCGCGCCTGACCTGATCCTGGCCGGCCTGCCGGCACGTTTGCCTGACTGACCGTTTTTCCTCAAACCACGAGGTTGCTCATGAACCGTGAAGAATTCCTGCGTTTGGCCGCTGAAGGCTACAACCGCATCCCGCTTGCCCGCGAAACCCTGGCCGACTTCGACACGCCGCTGTCGATCTACCTCAAGCTTGCCGATCAGCCCAACTCCTACTTGCTGGAGTCGGTTCAGGGCGGCGAGAAGTGGGGGCGTTATTCGATCATCGGCCTGCCATGCCGCACCGTGATGCGCGTGCATGGTCATCACGTCAGCGTGACCCATGATGGCGTCGAGATAGAAAGCCTGGATGTCGAAGACCCGCTGGACTTCGTCGAGACCTTCAAGGCGCGCTATAACGTGCCGACGATTGCCGGGCTGCCACGCTTCAACGGCGGGCTGGTGGGCTACTTTGGCTACGACTGTGTGCGCTATGTCGAGAAGCGTCTGGCCAACTGCCCGAATCCTGACCCGCTGGGCGTGCCGGATATCCTGTTGATGGTGTCTGACGCGGTCGTAGTGTTCGACAACCTGGCGGGCAAGATGCACGCCATCGTGCTGGTCGATCCGGCGCAACAGGATGCCTACGCAAGTGGCGCTGCGCAGCTTGATGAACTGATGCACAAACTGCGTCAGCCGATCACTCCGCGTCGCGGTTTGGACCTGGACCGGCCGCCGGCCGCCGACCCGGTGTTTCGTTCCAGCTTTACTCAGGACGATTACGAGGCGGCGGTCGACACGATCAAGCAGTACATCCTCGCTGGCGACGTGATGCAGGTTGTCCCGTCACAGCGCATGTCCATCGATTTCAGCGCCGCGCCCATCGATCTGTATCGGGCGCTGCGCTGCTTCAACCCGACGCCTTACATGTACTTCTTCAACTTCGGCGATTTCCATGTCGTCGGCAGTTCGCCGGAAGTGCTGGTGCGGGTCGAGGACAACCTGATCACGGTGCGTCCAATCGCCGGTACTCGCCCTCGCGGTGCCACCGAAGAGGCTGATCTTGCGCTGGAAGAAGACCTGCTGTCCGATCACAAGGAAATCGCCGAACACCTGATGCTCATCGATCTGGGCCGTAATGACGTTGGGCGGGTGTCCGAGATCGGTACGGTCAAACTGACCGAGAAGATGGTTATCGAGCGTTATTCCAACGTGATGCACATTGTTTCCAACGTCACCGGTCAACTGAAAAGCGGGCTGACGGCAATGGATGCACTGCGGGCGATTCTGCCGGCTGGCACCTTGTCCGGTGCGCCGAAAATTCGCGCCATGGAAATCATCGATGAGCTGGAGCCGGTCAAGCGCGGTGTCTACGGCGGCGCCGTGGGGTATATGGCCTGGAATGGCAACATGGACACGGCTATCGCGATTCGTACTGCGGTTATCAAGAACGGCGAACTGCATGTGCAGGCCGGTGGCGGCATTGTTGCCGACTCGGTGCCGGCATTGGAATGGGAAGAAACCCTGAACAAGCGCCGCGCCATGTTCCGCGCTGTTGCCCTGGCGTCGCAGCCTGCCGAGGGTTGAGCAGGCTTGCTGCTCTGCGTCTCAAAGCAGACGCAGAGCAGCGCACGATAGTCGAGATCATCGTTCCTCACGCTCCAGCGTGGGGATGCCGTGGGTGACGCTCCGCGTCACAGATTTGCGCCGCGCTGCAGTTCTCAGGAGAGGACGCGGAGCGTCCAGAACGGCATGCGACGCGGAGCGTCGCACGATAGTCAGGCCCCGAAAAAGCGCCACGTACGATAGTCGAGATCATCGTTCCTCACGCTCCAGCGTGGGAATGCCGTGGGTGACGCTCCGCGTCACAGATTTGCGCCGCGCTGCAGTTCTCAGGATAGGACGCAGAGCGTCCAGAAAGGCATGCGACGCGGAGCGTCGCACGATAGTCAGACCCCGAAAAAGCGCCACGTACGATAGTTGAGATCATCGTTCCTCACGCTCCAGCGTGGGAATGCCGTGGGTGACGCTCCGCGTCACAGATTTGCGCCGCGCCGCAGTTCTCAGGATAGGACGCGGAGCGTCCAGAACGGCATGCGACGCGGAGCGTCGCACGATAGTCAGGCCCCGAAAAAGCGCCACGTACGATAGTTGAGATCATCGTTCCTCACGCTCCAGCGTGGGAGTGCCGTGGGTGACGCTCCGCGTCATAGATTTGCGCCGCGCCGCAGTTCTCAGGAGAGGACGCGGAGCGTCCAGAACGCCATGCGACGCGGAGCGTCGCACGGTAGTGAAACCCTGAAAAAGCGCCACGCACGATAGTTGAGATCATCGTTCCTCACGCTCCAGCGTGGGAATGCCGTGGGTGACGCTCCGCGTCACAGATTTGCGCCGCGCCGCAGTTCTCAGGAGAGGACGCGGAGCGTCCAGAACGGCATGCGACGCGGAGCGTCGCACGATAGTGAAACCCTGAAAAAGCGCCACGCACGATAGTCAGATTATCGTGCCTCACGCTCGCTCCTGCGGCCTGTCTAGAAACTCATACTCAACGCAACATTTACCCCTTGCTGGGTCACGTCGTCGTTCTTGCGCCAGTTGTAGTTGCCGCGCAGTGTCAGGTCTTGGGTCAGCTTCTGGCTGACGCCCAGCGTTGCCCGATTCAGGTCGCGTTGCGGTGTGTAACCTTCCAGCGTGAAACCCACTGACTGTACGCTGTTGAGCGCCATGGTCACGTCCTGCTGATCGGTCTCGAACTCCCTTTCATGGGCAACTTCTCCCCATACCTGCGTGCTCGGTGTCACCTGGAACTTGCCCTGCAGACCAACGCCTGCACGCCGCGACTTGCGGGTCTGATCACTGAAGGTCAGTGCCGTCGAGCGATCACCTTTTTCCGAGTAGCCATCGACATCGATATGCGCGTAGTCGGCGCTGACAAAAGGCGACAGATGCCAGCGGCTGGCAGCCCCCGCGATGTCGAAGCCGATTCGCCCGCTGGCCGCCCACATCTCGCCGTCGGTATCGCCTTTTTCCTGACCCTCGCTGACCCCCAGCGCGAACTTGCGCTCGGCATTTTCGTAATCAAGCTTGCCGCCCGACACCGCCAGATCACCCCACCAATGGTTGGCCTGATACTGCAGAAACGCGGTGGCGATGTAGCTGTTGAGCTTGTAGTCCGAGTCCCTGGGGCCCGCCTCAAGATTCTGGCGATAAGCCCCGGCAACAACACCGGTGCGCCAGTTTTCGGCAAACCGGTAGCTGCCGCCTATGGTCAGGTTATAGCCTCTTCCGTCAGCATCAGCCGAGCTGTTCTGCGCGTCGAAGTCCATTTTCTGACCGCCTGCCGAAAGCATGCTCTGCCACTGCCCGACACCTTGCCAGTTGCCCCAGTCGCTGAGCCACTGGGCGCGAATTTCGTCCTGATGCATACGCAGCGTGCCATTGGCCATTTCCGGCAGCAGGGAGACTTCCCAAGGGGCCGAAAGCAGCGAGTAGGCGTAGTCGGCCAGCAACCTCTGTCCGGCCTCGGTCGGGTGCACGCGATCGTTGAAGAACAGCCGGTTCGGATTCGGCGTCGTACTGGACCTGCCGTTGGTGGTGCTTTCCCGGCAGCTATTGCCGCTGAAACAGGTGCTGACCAGATTCTCGTTGGGATCGAACCCGAAGCGTGCCGGTTCAGCGAGGATCTCATTGATCAGCAACGGAACGTTCAGCGGAATGATCTGGGCATTGATCTGCGCCAGTCGGCTGACCAGTTGCTGATTGAAGCCCGCGCTGAGTGCCGAGGTGGCCGAAGCCAGTGGCGAACCGCTCAAGGCTGGCGTTTTACCGATGTCCGGCAGCAACCAGACCATGATGTAGCGCGCACCGGCCTGTTGCAGGGCTTGCGCGCTGTCAGCCAGCTGATTGGCGGCTTGCGCTGCGCTGCTGGCACTCACCACGCGACCCTGCAGGAAGTCGTTGCCGCCTCCGGTCAGGTAATAAAGCGCATTGGGGTCGGCGCGAAAACCGTTTGCGGGCAGGTAGCCGGTCCGGCTGCGCAGCAGTGTGCCTGTGTTCGGGTCGACAACGGTGGATTGCGAGTTGATCGACTCAAGAATCTGGTCGGTCCGATAGCCGCCGACTGCCCAGTTATTGCCATCGGGTGCTCCCAGCGCAGCATTGACTGGTGACGTGGAGGCCGCCAGATCTCCTGCCGGAACACCGAGCATTCTGCCAATCAGCGTCGATGAGTTCAGATTGAACACTTCACCGCTGCCGTCCTGATACGTGGGGCCGACACGATTGGTGAACCTTAGCGTAGAGCCCCTTGGCCCTGCGGTATCCGGAAACTGCCCGGAATCGGCCAGACTGTCACCGAACACCACCATGGTCGAATAGGGCGCGGCAGCAGCGGTGCCGCAGGCAAGCGATAACAGGCAGGCTGCGAAGGGCCAGCGCCTCGATGTCTTGGTCATGAACGGATCCCGATTGTTTTTGTTTTGTACCGGAAACGTAGCAAGATTTTTCATGGCTGCAAAGTTTGATGAACATTATCGCGCTGCGCCGGTGCTTTTTTGACCTCAGGCAGCCCTGTTGGTCACGATGGCGCTCAGATAGTTGGCCAGGTCATGCAGGTACACGAAGGGGTGACCCTGACGACTGCCGCCTGTGCGGCTGACCTTCAAGTCGATGCGTCCTGCGTTGATCTTGCGCAGCAGATTTCTGTCGTTCGACAGGTGCGAAAAATAACGCTCTCTGACGGCGCTCAGCGAAGGGCACGGCGTGGCGAATTCTTTGCGAAGTTGATCCAGTATTTCGTTCATTCCATGACTCCCTGTGGTTTGCATGTGAGTACTCCCGAGATGGGGTGCAGACAAACAATACGATATGTAGCGCGTTGTGACAATACAGTTTGTATTTTAAATACGATTTGTATTGTTCGTCTCACAGGGAATCGATGTACCAGGACACGCGAGCAGTGCCGTTTTCAGGGTTGCGGGTGACGCTGATACCTTCGGCCTCGCTGATCTGATCCATGATGCTCTCCCAGTGAGCCACCGATTCGCCAGGCTCCCTGATCAGCAGGACCTGATGCTCGATCTGCGCCTTGTCACTGGTGATAGCGTCCTGAATGCGCTGTGCCAAGTCCAGGTAAGCGTCATGTTGCGAGGTGTCGGGGAACTGCTTGAGCATGAGTGAACTCCTTTTTACTGTATGTGCATACAGTAATTGAGGGGTGTTTCTCACGCAAGCTACAAATGTTTCCTACACGGACACCTGCCCGGGACGAAACAGTGGCGCATGAAAAAGCCCCGGTTATCGGGGCTTGGACGTGGCATGCCGGGGGTCAGAGACGCATCGTCATCTGCCTGATGACACCGATCAGTTTGCACTCCTCGGTCACCGCAAGGGTCGGGTAGGCGGGGTTCAGCGGCTTGAGAAAATAGCGCCCGGCGTCTTCGACCAGTTTTTTGAACGTGGCTTCATTGCTTTCCGGCAGCTTGGCGATGACCAGCTTCCCGGCAGTGGGCTCGATTCCGGTATCGACCAGAATCAGCATGCCCTCTGGAATGCTCTGGCCTGCGGGCGCAGTCATCGAGTCGCCTCGCACGACCAGCCAGAAGGCACGGCCCTTGGCTTTGTAGTCGCTGATCTCGAAGGTGTCCGAATAGCCGGCGGGGTAGGGCTCGACGGCTTCACTCCAGCCACCGGCCTCAACCCAGCTTATGACCGGATAGCGATAGAAACGCGAGGGCTGCACCGTGGGTTCCACGTTGTGCATGCCGGGTTCGCTGGCCGGAATGGAGGTGGTGAGAATCGGCAGGTCGAGCTCGGTCAGGAACCGATTGATAACCTCGATCTTCGGCTCACGCTTGCCATTCAGCCAATGCCCCACCGCGCCGGGCGTCACGCCCATGCGCTCAGCCATCTCTTCCTGGCTGATCTGCTGGGTTTCCATGACCTGTCTTGCGACTTCATACCATTTTCTGTTCATGCGTCGAATCATACAGGCTGTAGGGTGTTGAGCAATATACATAATGTAATGCTTCGTTGTGTCGTAAAAATACAAAATGTATTGTAAGGCCTTGGCTGTTTCTGGCGGAAGAAGCCGGGCGCAGTTTCAGAAAGGTCCTACAGGAGAGACACGATGATCGAAAAAGTAGAAGCGGTGATGCAGCACTGGGGCGAGCAACGCATGCGTATAGGTCTTGGCGGCGGGCTGAGCAGTCCTATGGCCGGGATCATGGAGTGGGGCGCTTACATTCCACGTCGCACGCCCGGCTCGCGCGCGCTGGTGGGGAATGGCAGCGGCCTGGACTATATAAGCAGCGAAGTCGAGGCGGCTGTGGCGCAGCTTTCGCGCAGCCCTGCAAAGAGCCGCGGGCCTGAACTGGCGCAACTGGCGACATTGCGTTATGTCGAGTCGTTGCCGGTGCGCGAGCAGATGCGTCTGGTGGGCATCAATGAAGGCGCAGACCGCACCTACCGCAACTGGATCAACAAGCTTCACCAGCAAGTGCTGGCGATTCTCGCTGAGCGCAGCGCTTCCAGAAGCAATAACGCCGTCGCCGACAAGGCTGCGCAAGGGTAAATGAAGACACGGTTTCACGCCGTTTATCCGGGTCGATTGCACAGCTGTGGCCGAACTCGTGTTGAACTCCGGTCAAACTCGACCCACCCCGAAACTGCCCCTTCCCAGGCTTTCCGGAGGGGGGTAAAAAGGTCCCACGATATGCGATTTGCGCCTCAGGGCAGCAGCCGGAAACAGGCTGAACAACAGCCACAACCGGTCACTCGCGACCCACCTCAAACCCCGCCTCGGCGGGGTTTTTCATTGGGTCAGGCACACGGAGGCCAGTGCACATGTTGAAGGACTTTCGATGCGGGCAGTGCAAGAAACTGCTGGCCCGCATGGGTGAGTACACAGAGCTCCAGATCAAATGTTCCCGCTGCGGAACGTTGAATCATGTGAAGGCCGCGCGCCTCGAGTTATCGCCGTTGAGCGACAGAGGTACAGCAGCGTCGTTGCTGCCTCGCGGTGCTAATCAGAGGTATTAATCATGTCCAATAGCAGTTCTGCTGTCAGCCAGCTCAAGAATATTCCGCTGGTAGGTATCAACCTGGGTTCAGTGGCTAACGCCGGGCAGATCGTGCCTGGCGAGGCAGGGACTCATTATCAGTGGCCCAATCGTGGAACCATCACTACCTGGGTCAAGAATCGGGGCGTGCGTCTGATCCGTTTCCCGTTCGAACTTCAGCGCGCTATTCAGCTGTCGACTCTGGACGGCCTGCCAGGTCAAGGGGCGAACCTGAATACCGACTTCGTGAAGCGCTGGAAAGAAATGCTTGGCTGGATTCGTGAAGACTCCAATGGCGAGGCCAGAATCATTCCTGATCCGCACCACTACATGCGTTTGCATCGCTACGAAACCGATGCAAACGGGAACCTGACCGGGCGCATTCTTCCTGCCGCGGAGGCCGGTAATCAGAACGGCTGGAAGGCAACCGAGTCGGTATTGATCAAGGATGGGAACGGTGTCAGTGGCACTTTCTGGAGCGCCGTTCACTTGGCCAACTTTCACCAGAAGCTGGTCACCGAATGCGACGATCCAATGGTGTTGGGCTGGGGGTTGGGTAACGAGCCGTATTCGAATACTACGGTGGGTGCCAAGGACTACATTACGTTCCCTGCTCTTGAGGCGCTGTACATCAGCACGATGAATACCGTGCTGCAGGCGTTGCGCAACAGCTCGAAAAAGCCGGTGTTCATTTGTGGGCTTGAGTTTGCAAGCGCCAGAAACTGGGCCACCGTCTCTGCCAACCTTCAGTCGAAGATCGTCGACCCGGCCAATGCAATTGTCTGGGAAGCCCATGCTTACGGCGATTACGATAAAAGCTCCAGCGGTGCCTACGCCAATAACAACGACCTGATCTCGCCGACCGTTCTGCGCGATGAAATCGTGGGGCCGTTTCTGACCTATGCCAAGACCAACAAGATGGCCGCATTTATCGGCGAAACAGGGATTCCGCCAACGGCTGCCGGTCGCACCGCGCTGAAAAACCTGCTCGATAAAGCGAAGGCGGAAAAAGTGCCAGTGACACTGTGGGTCACAGGGCCAGGCACCGATGGCGAAAAGATGAGCCTGGAGGCCAGCAATCAGGCGGAGACCGTCGCACTGGTCACACCGTACTTTGCCGAGCGCATTGCCCTGTGGGGTTATGCACAGGCATGACGGTGCAAGTCATTCCGTTCTGACCCAACAACGGAGCCCCGCATCAAGGGGCTCTTTCCAGTTTATTCAGGCTTTCGATTTTCGAGGGCCTTGAGAGTCCACCACCCTATTACGGAGCACCAATGGACCCAACCGACCTAGGCCCAGGCACAGCTACCTGGCTGGGCGGCACGGGCACAATTCTGCTTGGCGGCTTTCTTTGGCTGCGCAAGTTTCTTTCCAGAGATGCAACAGACCGGGCGATGGACAACGCGGACATCGGTACGGTGCGCCGCCTCAATGAGCTGCTCGACTCCGAGCGCCAGGCGCGCAAGGAAGCCGAAGCGCGGGCTGATCAGTTCGCCAAGGAGCGCAACGAGCTCGCCGCAGCGGTTGGGCGGATGGAGGGCAAGATCGAAGCCCTAACCAGCCACATCGTTCAACTCACCGACAAGGTCACCACGCAAAGCGCCGAAATAGCCCGGCTGCGATCCCAACTCGGAGGTGCAAACGATGCACAGATGCGCAATTGATTTCATCGCTCGCCATTGGTGGCGGCGCCTGGAGGTCTGGCTGATTTCCGTACTGCTGATCGCTGGCTGCCTGATGCTCGGTTTTCAGGCCGGGCAGTGGTCGGCGAATGCCGAGCATACGCAGCAGCTGGCCGAGGTTCGCAATGCCTACGACGCAGCGCTGGGCAAGCGCGACCGGCGCCTGGACAGGCTGGCCGAAACCACCACCCAGGCGGCAGACAAGGTCGAGAGTGCTGCATCAATTGCCAATCAGGCCGCTCACACGGCCAGCCGTGCTGCAGACAAGGCTGATGAGGCGTTGGGCAAGGCGAACCAGTAGGCGTTTCCCACGCCGCAATCAACCTCAACACACGCGGAACCCCTCATGAAGATAACCCCGATAGTTGCCCACTTGCAGGCGACCTGCCCGAGCTTTGCCGGGCGAATCAGTGCCGGTATCGACTGGGCGGCGGTCGCCCTCGGTGATCAGCTCGCCCACCCGTCGGCGTACGTCATTGCCACTGGCGATCAGCCCACCGCCAACGATTTGCAGAACGTTATTCGCCAGAACATCACCGACCGGATTGACGTGGTGGTGGTGCTCGACGGCGGTGACAAGCGCGGGCAGGAAGCCAGTGAGCAACTACACACCCTGCGCGCTGAGTTGTGGCGAGCGTTGGTGGGCTGGAACCCGGATCGCGATTACGACGCGATGCAGTACACCGGTGGCGCGCTGGTGCAGATCAGCGGCGACCGGGTGACGTATCGCTTCGGGTTTGCAGCGCAGTTTCAACTGGGCCGCAACACCTCCGATCAGCCTGCCGAGACCTGGCATGAAGCGTATCTGGACGGTTTGCCCGGATTTACCGGCGCCACCCTCGAGATGGACTGCGTTGACCCCGCAGATCCGAATCTGAAAACCCCCGGCCCTGATGGCCGTATCGAAGCGAAATTCACAATAGAGGTAACACCATGACTCAACGCATCACTGTAGTACCGGCCGAGGGCCGCACTGTGCCGGATCCGGAGGCGGGCGATTTGCTGCCCGTCGAAGGTCGGCAGGTGACCTTCAACGCCTGGTGGCAGCGTCGTCAGAACGACGGCGACATCACCCTTCAAACCGAGCAATCCACCACCACCCAACAAGCCTTCACGGCTTAACCAAGAGGAAGCCAAACAATGGCTATCAGCTTTAACAACATTCCATCCGATGTTCGCGTGCCGCTGTTTTATGCGGAGATGGACAACTCGGCCGCCAACAGTGCGTCGGCCAGCATGCGCCGACTGATCGTTGCGCAGGTCAACGACGATGTGTCCGGCCCCGAACTGGGTTCTCTGGTGCTGGTGCCGAGTGTGGCGCTGGCGAAAAACATTGGCGGTCAGGGCTCCATGCTGGCCGCCATGTATGAAACCTGGCGCAAGGCGGACCCCACCGGCGAAGTCTGGTGCCTGCCGCTGATCAATACCGAAGGCGCCAAGGCCAGCGCGAAAGTCACCCTCAGCGGGGCGGCGACCGAAGCCGGTTTGCTGAACCTGTATGTCGGCGGCATGCGAGTACAGGCCACTGTCGTTAACGGCGCAACCGCTGCCCAGGCGGCCACGGCACTGTCGGTGAAAATCAACGCCACGCCTGATCTGCCGATCACCGCGGCTGTCGAAGCGGGTGTGCTGACCCTTTCCTGCAAATGGAGCGGGGCGAGCGGCAATGACATCCAGCTGGAATTCAACCGCCAGGGCAAGACCAATGGTGAAGTCATTCCGGCTGGCCTGACGGCAGCAGTCACTGCCATGACCGGCGGCGTGGGTACGCCTGATCAGCTCAAGGCACTGGCTGCGCTGGGCGATGAGCCGTTCGAGTTCCTGTGCATGCCGTGGACCGACACCGCCACGCTGGATGCCTGGAAAGCGGCGATGGATGACAGCACCGGTCGCTGGAGCTGGGCGCGTCAGTTGTACGGCCACGTTTACACCGCCAAGCGCGGCACGGTCGGTACGCTGGTGGCTGCAGGTCAACTGCGCAACGATCAGCACATCACCCTGCAGGGTGTCGAAAACGGTGTGCCGCAACCTGTCTGGCTGCAAGCCGCTGCCCTGGCTGCACGCACGGCGGTGTTCATCTCTGCCGACGCCAGCCGTCCGACCCAGAGCGGCACCATGCCTGGCATCGATCCGGCGCCGGCCAGTCAGCGTTTCACCCTGACCGAGCGTGAGTCGCTGTTGCGTTACGGCATCGCCACGGCGTACTACGAAGGCGGTTACGTGCGCATTCAGCGTTCGATCACCACCTACCAGAAGAACGCTTACGGCCAGGCTGACAACTCGTACCTGGACAGCGAAACCATGCACCAGTCGGCGTTCATCATCCGTCGTCTGCAAGGCATCATCACCAGCAAGTACGGCCGCCACAAGCTGGCCAACGATGGCACGCGCTTCGGTGCCGGCCAGCCGATCATCACGCCGAGCACCATCCGTGGCGAGTTGATTGCGCAGTACGCACGCCTTGAAGAAGAGGGTCATGTGGAGAACGCCGAAACGTTCGCCCAGCACCTGATCGTTGAGCGTGACGGCAATGACCCAAGCCGCGTGAACGTGATGTTCCCGCCTGACTACATCAACGGCCTGCGCGTGTTCGCGCTGCTCAACCAGTTCCGCTTGCAGTACGACGAAGCGGCATAAGCCTAACCAACCCTTTCAAGCCCGCCTCGTGCGGGTTTTTTCATTCTGGAGATAAACAACATGGGTCAGAAAGTTGCGGGTACCTGCTACATCAAAGTGGATGGCACCCAATTGACCATCAGCGGCGGCGGCGAAGCGCCTCTGATGAACATCAAGCGCGAGACGGTCGTGCCTGGTTACTACAAGGAAACCGAAAAGGCCGCCTGGTTGAAATTCACCGCCGTGCATACCGCGGATCTGCCGCTCAAGCTGCTCACTACCGGTGTGGACATGACCATCACCTGTGAATTCAAGAACGGCAAGACCTACGTCCTGTCCGGCGCCTACTTGGTCGATGAGCCGATCAGCAAGGCTGACGACGGCACCATCGAGCTGAGATTCGACGGCAATCAGGGGAGCTGGCAATGAGTGAAGTCATCGACCTGGCCAGCCCGATCGAAGCGCACGGCGAAACCCTTTCGCAACTGACCTTCCGGCGCCCTACGGCGCAGGAAGCGCGGGCCATCAAGGCTCTGCCGTACAGGATCGACAAGAACGAGGAAGTTTCCCTGGACCTGGACGTGGCGGCGAAGTACATCGCCGTCTGCGCCGGCATCCCGCCCTCGTCGGTCAATCAGATGGATCTGTGCGACATCAACACGCTGAGCTGGAAGGTTGCGAGTTTTTTCATGGCAGCGGCATCAGCAACCTTGAAGGACTGATCGCCGTCGTTTACGACCTCGCGTACTTCTGGAAGACCGATCCCGAACTGATGATGTCCAGGGAGCTGGACGTCATCACCGAATCGATCTTGCAGGCGCAACGCATCAACCAGATCCTGCAGGGGGAGTGATGGCAGACACTATCAGAACGCTGATTACCGGCGTCGACCAGCTGTCTCCAACGCTGGCAACTATCCGCAACAATGTTAAAGGCCTCGAGACCAGTCTGGGGGCCATAGACCTTGGCAAGGCAGTCACGGACAACGCTTTGGCGGGGCCTTTGATTGCCGGGGTAAAGGCAGCGATCGGTTTCGAGACCAGCATGGCCGGCGTGAAACGGTCGGTCACCTTTGAAACACCGCAACAGTTCCAGCAGATGAGTTCCGACATTCTGGACCTCAGTGAACGACTGCCGGAAAGCGCCAACGGTATCGCGGCGATTGTTGCTGCCGGTGCCAAGGCCAATGTACCGCGTGAAGAACTGACCGGGTTTGCCAGCGATGCCGTGAAAATGGGTGTCGCATTCGATCAGACGGCGGCCGAGTCGGGCGACATGATGGCCTCTTGGCGCTCATCGTTCCAGATGACCCAACCGCAAGTCGCGGCGCTGTCCGAGAAGATCAATGTGCTCGGCGGCAACAACCTGGAAAAGAAAATCGCCACCATGGTGACTGCAATGGGCCCGCTCGGGCCGGTTGCGGGGATGGCCTCCGGGCAGCTGGCGGCAATGGGCGCAACCCTGGCAAGCGTCGATGTGCCGGCCGATGTGGCCGCCAGCGGCATGAAGCGATTCATGCAGTCGTTGACCGAAGGTGGCGCGGCGAAAGCCGGGGCGTTCGAGGCGTTGCAGCTCGACGTCAATCAGCTGACCCAAGGCATGCAGAGTGACCCGTCCGGGACCATTGAAAAGGTTCTGACGGCGGTCTCCAGTGTTGACCCCGGCAAGCAGTCGGATGTCATCACGCAACTGTTCGGTGCCGAATCGCTGGGTGCTATCACGCCACTGCTGGCCAATCTGGATGTGCTCAGGTCCAACCTGGCCAAGGTCGGCGAGGGCGTGCAGAACAGCGGCACTATCGAGAAGGAATTCGCCGACAACTCGCAGACCACGGCCACGGCCATCAAAGAGATGACCAACCGTGTCGATCGTCTGGGCATCAATATCGGCAGTATGTTTCTGCCGGCGATGAACGAAGCAATGGCCGTGATCGGGCCGATGATTTCTCAGGTCGCCGCACTGGCGGCCGAACACCCTGGCGTGATCAAGGGTGTGGTGGCCGCTGCGATTGCGTTCGGTGTATTGCAAGTTGCGGTCATGACAGCGACGACCGCCATGAGCGTACTTGGCGCGGTGATGGGCCTGTCACCGCTGGCCCTGATCGTGCGCGGCCTGGCGCTGGCGGCAGGTCTTCTGATTGCCAACTGGTCGACCGTCGCGCCTTATTTTCAAGCTGTCTGGGAAGCGATTCGTGGGCCGGCCATGGCGCTGTGGGACGTACTCAAGGCGGTCTTCGCCTGGACACCGCTGGGCATGATCGTCGCCAACTGGCAGCCGCTGTCCGAGTTCTTTGCTGCGCTTTGGGACGTTATCAAGGCGCTGGCCACGCCGTTTTTCGACTTCCTGCAGACACTGTTTGCGTGGTCGCCGCTGGGCATTGTCGTGGCCAACTGGCAGCCGTTGTCCGAGTACCTGGCCGGCCTGTGGGAAACCATCAAGGCCGAGGCGCAACCATTTACCGATGTGCTGGCAACGCTGTTCAGTTTTTCGCCGCTGGGCATGGTTATCGAGAAATGGCAGCCGATCAAAACCTGGTTCGCAGGTCTGTGGGCGGACATCAAGCCATTCATCGAACCGATCATGAGCTGGTTTGGTGGCGACACTGATAAGACCGTGCTGCAGCGAGCGACGGAGAAGGTCAATCAGTTCGCGGAACAACAGCGGATACGCAATGCAGGGCCGGGCGGCGGGACCGGTGCGTTTCTGGCGGCCGGTGCCGTCGACAACGTTCGCATGAATCAGCAGTTGCTCAATCAGGCCACTGGCGTGCCGCCGACCAGCCAATTGCTCGGCGTACCCGCCCCACTGGTTCCCGGCAGCCTGTTGCTGCAGCAGGGCGCAGGCGGGGCCGGTCCGCGACTTGAAGGCGAGCTCAACATTCGCTTTGAAAACGCGCCGCCGGGCATGCGTGCCGGGCAAGTGCAAACCAACCAGCCGGGTTTGACGATATCGCCAAACGTCGGTTATCGAACCCTCGGCGCAGGAGCCGGATCATGAGTACATGGCGTGACAGCCTGCTGCCAGCGTCTTTCCGGGGCGTCGGTTTTTTCATTGAAAAAGCCGTCGTCCCGGCAGGCCGCAAGGGGCAGTTGCATGAGTTTCCACAGCGCGACGAGCCTTATTTCGAGTCGCTGGGCAAACAGTCGAAAGTTCATACGCTGACGGGGTTCATTGTCGGTCCCGACTGTTTCGAACAGCGAGACAAACTGCTTCAGGCGCTGGAGCAGGAAGGGGCTGGCGAGCTGGTGCATCCCTGGCTGGGTCGCGTGCAGGTTCAGGTTGGCGAGTGCGGCGTCACACACAACCTGAACGAAGGCGGACTTGTCCGGCTGGACCTGAAATTCTATCCGGCCAACCCGCTCAAGTTTCCGGTGTCCACGCTCAACACCCGGCGGCAGTTATTGGGCGCGTCCGAGAGCCTGCTGGACTCGGCGCTCAGGCGCTACCGTTCGGTGATGGCCACGGTGGACGCGGTACGTATCAACATTCAGGCGCTGCGCAGCGCCCTGTCGGGCGTATTCGCCACCATTCAGCGGCAGTTCGCACCGTTCATGGCGATCTATTCGGATGTCACCGCGCTGGTGCATTCGCTGGTCAACGCGCCATTGACGGTCAGCACGCTGTTTACCACGTTCTTTGCCAGTTTCGATGGCGACAGTCGTCGAGCCAGAAGAGCGAACGGCACCAGCAGTATTGGCGGGGCGAGTACCGGAACGAATGTCGGGTCAGGTTCCGGTGGCTCGACAGGGGGCGGCTCAGGCAGCGGTTCCGCGAGTGGCAGTAACGGCACCGCTGCTAGCAGCACGGCAGCAAGGTCCGGCAGCAATGGCGGCGTGTCCTCTGTTGAAACGGTCGATTACCGGTCGGTCATTTCCGAGGCCACACAACAGGCAGAGGCGGTGTCTGGTATCAATCTGGTCAGCCAGGGCAGCGGTCTTGATACCAGTATGACGGCTCAGGCCACTGCCAACCTGGTACAGGATGCGCTGTTGGTCAAGGTGGCGAGAATCGTCGCGAGCATGCCGATTGCGACGACGGTCACGCCGCTGAATGTGGTGCCCTCGCTTGATCAGCAGGTGACGCAAGCGCTGCAACGTGTGGATGTGCCGGTTGCCGATGACGTTATCGAACTGCGCGACACGCTGAGTTCGGCCATCTGGGAAGCGTCGTTGAAAGCCGACCCCGAACACTACCTGGCGCTGAACACTTTGCGTCAGGCCCTGGTCCGCCATCTCAATGCGGTGGCTGCGTCTGGGGTACGTCTGGTGGACATGAAGGTGTCCGAACCGCTGCCTGCGCTGGTGCTGGCCTATCGCCGATTCGGCGACGCCAGTCGGGCGCTGGAAATTGTGCAGCGCAACCGCCTTGCGCATCCTGGTTTCGTGCCGCCCGGCACGCTGAAGATCGCTCGGGAGTAACCCATGATCGACCCTAACGTTGTCACCCTGACGGTAGACAAGCACGACTATGCCGGTTGGAAATCGGTGGAAATATCTGCCGGGATCGAGCGTCAGGCCCGCAGCTTTGAGGTGAGTATTACCTGGCAGTGGCCGGGCACTGAAGTCGCGCATCCGATCACCCCCGGTGCCGCCTGCGAAGTGCGTATCGGCGGCGAGCTGATCCTGACCGGCTGGGTGTTTGCCGCGCCGGTCAGCTACGACGGCACGCAGGTCAAACTGACGATTTCCGGTCGCTCGAAAACCGCCGACCTCATTGACTGCTCGGCTATCAACAGGCCGAGCCAGTGGAAAGGTGTTGGGGTGCTGAAGATTGTCGAGGCATTGGCTGCTCCCTACAAGTTGACGGTAATCAGCGAAATACCGGAGACCTCGAAAATGGCAGATCACACCATCGAGCCGGCCGAAACCGTGTTCAAGTCCATTGACCGACTGTTGACCCTGTTCCGGATTTTTTCCACCGATGACGAGTACGGCAATGTGGTACTGGCCAGGCCGGGGAGTCGAGGGCAGAGCGCCGACGCGCTCGAGCTCGGCAAGAATGTACTCAGCGCCAGCATCGCCCGGGATTTTTCCGGACTCTTTTCCGAATACCGGGTGATTGGTCAGCAGACCGGTAATGACAAGACATTCGGCAAGGAAGCGTCGGAGGTGTCAGCCGAAGTCATCGACCTCAGGCATGACGACCCGGAGCATGAAAAACGTCTGCGTGTGCTGATCGTGCATGAGGACGCCCCGATCACTCCCGCGCTTGCCCTGAGTCGGGCCAATTGGGAGCGTGGTCAGCGGGCGGGCAAGGCACTGCTCACCACGTACAAGGTGCAGGGCTGGCGGCAGTCCAACGGCGCGCTTTGGCGGCACAACACCATGGTGCGGGTGATCGATCCGGTCATCGGTTTTACCAGCAGGAACATGCTGATTTCAGCGGTGACCTATTCCCTGACCGATAAAGGCACGATCACCACACTGGTGGTCGGTCCGCCTGAAGGTTTCCAGGCCGAGCCGGGTGACCCCAACAAGCGCAGCAAGGTGCAGGTCAATCAGGACGCTTACTCCTGGCTGCTGCCCATCGACGAGGAAACAACCTCATGAGCTTACTCAATCGCATGCTGGTGCGCGGCACGGTGGTGCTCGCCAGGGCCAGCAGCAAAATGCAGGCGCTGCAAATGCGCCTCACCGCCGGAGAGGTCAAGGACGACATGGAACACTTCGAGCCCTATGGCTTCACCAGCAATCCGCTGGCTGGCGCCGAGGGCATTGCCGCCTTCATTGGTGGCGACCGATCACACGGGCTGCTGCTGGTGGTGGCTGATCGTCGTTATCGCCTCAAGGGCCTGGAGTCGGGCGAAGTGGCGATCTACACCGACGAGGGCGACAAGGTTCACCTCAAGCGCGGCAAGGTCATCGACATTGAAACCGACACCTTGAACATCAAGGCCGCGGTAGCGGTGAACTTCGACACACCGCAGATCACCCAGACCGGAAAGATCGTCTCCCAGGGCGACCAGCTTGCCGCTGGCATCAGCCAGATCAGCCATCTGCATGCCGGTGTTCAGGCAGGTAACGGCCAGAGCGGACCGCCCGCTGGAGGTGCCGGATGATTATTGAAGGCTCTCTGCAGGCGTCCTTGCTGCGCTCGGTGGTCATCAGCCTGTTCACCTGGCGTCGCGCCGAAGCGGACGATCCGTTCGACGATGCCGAACGTTTTGGCTGGTGGGGCGATACCTACCCGGCGCAGGCCAACGACCGTATCGGCTCCAGGCTGTGGCTGCTGCGCAGGGTCCGGCTCACTGGGCAGACCCAGCGCGACGCCGAGTTCTATGCGCGCGAAGCGCTCGCCTGGCTGATCGACGACGGTCAGGTCAGCAACATAAACATCCTTACCGAACAGGTTCAGAGCAATCGCCTGAACCTGGGCGTCGAGCTGGTCGTTTCGGACGGTCAGATCGTGCGCTTCAACCCTTCTGAACAGTGGCAGGTGATTTATGCCGTTTGAAACACCTACGTTACCGGCGCTGATCAACCGAACCCAGGTCGACCTCGCCGACGAAGCGCTGCGTCAGTCCGATGCCCGGGTACTGTCCCGTGCACACAGCGGTGCGGCCTACGGGCTGTACGGCTATCAGGACTGGATTGCCGACCAGATTCTGCCGGACACCGCCGACGAGGAAACCCTTGAGCGGCAAGCCATCCTGCGTCTGAGGCAGCCACGCAAGGTTGCCCAGGCCGCCACTGGCTCCGTGCGTTTTACCGCCGCTGTCGGTGCAGTGCTGGATGTCGACACGGTTCTGCAATTCAGTGACGGGCGCTTCTATCGAGTGACAAAAGGCGTCACCACGGTTGCAGGCAACAACACAACCACGGTCGAAGCCGTGGATGCAGGCGTGCTTGGTAACGCAGATGCCGGTCTGGTCATGACTGCCGTGCAACCGGTCGAAGGCATCGACAGTACGTTCACCGTCATCGGCGACGGTCTGACTGGCGGCATCGCGCAGGAAAGTATCGAGTCGTTGCGTGCTCGAGTGGTGCGCTCCTACCGGGTCATTCCTCACGGCGGCAATCAGGACGACTACGTGACCTGGGCGCTGGAAGTGCCGGGGGTGACGCGCGCCTGGTGTGTGCGTCGCTTCATGGGGCCGGGTACGGTGGCGGTGTTCTTCATGCGTGACGATGAGGCTGACCCGATTCCTGACACCGAGCAACTGGCTGCGGTGGCTGCTTACATAGAGCCGCTGCGTCCGGTTACTGCCGATGTATATGTGTTGGCGCCAGTGCAGAAGCCTGTGATCTACACGATCAGGCTCACGCCTGATAGCTCTGCCGTGCGATCAGCGGTTGAGGCTCAATTGCTGGACCTGCACAACCGTGAGGGCGGACTGGGCGAAACCCTGCTGCTGACGCACATCGCCGAGGCCATCAGCCGCGCGACCGGCGAAACCGATCATGTGCTGATTGCGCCTGTTGCCAATGTAGCCGCAGGCCCTAACCAGTTACTCACGTTCGGGGGCATTCAATGGTCGTCATAAGAACTGCCGAGCACTACGCCGGGCAATTGCAGGCGCTGTTGCCACCCGGGCCTGCGTGGGACCCGGAGCGCGTACCGGAATTGCAGCAGGTCATTACCGGCCTGTCCCGCGAGTTCGCGCGCATCGATGGCCGTGCGTTCGACCTGCTCAACGAAATGGACCCTGCAACCGTCAGTGAACTGGTACCGGACTGGGAGCGGGTCATGAACCTGCCGGATCCGTGCCTGGGGCTCAAACCCTTGTTCGCAGATCGACGCTTGTCAGTGCGCCAGCGGCTGGTGGCAACAGGAGGGCAGAACGCAGCGTTCTACATCGACATTGCCGTCAGCCAGGGCTACCCCGACGCCACCGTCACCGAATTTCGAGCGCCCCGTATGGGGCGTTCGCGTTTTGGCCAGGCGCACTTCGGCACCTGGAACGCGCAGTTCATGTGGACCCTGAACACCGGCGGTCGCCAGCGGCTTGGGCGGCGCTTCGGGGCCAGCTACTGGGGAGAGCGATTCGGGGTCAACCCCGGGCTCGCTATCGAATGTTTGATCCGTCGAGCTGCACCGGCGCATAGCGTCGAATTCGTTAACTTCAACTGAGGAACACAACGTGGATTATCCCAAAAGTGTGCCAGGCGTAGGCTTGGCAAGCGGCAAGTTTGTAGATGAAAACCCGGCAACCGGCACACCCGGCTCGCTGATCCCTGCGGCATGGGGGAATTCGGTGACGCAGGAGATTTTGAACGTCATCCTCGGCGCTGGCCTGGTGCCGAATGAGGAAGATGTCACTCAATTGCACAGGGCCATTCTCGGGCTCGCCGCATCTGACTATAAGAAAGCAGTGCGTTGCGCCACGACAGTTTCCATTGGGCTGAGCGGTTTGCAGACCATTGATGACGTCACGCTGGTGGCCGGTGATCGGGTGCTGGTGAAGAATCAGGACACTGCGTCGCAGAACTGGATTTACGTGGCCGCGGCAGGCGCCTGGGCTCGTGCGCAGGATGCGAACGAAAGCACCGAATGCACGCCGGGTCATCTGGTGCCGGTGCAGGCCGGCACGAAAAACGCAGGCACCGTGTGGCAACTGGTCAATACGACAGTGCCGGTGTTGGGTACAACTGACCTTGCGTTCGAGCGTCTATTGGGACGCAGTGGTGTTGCTGCGGGTGATTACACCCGGGTCAAGGTCAATAAGTTCGGGCAGGTGGAAGAGGGGAGCAACCCTACAACACTTAGCGGTAATGGTATTTCGGATGCGTATACCAAGGCCGAGGCCGATCTGCGCGATCTTCAGCGGCCGCTGCGTGATTCCATCACGCATGTAGGTCTTTCCAATAACAAGCCTGATGCGCCTTATATGCGCCGTGAGTCCGATGGCGCCTTGGTTTCCCTGCAACCGAACCTGGGTTTTACTCCGGTACAACAAGGCGGTGGTACAGGCCAGCTCGACAACAAGGTGAAGATCGGCTGGTCGAACAACGGCCTCAAGGCGATGGTCGATGCTACTGATCTTGGCAATATCTGGTATGCGAACAACTTTAATCCAGCCACCAAAGCTGACTGGGGCACTACGCTGGCGTCTTATAAAATTACTGACGCTTACACCAAGGCTGAGGTGTATGCCAAAAGTGAAGTGGATACGCGACTGGCCAGTAGGGCGTTGGCGGACGCTATCTCTTATGTAGGGCTGGGCAGTGGAGATCTAGGGCAGCCCTACATGCGACGATCTTCTGACTCTGCGACCTGCTGGCTTCAGACTAGATTGCTGTATACGCCGGTTCAGCAGGGCACTGGTTTGGGTCAGCTCAACAATGTCGTGAAGATAGGCTGGTCGGACAACGGTCTTAAAGCGACCGTTGATGAAACCGATATGGGCAATCTCTGGTATGCCAAGAATTTCGACCCGACAACCAAGGCTAACTGGGGTACAACGCTCGCTTCGTACCGTATCGCCGATGCTTACACAAAGGCTGAAAGTGATCTGCGTGACTCACAGCGACCTTTGGCGGACTCCATAACCAATATAGGCTTTGCCGGTAATGACGTAAATCTTCCATACATGCGCAGAACAGTGGACGGTACGGTTTATTACCTGCAGCCGCGACTTGGCTTCACTGCGGTTCAGCAAGGCACCGGCGTTGGGCAACTCAGTAACCTAATCAGAATTGGCTACGATGGCGCTCAACCCAGACTGACAGTAGACAATACTGACTGGGGCCGGATCATGACCGAGAACAATCTCATGCCCAACATAGGGGCGCAGCAGGCTGGCGGTATTGGAACCTATGCACTTCTGTTGATAGGAGGAGGGAATACCGGTACTTCAGGTAATCCGGGTGAAGCTGTTGCGGGTTCATCCTGCTTGTATTCTGCAACGTCTGGTCATGCCACGGGGGCCCCGGTAGGCACATGGCGATTGATGGGCTTTGTCCTGGACAAAAACTTAAATGATGCTAACTCGGTCACTGTTTGCATGAGGATTTCCTGATATGGCTGTTCTGAAAAGTGCGCGTAACCCACGCTGGAATGTTGAACATAACGTTGTCACTCTGGATGTCATTTTTGTAGAAACGGAAGACACGCTGGGTGAAATTCCGTTTGCGGCATCGCCAGACGATATCGTTGCCCATGGGCGAGAAATTTACCAACTGGCCGTGGCGGGAGAGTTTGGTGATATTGGTGAACCGACCGAGCTGGAAATTCAGGCTTCTGTCAATTTGAAACGGGGCTCGGCCTCAGCGCTGGCAACCGCGAAAATCAACGCCCTGCAAATAGCGTTGGAAATAATCCATGATGCTGTTGAGCTTAATAAGGCCAACGATCAACAGGTAGCCAGTCTTGCCGGATTGGAAGCGGAATTTAATGCTTGGAGAGCTTATCGGGTAAGTCTTGCGCAGATAGAGTCTCAAACAGGGTTTCCTCTTTCTGTCGAGTGGCCCGACCCGCCAGCACAGCCTTTTATTTTTACGCCCCCCTCGGAGCCTGATGCTCAGAAGACGATGGCTGGATAACGCCCCGCACTGACGGGGCGTTGTTTTATCCGCAGTGTGTATTGCGCGTGAAGCAGAAAATCTTCGTCGACCTGGGATGTAAGCAAACTACTTAGGAGGCTCCATGCTTATCAACCAGCAACAACTACTAAAAATCCTCCCCAACGCCGGCCCCCAAGCCGGCGTTTTTGTTCCTGCTCTCAACACCGCAATGGCTCGTTACGCCATCGACACTCGCCTGCGTATCGCCGCGTTCATCGCCCAGATCGGGCATGAGTCCGGGCAGCTTCGGTATGTGCGCGAGCTGGGTAGCGACAGCTATCTGGCCAAGTACGACACCGGGCAGTTGGCGTTACGTCTGGGCAACACGCCGGAGGCAGATGGCGACGGCCAACTGTACCGGGGCCGTGGGCTTATTCAGGTGACGGGGCGGACCAACTATGAAGCGTGCGGGGAGGCGCTGGGGCTGGACTTGTTGCGCCAGCCGCAACTGCTTGAACAGCCGGAGCATGCCGCCATGTCGGCGGCGTGGTTCTGGGACCGTGCCAACCTCAACGCGCTGGCAGACAAGGGTGATTTTCTGATGATCACCCGGCGTATCAACGGAGGCACCAATGGCCTGGCAGATCGGCAGGCGCTTTACCAGCGGGCATTGGAGGTGCTGCCGTGAAAGTGCTGGAGATGCGATTCCTGATCCTCGCATTCGTGCTGGGGTCAGGGCTGGGTACATGGGCCGCCTGGCAGTGGCAGGCGGCCCGCTATGGCCTGCAACTGTCCGCGCAACAGCTGACGTGGCAGCAAGAGCGCGAACAGGCGGCGCTGGCGCTCGTCGACTGGCAGAACGCTGAGCAAGCACGAAGGCGGGCGCTGGAACTCCGTCTGCAAGATAACGATACAACCATTCATAAGGAATTGAGCGATGCACAGACTTCTCAGGCTCGCTTGCGTGATCGTCTGGCTACCGCTGATTTGCGGCTGTCAGTCCTCCTTGCCAGCCCCACCGGTGGCGATGGAATGCCAACCGCCTCCGGTTCCGGCGGCGTGGTTCATGGAAGCTCGCGAGGCGAACTTGACCCAGCGGCTGCTGGACGAATTGTCGCCATCACCGACTACGGCGATCAGGGATTGATCGCTTTGAAGGCCTGCCAGGCCTACGTGCGCGAGATTGCGCACTGATGTTCCTCTCGGCTCCCCACCCTCGGCCATCGTGCCCCTGCCTCAATCCCGCCTCCACAAGGAGGCGCGGCCCTCTTTTCAGCTTTTAACCGCTTTTCAATCGGCGCAGCCCGGTACATTCATATTGCACCGGTCGGTTCGGTACGCTAATGTCCCGAAACGTACCGATGAGACCCCTTCCGTGACGACTGTCAGCAAACTCTTGATGCGCGTTATCAAGGCTCACGCCCGTTGGCGTTGGCGCGCCTGACTATTTCCTTGCCGGCCCTGCCGGACCCGTACCTGTATGCCTTCGATATATGATGCCTTTGCCTCTGTCACCCCCAGCGTTGTGGCTGAAGAGGGGACGCATGGGCGAAGTGGAATCCGGAAGGCCTGAATCAAGTCAGTAAATCAAAAGGTTGATAGCAAAATGCTGCTGATGATCGATAACTACGATTCGTTCACCTACAACGTCGTGCAGTACCTCGGTGAGCTGGGGGCCGATGTCAAAGTCATTCGTAACGACGAACTGACCATTGAACAGATCGAAGCCCTGAACCCCGAACGCATCGTGGTCTCGCCCGGCCCGTGCACACCCAATGAAGCCGGTGTCTCGCTTGAAGTGATCAAACATTTCGCGGGCAAACTGCCGATTCTGGGTGTGTGCCTGGGGCATCAGTCCATCGGGCAGGCCTTTGGTGGCGATGTGGTGCGTGCGCGTCAGGTGATGCACGGCAAAACCAGCCCGGTGGTGCACCAGGACGGCGGCGTGTTCGAAGGTCTTAATCACCCACTGGTGGTAACCCGCTACCACTCGCTGGTGGTAAAAAGCGATACCTTGCCCGAGTGCCTGGAAGTGACCGCCTGGACTGCGCTGGAAGACGGCTCGGTTGACGAGATAATGGGCCTGCGTCACAAAACGTTGAACGTGGAAGGGGTACAGTTTCACCCTGAGTCGATTCTGACCGAGCAGGGCCACGAGCTGTTCGCCAACTTTCTCAAGCAGAGCGGCGGCCATCGTCAGGGCTAAGGATTTTTTATGACTACCCCCATGAACATCAAAAGCGCGCTGAACCGCGTGGTCAACCAGCTGGACCTGACCACTGACGAGATGCGCGACGTCATGCGCGAGATCATGACCGGCCAATGCACCGAAGCGCAGATCGGTGCGTTTCTGATGGGCATGCGCATGAAGAGTGAAACCATCGATGAGATCGTCGGTGCTGTTTCGGTCATGCGTGAGCTGGCCAGCAGTGTTGAGCTGAAAACACTGGATGGCGTTGTAGACATCGTTGGCACTGGTGGTGACGGCGCAAATATTTTCAACGTGTCCACGGCGTCGGCTTTTGTCATCGCAGCTGCTGGCTGCACGGTGGCCAAACACGGCAACCGCGCAGTGTCGGGCAAGAGCGGCAGCGCCGACCTGCTGGAAGCCGCCGGGGTTTATCTGAACCTTACGCCTGTTCAGGTGGCTCGCTGCATCGACAGCGTGGGCATCGGCTTCATGTTTGCCCAGTCCCATCACAGCGCAATGAAGCACACTGCCGGGCCGCGCCGTGAGCTGGGGCTGCGCACACTGTTCAACATGCTTGGCCCGCTGACCAATCCGGCTGGGGTTCGCCACCAGATCGTCGGCGTGTTCAATCAGGCGTTGTGCCGGCCGCTGGCCGAAGTGCTGCTGCGGCTGGGCAGCAAGCATGTGCTGGTGGTGCACTCGCAGGACGGCCTGGACGAGTTCAGTCTGGCCGCGCCGACCTTCGTTGCCGAGCTGAAAAATGGCGAAGTGACTGAATACTGGGTACAGCCCGAAGACCTGGGCATCAAAAGCCAGAGTCTGTATGGCCTCGCTGTGGAAAGTCCGGCAGTTTCGCTGGAACTGATTCGTGATGCGCTTGGGCGACGCAAGACCGAGAACGGGCAGAAAGCCGCGGAAATGATCGTGCTTAATGCCGGCGCCGCGCTCTATGCTGCCGATCATGCGACCAGCCTGAAAGAGGGTGTGGCCTTGGCACACGATGCCCTGCACACCGGCCTTGCGCGGGAAAAGCTGGAAGAGTTGGGTGCCTTCACGGCAGTATTCAAACAGGAGAACGAAGCATGAGCGTGCCAACCGTACTGGAAAAGATTCTTGTTCGAAAGGCCGAGGAAATTGCGGCCCGTCGAGCAATTGTCAGCCTCGCCGAACTTGAACAACAGGTCGCCAGCGCCGATGCGCCACGTGGCTTTGCCAACGCGCTGATTACTCAGGCCAGGTTGAAGCTGCCTGCCGTCATCGCAGAGGTCAAAAAGGCGTCTCCAAGCAAAGGCGTTATCCGGGAAAACTTCCTGCCGGGCGAGATCGCCAGAAGTTATCAGGCGGGAGGCGCGACCTGTCTTTCAGTGCTCACTGATGTCGATTTCTTTCAGGGTTCCGATGCCTATCTTCAGGAAGCTCGGGCGGCGTGCAATTTGCCGGTGATCCGCAAGGATTTCATGATCGATCCTTATCAGGTGGTCGAGGCTCGCGCGCTGGGCGCTGACTGCATTCTGCTGATCGTGTCGGCACTGGAAGACGCGCAAATGGCTGAGCTGGCCGACGTTGCCAAGCGTGTCGGACTGGACGTACTGGTCGAGGTGCACGACGGCGACGAGCTGGAGCGCGCACTCAAGACGCTTGATACACCGCTGGTGGGTGTCAACAATCGCAACCTCCACACCTTTGAAGTGAGCCTGGAAACCACGCTGGAGTTGCTACCGCGCATCCCGCGTGATCGCTTGGTCATCACCGAAAGCGGCATTCTCAATCGTGCGGATGTCGAGTTGATGGAAATCAACGATGTCTATTCGTTCCTGGTGGGCGAGGCTTTCATGCGCGCCGAACACCCGGGCGCCGAGTTGCAGCGGCTGTTCTTTCCGGAGCGCAAGCTTGCGGCGAGCGGCCCGTCCATCGACTGACTGAACTGAACACCACGCTGAGGTCCGGCATGCAAGACTCGATCATCGACATCTGCGTCGAACAAGGCTTGCAGGCCGAGCAGGACCTTCTGGCGGCTGTGTGTTCCGGCGCTGCCGATCATGGGTTGCTGTTCTGGCGACCCAATGACCGGGCGCTGGTCATGCCGCGCCGCATGAGCCGCTTGCCGGGTTTTGTCGAGGCAAGCGAGACCCTGGCTGACAATGGATGGCCCGTGTTGTTGCGTGAAACCGGTGGTGAGCCGGTGCCACAATCCTCTTCCACAGTGAATATCGCGCTGGTCTATGCACAGCCCGCTGCTGATGTTGATCGTGACCGCATAGAAACCGCTTACCTGCGCTTGTGTCAGCCGTTGCTAAACCTGTTGATCGAGTTGGGCGGCCAGGCTTCATTGGGCGAAGTGGCGGGTGCATTCTGCGACGGCCGCTTCAACGTCAACCTTGATGGTCGCAAGATGGTCGGAACTGCCCAGCGCTGGCGGCAGAGTCAGGGCGGAACGCGTCCTGTAGTGTTGGCCCACGGCGCATTGTTGCTGGATGATGAGCGTGTACAGATGGCGGGAGCGGTCAACCGCTTCAATGAGCTTTGTGAGCTTGAGCCACGTATTCGGGCCGAAAGCCACGTTGCCTTGCACGAAGTGTTTCCGGATGTCGACGTTCTGCCTCGCCTGGCGCAGGCCTATCGGCAGCTACTCGCTGAACTCTGACTGGCAGAGGTTCAGCGCGTACCGTACACCACCATCGTTTTTCCCTTGACGTTGACCAGGCTCTGCTCTTCCAGGGCCTTGAGCACGCGCCCGACCATCTCTCTTGAACAGCCTACGATGCGTCCGATCTCCTGGCGGGTAATCTTGATCTGCATCCCGTCCGGGTGGGTCATTGCATCTGGCTGCTTGCACAGCTCAAGCAACGTGCGAGCTACTCGCCCGGTGACATCGAGAAACGCCAGATCACCGACCTTGCGTGTGGTGTTGCGCAGGCGCTCGGCCATCTGACTGCCCAGAGCGTAGAGAATTTCCGGCTCCTGGCGGGTCAGCTCGCGGAAGGCGCCGTATGAAATCTCGGCCACTTCGCATTCGGTCTTGGCTCGCACCCATGCACTGCGCACGGATTCGCGTCCCGGCTGCTCAAACAGACCCAGTTCACCAAAAAAATCCCCGCTGTTGAGATAGGCGACGATCATCTCGCGTCTTTCGTCATCTTCGATCAGAACCGTGACTGAGCCCTTCAGGATCAGAAACAGCGACTCAGAGCGATCACCCGCATTGATGATGTTGCTTTTGGCGGGGCAGCGGCGGCGTTCTGCATGGGGCAGCAGCTTGTCGAGACTGTTTGCTTTGGGCGTAAATGTTATTGCGACCATGCGT
This sequence comes from Pseudomonas syringae group sp. J248-6, assembly GCF_032586995.1. Lineage (NCBI taxonomy): Bacteria > Pseudomonadati > Pseudomonadota > Gammaproteobacteria > Pseudomonadales > Pseudomonadaceae > Pseudomonas > Pseudomonas syringae group sp. J248-6. The sequence goes on along the minus strand of NZ_JAWHOP010000015.1, from coordinate 11,055 downwards.
GACTTCCGAAAATAAGATGTATGGCCAAATGGCATACCTGTAGGTATCGGCTGCGCCTGCATTCTCACCAGCTTTTCCAGACGTGTAGGAAGCTATTTGCGAATATTCCTACGCGTTTCCTACAAAAAGCATTGTTTCAATGCGTCCAGGCAGGGTTTGGCGCTGTGCTAAGCTGGCGACCCCTTTTTTACAGTGGAGTCCTGGCGATGAAGGCACGCATTCAATGGGCTGGCGAAGCCATGTTCCTCGGCGAATCCGGCAGCGGACATGTGGTAGTGATGGACGGCCCGCCTGAAAGCGGTGGCCGCAACCTGGGTGTACGCCCGATGGAAATGGTATTGATCGGCCTGGGCGGCTGCAGCAACTTTGACGTGGTGAGCATCCTGAAGAAGTCGCGCCAGCCAGTGGAAAGCTGCGAGGCATTTCTTGACGCCGAGCGCGCGGATGAAGATCCGAAAGTGTTCACCAAAATTCATCTGCACTTCGTCGTCAAGGGTCGCGGTCTGAAAGAAGCTCAGGTCAAACGGGCTATCGAGCTGTCGGCGGAGAAATATTGCTCTGCCTCTATAATGCTCGGAAACGCGGGTGTGAAGATCACTCACGATTATGAAATTGTCGAGTTGACCTGAACGCCAGACATCCAACGATCATAAAAACGGCGCACACTCTGGCAGACGGCTTCGGACGTCTGCATAATGCGCCACTTTTTCAGGGCGCAGCATGTACTGGTTTTCTGCTGCAGGCCCGAACAGACAACCAAAATCGCCAACGCGAAGAGGTGTTAACCGTCCTACGCAGATGAGCCGGACTCAACTGACGGGCATGCTTGATCACGCGGCTGGCGCCGCACCCATATAGAGAGTTTTTAACGGTGAAAAGCAAACTCAAGCTCCACGGGTTCAATAACCTGACAAAGACCTTGAGCTTCAACATTTATGACATCTGCTATGCGGAAACCCCGCAGGACCAGCAGGCGTATGTCGAATACATCAACAGTGTGTATGACGCAGAACGCCTGACGCGGATTCTGACTGATGTTGTCGATATCATTGGTGCCAACATCCTGAACATTGCGCGTCAGGATTACGATCCACAAGGTGCCAGTGTGACCATTCTGATCTCCGAGCAGCCGGTGACGCCTACCGAAAGCCAGATCGAAGAGTCGCCAGGTCCACTGCCGGAAACCATCCTGGCGCACCTGGACAAGAGCCACATCACGGTTCATACCTACCCGGAAATTCATCCGGTAGATGGCATCGCCACGTTCCGCGTGGATATCGATGTGTCGACCTGTGGCGTTATTTCACCGCTCAAGGCGTTGAATTACCTGATTCATAAGTTTGAGTCGGATATCGTGACCGTCGATTATCGCGTGCGCGGCTTTACCCGTGACGTGGAAGGCAAGAAGCACTTCATCGATCATGAAATCAACTCGATCCAGAATTACCTGTCCGAAGACACGCGCAACGGTTACCAGATGACCGACGTGAACGTGTATCAGGAAAACCTGTTCCACACCAAGATGCTGCTCAAGCAGTTCGAACTGGATAACTACCTGTTCGGCGACGCGACCAGCAACTTGTCTGCAGAGCAGCGCGAACAAGTGACCGCCAAGGTCAAACACGAAATGCTGGAAATCTTCTACGGCCGTAACGTAGCCGTATAAGCCCGGATTCCGGACATTAAAAAGGTGCCTGTTGCAGGCGCCTTTTTTATTCGTCCTTATCCATCCGGTTGCGTCGTCAGATGCGATAAGTCGACTTGGTCATGACCTTGGCCAATATGCTCATGCCAAACTTGACCGGTGCCGGGAAGCGAAAGCCGCCTGCTTCCAGCGCTGACTCGGCATGGTGTTCTTCATCACTGAGCATCTGTTCCAGAATGGCCCGCGACTTTCCGTCCTCGCTCGGCAATTGCTCAAGGTGTTCACTCAGGTGCTTGCAGACCTGATCCTCTGTCGCCGCGACGAAACCCAGGCTGACCCGGTCGCTGATAACGCCGGCTACCGCGCCGATCCCGAAGGACAGGCCGTAGAACAGCGGGTTCAGTACGCTGGTATGGCTGCCAAGCTGATGAATGCGCTGCTCACACCAGACCAGATGATCGATTTCCTCTTCAGCCGCATGCTCCATCGCCTTGCGCACCTTGGGCAGCTTCGCTGTCAGCGCCTGTCCCTGGTACAGCGCCTGAGCGCAGACTTCACCGGTATGGTTGATGCGCATCAGGCCTGCAACGTGGCGAGTGTCGACGTCGCTCATCTTGTGATCGGGCTGGACGACCGCAGGGGAGGGGCGTTGCGGATGTGCGCTCAATGGCAGCAATGTACGCATTGCGCTATCGGCTTGCAGTAAAAGACGGTCGAGGGGGGAATAGTGACGTTCGGTAGCCATGGGCACCTCCGGAAGATCATGCGGGCAGTTTACCCGAATCGGCCGCAGGCAGCAGGGCTTGTGTCGGCGCGGCCAGCGAACATAACGGCCGCTGGCCGGCTGCAAAGCCCGGAAACGCTGGATCAGCCCGGCGGCCAGTTCATCTGACGCTGACCGAGTACATGCATGTGGATGTGATAAACGGTCTGTCCGCCCAGATCATTGCAATTCATGACCACGCGGAAGCCTTCTTCACAACCCAGTTCAAGGGCCAGACGCTGCGCCGTGAACAGGATATGCCCCGCCAGGCCTTTGTCTTCTTCGGTCAGATCGTTCAGGGTCCGAATGGGCTTTTTCGGGATAACCAGAAAATGCACGGGTGCCTGTGGGGCGATGTCATGAAAAGCCAGTACCTGGTCATCTTCGTAGATGATCTTCGCCGGAATTTCCCGATTGATGATCTTGGTAAACAAAGTTTCCACAGCCGTTTGCTCCTTGTCGGTTGATGGTCGTCGCAGGGTATTGCTGTGCAGCAGTGCGCCTGAGTGTACTGAGCGAGGCGCCGCTCGCCCAGTCGTTTGTCTGTCAGCGTGGGCAGTACTTCCTGTTGATGTAGCCGCTGATCTGGCGGGCCAGCCAGCGCGAGACCAGGCGCGGACTGAACGTCCATAGCCGGGTGCTGAAGCCGGGGATGATCACCGCACGGTCCTTTGCCAGTGCGCGAACGGTATACAGGGCCACTTCTTCGGGGCTCATCAGGTTGTCGACATTGACCTGCAACTGCGCGGTACGGAAAAAAGCTGTTCGGGTCGGGCCGGGGCACAACACCGAGACCTTCACCCCGGCCTTCTTCACTTCCTCGCGCAGCCCCTCGGAAAAGTGCAGTACATACGCTTTGCTCGCGTAGTAGGTACTCATCCACGGCCCTGGCTGGAAAGCCGCCACGGAGGCGACATTGAGTATCTGGCCACCACCTTGAATGGCCATGAGGTTGCCGACGGTATGGCACAGGCGAGTCAGTGCGAGGATGTTCAGGTCGATCAGGTCCTGCTCGGCGCTCCAGTCCTGCGCCAGAAAAGGTCCGCACGTGCCGATGCCCGCTGCATTGACCAGCAGATCAATCTGATGCGCGCCGTCTTCCAGTTCCAGCAGGAAGCCCGAGAGTCGCAGCGGTTCGCCCAGGTCGCATGCACGAAACAGCACTTCCACGCCAAAACGCTGAGTCAATTCCAGTGCAATTGTTTCCAGCAGGTCGCGTTGGCGGGCGACCAGAATCAGGCTGCGACCACGGCGTGCCAGCGCTTCGGCCATCGCCAGGCCTATGCCGCTGGACGCGCCGGTGATCAGGGCGTAACGGGTCATGCATTTCTCCATTGAGCATATTGCGCCCGGCAGTCTGCCGAACCGTGAGCAGTCTATTACGTGTCACTGTGTTTCTTTGAGCTCTTTGTTGACATCCACCGGCACGACCAAGGCACTGTCCTGGTCTTGTTCATCGTCGTACGGGAGGGATTGCTCGTACTCGTCTGTCTGCAGTTCCAGCTCGTCGCGCAGCATGCCTGCGCCTCCGGCAGTGAGGCCAATCAGAATAATCGGTAGCAGCAACAGCCACAGAATGGCCAGCGTCTTTACGCCTTTCGAGTTCGGCGGTGGCGGCGGGCCGAACTGATTGGGGCCTTTTGTCCCCGGCAGCAGGACCATGAGGAACGGGAAGACGCTGCCTATGAAGGGCACCATCGTCAGCAGTAAAAGCCAGCCCGACCAGCCCAGGTCGTGCAGCCGTTGTATACCGATCTGTGCACCGATGACTGCAAACACCACGAGCACCACCGCGCTCAGTAGCCCGCCAGCGACCAGTGACTCGTTCATCGTCAGCAGGCACACGGCAACCAGCGCCAGTGCCGCTGCGCTCAATACCAGGCTCCAGGCCAGATAGCGCAAACGCCCGATGCGCCCGTTTATGCTCAGGACTTTTAGAGTCGAATGCTCCGGCTGATCACCGCCAACCTGTGCTTTGGGCGGCGCATAGGGCGATATTTCCAGATGCGCGGGTTTTTGTGGTGGCGGGCTCGCTGTTTCATTGAGGCTCAGGCTGATGTCGCTGTCCGGTTCGATGCGTGCTTCGACACCTGCATCGTTAAGTGCCTTCAGGTAGCGCTCTGCATCTGTGTGGGTCAGCCCGCGCTTGAGCGCAACGGGCTGGCCGTTGAACAACTTTTGCACTGCGCGAGCTTCGCTTTTGAACAACCCCGCAAGGTTGGCCTTCGCGGTATCAAGCTCGACGCCTTCACGCACCTGTCCTTCAAATACAATCTTGAAGAGGGAATCGGCCATACAGGGCTTCCTTGTCTTGGGGGGGAACAGTACCGGGCGCTTGCGTTACACATTGCGTAAAGCCGAGCGCCCTGTTGTGTTGCTGGAGAGGCCGAATGCTTTCCGGTCAGAAGGGTTTGACGATGACCAGAATGACGATAGCGATCAGGATCAGCACAGGAATCTCGTTGAACCAGCGATAGAACACATGGCTGCGGCCATTTTCTCCGCGGGCAAAGCGTTTGACCTGTGCGCCACAGACATGGTGATAGCCGATCAGCAGGAACACCAGTGTCAGCTTCGCGTGCATCCAGCCCTGACTGAAATAACCGCTGGCATCAAAGCTGATCAGCCAGCCGCCGAAGACCAGCGTTGCGATCATCGCCGGGGTCATGATGCCACGGTAGAGCTTGCGCTCCATCACCATGAAGCGCTCACGGCTGACCGTGTCCTCACTCATCGAGTGGTAGACGAACAGTCTTGGCAGATAGAACAGGGCTGCAAACCAGCAGACCATTGAAATGACATGCAGCGCTTTGACCCATAGATAGAGCATTTTTGATTATTCCCAGGTTCACGGTGGCCGAATAGTAGTGTCTTGTGCGTCCGTACGTCACGTTGTCGGTTGTCGCAGAAGCGATAGGCTCCTATTATCGACCGCTTTCCAGTTGTTTCGTTGAGGGCAGGTTATGGTCAAGGTCGGTATTGTCGGCGGCACGGGTTACACCGGGGTCGAGCTGCTGCGTCTGTTGGCACAGCATCCGCAGGCAGAAGTAGTGGTCATTACCTCGCGCTCGGAGGCCGGCATGCCAGTCGCCGAGATGTACCCGAACCTGCGAGGTCACTACGACGGCCTGGCTTTCAGCGTACCTGACGTGAAAACCCTGGGTGCCTGTGATGTGGTGTTCTTCGCCACGCCTCACGGTGTCGCTCATGCCCTGGCCGGTGAACTGCTCGCGGCAGGCACCAAGGTGATCGACTTGTCTGCCGACTTCCGTCTGCAGGACCCGGTCGAGTGGGCCAAGTGGTACGGCCAGCCTCATGGCGCTCCGCAACTGTTGGAAGACGCGGTGTACGGGCTGCCGGAAGTCAATCGCGAGCAGATCAAGAATGCGCGGCTCATCGCCGTGCCGGGTTGCTATCCGACGGCTACCCAATTGGGTTTCCTGCCACTGCTTGAGGCGGGGATTGCCGATAACACTCGCCTTATTGCCGACTGCAAATCTGGCGTGAGCGGTGCCGGGCGTGGTTTGAGTATCGGCTCTCTGTATTCGGAAGCCAATGAAAGCTTCAAGGCCTATGCCGTAAAAGGCCATCGTCATCTGCCTGAAATCACCCAGGGCCTGCGTCGCGCTGCGGGCGGTGATATCGGCCTGACGTTCGTTCCGCATCTGGTGCCGATGATTCGTGGCATTCACTCCACGCTCTATGCGACGGTCACTGATCGTTCGGTGGACCTGCAGGCGCTGTTCGAGAAGCGCTACGCCGACGAGCCTTTTGTGGACGTAATGCCCGCAGGCAGCCACCCCGAGACCCGCAGTGTGCGCGGAGCCAACGTTTGCCGCATCGCGGTGCACCGTCCGCAGGGCGGCGATCTGGTTGTCGTGCTGTCGGTTATCGACAATCTGGTCAAAGGTGCGTCAGGTCAGGCGGTTCAGAACATGAACATCCTGTTTGGTCTTGATGAGCGTGCCGGTTTGTCTCACGCGGGCATGATGCCGTAAGGACTGCCGCCGTCCAGCAAATAGTTGACCGATTTTCTAGGAGAAGCGGATAATGCCGTCATTACGCATTACGACGGCTAACGCCGGGAGATATCTGACATGAGTGTCGAATCCTTCACGCCTACCGCTTTGGAGTTCACTCCAAATGCAGCGCACAAGGTGAAAACCCTGGTCGACGAAGAGGGCAATGATCGTCTCAAACTGCGTGTATTCGTTACAGGTGGCGGTTGCTCAGGTTTTCAGTACGGTTTTACTTTCGATGAAGATGTGGCAGACGATGACACCATCGTCGAGCGCGAGGGCGTAAGCCTGGTTGTCGATCCAATGAGCTTTCAGTACCTGGCTGGCGCAGAAGTCGATTATCAGGAAGGGCTTGAGGGGTCGCGATTCGTGATCAAAAACCCGAATGCTTCCACGACCTGTGGCTGTGGCTCCTCGTTCTCGATCTGATCGAAGCGTGCTGTAAACAAAAACGCCGCTCATTGAGCGGCGTTTTGCATTGTGGCATGGCGTCAGGCGGGGTAGATCGCGCCCAGAACACGTCTGCCTTTGGCGCCGGTTACCGTTGGGCGGTTGGCCGGTACGCCTTCGAGGCAGCAATGAGCCAGCCAGGCAAACGCCATGGCCTCAACCCAGTCAGGGTCTACGCCGAACTTCTCGGTACTGTTGACCTCGGTAGTGGGCAATAGCTCTGCAAGGCGTTTCATCAGCGCCTTGTTATGTGCGCCGCCGCCACAGACCAGAAGCTCCTTGGTGACCGCTTGTGCCGATTGCAGCGACTCTGTGATGGTCAGTGCAGTCAGTTCCAGCAGCGTGGCTTGCACGTCTTCAGCAGTCAACGTTGGCAGCTGGAACAGATGATGGTGCACCCAACCCAGGTTGAATACTTCCCGACCGGTGCTTTTTGGGCCTTTGGTCAGGAAGAACTGATCGCTGAGCAGTTTCTTGAGAAGGGCTTGATCAACCTTGCCGCTCGCCGCCCACGCCCCATCCTTGTCGTAGCTTTCATGGCGCTGGGATTGTATCCAGGCATCAAGCAGTACGTTGCCGGGTCCACAATCGAAGCCTTCGACCGGGCGATCGGACTCTATCAGGCTCAAATTGCTGAAGCCGCCGATGTTCAATACGGCGCGGTGATCTTTGTTATCGTCGAACAGTGCTTCGTGGAAGGCGGGCACCAGCGGCGCACCCTGTCCACCTGCGGCGATGTCGCGACGACGAAAATCACTTACCACGGTGATCTCGGTCAGCTCTGCCAGCAGCGCCGGATTGCCGATCTGAATGCTGTAGCCGCGCGCAGGTTCATGACGAATAGTCTGGCCGTGGCTGCCAATGGCGCGAATCTGAGCGGGCACCATGTTTTGATCTTCCAGCAAGGTCTGCACGCCCTGGGCGACCAGCCTGCACCACTTCTGCTCGGCGATTGCTGCGCGTGCAAGCTCATCGGCACCACTGGAGCAAAGCCCCAGCAGTTCGGCATGCAGATCTTCCGGCATCGGGATGTAGTGAGTAGCCAGAAGCCTTGATCGGTCATCCTGCTTCAAAAGGGCGATATCAATCCCATCGAGACTGCTGCCGGACATCACACCTATATAGAAGAAGTCCATGGATTACCTTTTATTCGAGGCCAGCGTGGTGGCCTTTTCCTGATCCATGCGCGCCATCAACGGCTGGCTTTGCTGCATGAACCGCTGTTTTTCGGATTTGGCGATCGGATCCGCCATCGGAAGCTTCTGGCCCAGCGGGTCTACGTGAACGCCATTGACCTGAAATTCATAGTGCAAGTGCGGGCCAGTAGACAAGCCGGTAGTTCCAATATAGCCGATTACCTGACCTTGCTTAACGGTTCCGCCGGTTTGTATGCCTTTGGCAAAGCCTTGCATGTGACCGTACAGCGTGCGGTAGGTATCGCCGTGCTGGATGATGACGGTATTACCGTAACCGCCGCGACGGCCAGCGAGCAGAACTTTGCCATCGCCGGTCGCCTTGATCGGCGTACCGCGTGGCGCTGCATAGTCGACGCCCTTGTGCGCGCGGATCTTGTTGAGGATCGGGTGTTTGCGACCCATCGAGAACATGGAGCTGATGCGGGCAAAGTCTACCGGGGTGCGGATGAATGCCTTGCGCATGCTGTTGCCGTCGGCCGTGTAGTAATTGGTATTGCCTTGCTTGTTGGTGTAACGAACGGCGGTGTAGGTCTTGCCACGGTTGGTGAAGCGAGCGGACAGGATATTGCCTGTGCCGACGCTTTTGCCGTTGACCAGTTTCTGTTCGTACACCACGTCAAATTCGTCACCCTTGCGGATGTCCTGCGCGAAGTCGATGTCGTAGCCGAAGATGTTGGCCATGTCCATCGTCATGCTATGAGTCAGGCCGGCGCGCTGTGCTGACTGTGAAAGTGAGCTGTTGATCACCCCGTGGACGTAGACGTTACGCACGTTGGGCTTGCTGATTTCGCGATTGAAAACGAAGCCGGAAGCCGATTTCGACAGGCTGATGGTTTCAAGTTCGCTGAGTTTGGTATGCAGTTGCTTGAGCTGGCCTTCCGGCGATAGCTCGAACTGCAAGGCTTGCCCGTTCTGCAGCTTGGTGAACTGTTTGGCCTGCTTGTCGCTGGCCAGCACTTCATGAACGGTAGCGGCTGGCAGCCCGACTTTTTCAAACAGAGTCGAAAGCGTATCGCCCTTGCTGACGATCACTTCCCGATGGTTAGGGTCTTTGGCCGGCGCCGGCTTTTCTGCTTCAGACTGTGCTGTGGCGGTGTCTTGGGCCTGGTCATCGGCATTGTCGATCTGGGCAAATGGCGATTCAGTGGTTTCAGGTGTGGCTTGAGCAGCGTCTGGAGCGTCTTGGTCTTGTGCGTCCTGATCCGGCATCTCCAGATCAAGGGAAAGATTCGTTCGTTTGGCTTCAACTTCGCTGGAAGGAAAAACCAGGAGAGCCAGGCTCAACAATGCGGCAATGCCGCTTGCAGCGAGCAGGTGACTCTTCGGATAAAGCGGGGGCGCTTTAGGCGGTGTGTCTTTCATAGGTAATTTGACTTTGAAAAAGGTGAAATGGAAAAGATGAATGACATGATGAAGATGAAATAACTGTATAAAATATAACCAAAACCTGCTCGAAGCAACCCTTCCCGCGTATCAGTCACTGATTCGCAGGCGAACGCTGGGCAAAACTTGTAATTGGGCTCTGATCTTGTAAGGTTGGTTCCCTTTGAATTGGGGGCTGAAATGAAGTCGGTTGAAGAACAGCTGGCGCTGATCAAGCGCGGTGCAGATGAACTCCTGGTCGAGGCCGAACTGGTCGAGAAGCTGAAGCGTGGCCAGCCACTGCGTATCAAGGCTGGTTTCGACCCGACAGCGCCCGATCTGCACCTTGGACACACCGTGCTTATTAATAAGCTGCGGCAGTTTCAGGACCTGGGGCATCAGATCATCTTCCTTATCGGTGACTTCACCGGCATGATCGGCGACCCGAGCGGCAAAAGCGCGACGCGCCCGCCGCTCACCCGTGAGCAGGTTCTCGACTACGCCGAAACCTACAAGTCTCAGGTCTTCAAGATTCTCGATCCGGCCAAGACCGAAGTCGCGTTCAACTCCACCTGGATGGACAAGCTGAGTCCGGCTGACTTCATTCGCTTGTCTTCGCAGTACACAGTCGCCCGTATGCTTGAGCGTGACGATTTCGACAAGCGCTATAAAAGCAATCAGTCCATCGCCATTCATGAATTCCTTTACCCGCTGGTGCAGGGTTATGACTCCGTGGCCTTGAAGGCTGACGTCGAGCTGGGTGGTACTGATCAGAAATTCAACCTGCTGATGGGGCGCGAGCTTCAGCGTGCGTATGGGCAGGAGCCGCAATGCATTCTGACCATGCCGCTGCTGGAAGGCCTGGATGGCGTGAAGAAGATGTCCAAGTCGTTGGGCAACTACGTTGGTATTCAGGAAGCGCCGGGCATTATGTACAGCAAGCTGGTATCGATTCCGGATTCGCTGATGTGGCGCTACTTCGAACTGCTGAGCTTCCGTTCGATGGAAGAGATCAATGGCTTGAAGGCTGATTGCGAAGCGGGTGCCAATCCGCGTGATATCAAAATCAAGCTGGCCGAAGAGCTGGTCGCCCGTTTCCATGGCGAAGAAGCTGCCGCCAATGCGCATCGTTCTGCGGGCAACCGTATGAAGGAAGGCGAGCTGCCAGACGATCTGCCAGAGATTTCCGTAGCTGCTACAGAGGATATGCCGATCTCGGCCGTCCTTAATAAGGCGGGGCTGGTAAAGAACGCTGCTGTCGCTCGCGATCTGCTGGCATCTGGCGGTGTGCGTATAGATGGTGGGGTGGTGGATCGCGGCTTTGTATTCAAGCTGGGTGCGACTCACGTCTGCCAGGCTGGCAAGAAGGCTTTCGGGCGCGTTACCCTGGTTTCTGAAGAAAGTTCAAAATAACGGTTGACGCCCTCTGTGATCTGTCTATAATTCGCCCCACTTCCGGCGCAGACGGAAACGAAAAAGCCTTGTAGATCAATAGTTTACGAGGGTTTGGAGTGAAGAGTCAGCGAGGAAAGAGGTCGGGTCTGCAGTGATCGACAGCGGTGAGAAAAAAGAGTTTGACACGCGGTTGTAACGCTGTAGAATTCGCCTCCCGCTGATGAG
>NZ_JAWHOP010000014.1:101856-152920 GCF_032586995.1 Pseudomonas syringae group sp. J248-6 | reverse complement strand
CTCATCAGCGGGAGGCGAATTCTACAGCGTTACAACCGCGTGTCAAACTCTTTTTTCTCACCGCTGTCGATCACTGCTGACTCGACCTCCTTCCTCGCTGACTCTTCACTCCAAACCCTTGTAAACTATTGATCTGCAAGGCTTTTTCGTTTCCGTCTGCGCCGGAAGTGGGGCGAATTATAGACAGATCACAGAGGGCGTCAACCGTTAATTTCAAAAATCTGCAATTCAACTGCTGTGCCCCAACAAACACGGGAGATCCTCTTTAAAGACGATCTCCCGCCACAGGAATTTACAAGCTGGGAAATGCGAATTGCGACGCTTCATGGCTCGCACGTTGCGGCCAGCGCTGGGTAATCGCCTTGCGACGTGTATAGAAGCGCACACCATCGGGACCGTACGCATGCAAGTCGCCGAACAGGGAACGCTTCCAGCCGCCAAAGCTGTGATAGGCAACCGGTACCGGCAGCGGAACGTTGACCCCGACCATTCCCACTTCAATCTCGTCGCAGAACAACCGCGCAGCTTCGCCATCACGGGTAAAGATGCAGGTGCCGTTGCCGTATTCGTGGTCGTTGATCAGTTGCATGGCTTGCTCAAGGCTATCCACACGCACGATGCACAGCACCGGCCCGAAGATCTCTTCTTTATAGATGCGCATTTGCGGCGTGACACGATCAAACAGACAGCCGCCCATGAAGAAGCCCTGTTCATGCCCGGCAACCTGGAGATTGCGACCGTCCACCACCAGGGTAGCGCCCGACTGCACACCATCCTCTATATAGCCGCCGACCTTGTCGCGATGCTGACCGGTAACCAGTGGCCCCATATCCAGGCCGCAAGTCGTACCTGCGCCGATTTTCAGGCTCTGAATTTGCGGAACCAGTTTGGCCACCAACGCATCGGCGATCTGATCCCCGACGCACACCGCAACCGAAATAGCCATGCAACGCTCGCCGCAGGATCCGTAGGCAGCGCCCATCAAGGCACTCACTGCGTTGTCCAGGTCGGCATCCGGCATCAGTACCGCATGATTCTTCGCACCACCAAGAGCCTGAACCCGCTTGCCACGCGCTGCGCCCTCTTTATAGATGTACTCGGCAATCGGTGTGGAACCGACAAAGCTCAGCGCCTTGACCTCCGGCGCTTCGATCAGCGCATCGACGGCAATCTTGTCACCGTGAACCACATTGAGCACCCCCTTCGGCAGCCCCGCTTCATGCAGCAGCTCGGCAATCAACAATGTGGAGCTGGGATCGCGCTCCGAAGGTTTGAGGATGAAGCAGTTGCCACACGCAATGGCCAGCGGGTACATCCACAGCGGCACCATGGCCGGGAAGTTGAACGGAGTGATACCGGCAACGATACCCAGCGGCTGAAAGTCAGACCACGCATCGATGTTCGGCCCGACGTTGCGGCTGTATTCACCCTTGAGCACTTCAGGCGCAGCGCAGGCGTACTCCACGTTTTCAATACCGCGCTTCAGCTCGCCCGCCGCATCTTCCAGGGTCTTGCCGTGCTCTTCACTGATCAACTGAGCAATGCGCGCTTCGTTCTGCTCCAGCAATTGCTTGAAGCGGAACATCACCTGAGCGCGCTTGGCTGGCGGTGTATTACGCCAGGCCGGAAACGCAGCCTTGGCCGAATCGATCGCCTTCTGGACCGTGTCCCGAGTGGCAAGCGCTACCGTGTGGATAACCTGGCCGGTCGACGGGTTGAACACATCTGCGGTGCGGCCATCTTCAGAAATGAACTCGCCGTGGATCAGGTGTTGAATGCTGCTCATGGAAAACTCCGGATAATTGCATCGGGCGCGAATGACTTCGCGGCCCATGCGACAAAAGCACCTGTGTAAAAGTACCTATATAAGAAGAGAGCCTGTCAGCGTGATCAGTCGATCAGGTTCAGCGTTTCGCCAACGGCATCGAACAACCGGTCCAGGTCCTGCGCCTGACTGTTGAAGGTCGGGCCAAACTGCAAGGTGTCACCGCCAAAACGCACATAGAACCCGGCTTTCCACAGTTTCATGCCTGCCTCGAAAGGCCGCACGATTGCATCGCCGTCACGAGGTGCGATCTGGATGGCGCCTGCAAGGCCGTAGTTGCGGATATCCACCACGTTTTTCGCGCCCTTGATACCGTGCAGCACGCTTTCAAAATGCGGAGCGATTCCTGCGGCCTGCTGTACCAGGTTTTCACGCTGCAACAGTTCAAGCGCCGCCAGCCCGGCCGCACAGGCTACGGGGTGAGCGGAATAGGTGTAGCCGTGGGGGAATTCGACGGCGTATTCCGGCGTTGGCTGATTCATGAAGGTCTGATAGATCTCGCTGCTGGCGATCACTGCACCCATGGGGATCGCGCCATTGGTGATCTGCTTGGCGATACACATCAGATCAGGCGTGACACCGAAACTGTCCGCGCCGAACATCGAGCCCGTACGGCCGAAGCCGGTGATGACTTCGTCGAAGATCAGCAGGATATTGTGCTGATCACAAATCTCGCGCAGACGCTTGAGATAGCCTTGCGGCGGAACGATCACGCCGGCAGAGCCCGCCATGGGTTCAACGATTACCGCCGCGATGTTCGACGCATCGTGCAGTTCGATCAGCTTGAGCATCTCGTCAGCCAGCGCAATACCGCCCGCTTCGGGCATCCCCTTCGAATAGGCGTTGCTGGCCAGCAGCGTGTGCGGCAGATGATCGACATCCATCAACTGGCCGAACATCTTGCGGTTGCCATTCACCCCGCCCAGGCTAGTGCCCGCCACGTTCACGCCGTGATAGCCACGCGCGCGCCCGATCATCTTGGTCTTGGTTGCCTGCCCTTTCAGCCGCCAGTAGGCGCGCACCATCTTCACTGCCGTGTCCGCGCATTCGGAACCGGAGTTGGTATAAAAGACGTGATTGAGATTGCCCGGCGTCAGTTCGGTGATCTTTTCCGCCAACTGGAACGACAGCGGATGCCCGAACTGAAAGCCCGGCGAGTAATCCAGAATGCCCAGTTGCCGGGAAACGGCTTCCTGAATTTCCTTGCGAGTATGCCCGGCCCCGCATGTCCATAGCCCGGAAAGCCCATCGTAGATCTTGCGGCCATTGTCGTCTGTCAGATAGCTGCCATGCGCAGCCACGACCATGCGCGGATCACGCTGGAAATTTCGATTTGCGGTGTAAGGCATCCAGTGGGCATCAAGCTTCAACTGACTGGTTACAGACACATCAGACGCTTCGAACATATTCATGGGGGCAAGCCTCGCAGGCGCTAAACGAACGGTCATTGCGGCCAAGGTGTCACGCGACTAAAGTTCATAAAACCCGATTTTCATGATCTTTGGTTTGGTAGAGACTAAACAATGAGTGTCCGTCGCCCCGATCCGCTGTCGCAGGTGAGCGATTTTGATATCCGCTTGCTGCGTATTTTCAAAAGTGTCGTTGAGGCAGGCGGTTTTTCTGCGGCTGAAAGCGTGCTTGGCATTGGCCGGTCGGCGATCAGCCAGCAAATGAGTGATCTGGAGCAACGCCTCGGCCTGCGCCTGTGCCAGCGAGGCCGCGCCGGCTTTTCACTGACCGACGAAGGGCGCGAGGTCTATCAGTCGTCGTTGCAATTGCTCAGCGCGCTGGAAAGTTTCAGGACAGAGGTCAACGGCCTGCATCAGAACCTGCGCGGCGAGCTGAACATCGGCCTGACCGACAACCTGGTCACACTCCCCCACATGCGCATCACCCACGCACTGGCCCGCCTGAAAGAACGTGGCCCGGGCGTGTACATCAATATCCGCATGATTGCCCCCGCCGAAGTCGAGCGAGGCGTACTGGACGGCGGCCTGCATGTCGGTGTCGTGCCACAGGCCAGCGCCCTGCCCGGCCTTGAATATCACCCGTTGTACAGTGAGCGTTCGCTGCTTTATTGCGCGGTGGGCCACCCGCTCTTCTACGCAGACAACTCAACGCTGGATGATGAACGCCTCGCCCAGCAGGAAGCCATTGCCCCGACCTTTCGCCTGCCGAACGATATTCAGGAGCATTATCAAGCACTGACCTGCACCGCCAGCGCTTCAGACCGCGAGGGCATCGCGTTCCTGATTCTGACTGGACGCTACATTGGCTATCTGCCAGATCATTACGCCAACGCCTGGGTGCAGGAAGGTCGACTGCGCGCGCTGAAACCGGATTCGAAGTTCTACGACCTCAACCTGGTGACCGTCACCCGAAAAGGCCGACGCCCTCATTTGGTGCTGGAGAGCTTTCTGGAAACACTGGCCGCTACCCGATGACACATTCCTGCCAGGGGCTCTTCCAGTCAGCCAGCGCCGCACAGCGCCTCGAAAACGCTATCAGGCTGATATTTATTGAAATAGTTGGACTCAAATAAAAATAACCTGAGCAACTGGACAGTTTTTTGCAGTAATCCCCGACAACGACACGCCAGTACATGGCAGTTCCCCGTCCGAGACCTTGCCATGCAGCCTGAAACACTCGACAACGATGACCTGATTTACGGCCTGAATGATCGCCCAAGACCTTTAACGGCCATATTGGCAGCGTTCCAGCATGTCCTCGCCAGCTTCGTCGGGATCATCACCCCGCCGTTGATCATCGGATCGACGCTCGGCCTGACCCAATACCTGCCGTATCTGATCAGCATGGCCCTGATGGTGTCGGGCACAGGTACTTTCATTCAGGCGCGCCGCCCATTTGGTATCGGCGCAGGCATGATCTGCCTGCAAGGCACCAGCTTCGCCTTCCTGGGCGCGGTGTTGTCCGCGGGTTTTCTGGTCAAGCAGCGCGGCGGCAGCCCGGAGGACATCATGGCGATGATCTTCGGCGTGTGCTTTTTCGGCGCGCTTGTGCAAATCGTGCTCAGTCGCTGTATTGGCCAGTTGCGACGTGTCATCACGCCGCTGGTGACCGGCATTGTCATCACGCTGATTGGCATAAGCCTGATCAAGGTAGGTGTGACAGACCTGGGCGGCGGCTTCAACGCACCTGACTTTGGCGCGCCGTTGAACCTGGCGCTGGGTGCCTTCGTTCTGGCAGTGATCATCGTACTTAATCGTTCGAATACGCCCTGGGTGCGCTTGTCGGCGATCATCATCGGCCTGGCGATCGGCAGTCTCGCCGCCTGGTTCAGCGGCAAGCTGATTCCACAGCCGATCCACGACCTGCCCTTGATCAGCGTGCCGGTGCCGTTCCGCTTTGGTTTCAGCTTTGACTGGACCGCTTTCCTGCCGGTCGCGCTGATTTATCTGATCAGCAGTATCGAAACGGTCGGCGACCTGACGGCCAATTGCATGCTCGCCCGCCAGCCGATCAGCGGCCCAAGCTACGTGGCGCGTCTCAAGGGTGGCGTGCTGGGTGACGGCGTGAGCTGCATGATTGCCGCAACGTTCAGTGCATTCCCCAACACCACCTTTGCGCAGAACAACGGTGTGATTCAGCTGACCGGCGTTGCCAGTCGCTATGTCGGGCTGTACATCGGCGCGGTGCTGTTCGTGCTCGGGCTGTTCCCGCATATCGGTGCCATCGTCCAGCAGATTCCCAAACCGGTACTCGGCGGCGCAACGCTGGTGATGTTCGGCAGCGTCGCGGCAGCCGGTGTGCGCATTCTGGCCCAGTCTCCGCTGGACCGGCGCAGCATGCTGATCATCGCCACGTCACTGGGTGTCGGCCTGGGTATCGCAGCGCAGCCTGCGCTGCTGCATCAGATGCCCAAACTGGTACAGAACCTGTTCGATTCGGCCATCACCAGCGGCGGCATCACGGCCATTGTCATGTGCCTGCTGATTCCGGAAGGAAAAGTCGCCGTTCCCCAAAGTGATGCTACGACGGAACCCAACCCTCTTGAACAACCACGATAGGTTTCCATAGCCGCACTTGCGCCGGTGCTTGCGAGATAGTCGCCGGTGCGTTATCTGTTCATTAGTTGTGCCCTACGACCTGTCCGGAATTGCCCATGACCCTTGAAGTCCCCGCACACAGCGCTCACGTCACCAAGCCCGCAAGCCGTATTCGTCAAAAGAACGAACAAGCGATCATCCAGGCAGCCGAAGATGAATTTGCCCGCCACGGCTTCAAGGGCACCAGCATGAACACCATTGCGCTGAAAGCCGGGCTGCCCAAAGCCAACCTGCATTACTACTTCACCAACAAGCTGGGCCTGTATGTCGCGGTACTGAGCAACATCATTGATTTGTGGGACAGCACGTTCAACCACCTGAGCGTCGACGATGATCCAGCAGAGGCACTGGCCCGCTACATTCGCGCCAAGATGGAGTTTTCGCGCCGCCAGCCACAGGCTTCGCGGATTTTCGCCATGGAGATCATCAGCGGTGGCGAATGCATGAGCGAGTATTTCAGCCAGGACTACCGCCTGTGGTTCCAGGGCCGGGCAGCGGTTTTTCAAGCCTGGATCGATGCCGGCAAAATGGACCCGGTCGACCCGGTACACCTGATTTTCCTGCTGTGGGGCAGCACCCAGCACTACGCCGATTTCGCCTCGCAGATCTGTCGCGTCACCGGTCGCTCCCGTCTGACCCGCCAGGACATGGATCAGGCCAGCAACAATCTGATCAGGATCATCCTCAAAGGTTGTGGGCTCACCCCGCCAGCCTTGTAGAATCGGCGCCTTGACGTCAGCTGGACACACGCATGCCTTTTACCCTGGTCGGCCCTTGCGAGTTTCGTGAAGAAATCCGCAAGAGCCGCTTCATCACCCTCGCCGCCCCCATCGCCAGCCCGGCCGACGCCCAAGCGTTCATCGAGCAGCACAGCGACCTCAACGCCACTCACAATTGCTGGGCCTGGAAGCTGGGTGGGCAGTATCGCAGCAACGATGACGGGGAGCCGGGCGGCACTGCGGGCAGGCCGATCCTGGCAGCCATCGAGGCGCAGGAGTTCGATCAAGTCGTGGTGCTGGTGATCCGCTGGTACGGCGGCATCCAACTGGGCACTGGCGGCCTGGCTCGCGCCTATGGCGGTGGTGCCAACAAGTGCCTGCAGCAAGCCGAGCGTCTGCCGCTGATTCAGCGTTCGTCATTCCATCTTGAATGCAGCTTCAGTGAACTGGCGCTGGTCAAGTTGCGTCTCGCGGAAGTCAACGGCCTGCTGGAGAGTGAAAACTTCACTGCCACTGGCGTGCAGATGGCAATCGCGATAGGCCCCGAGCATGCCGACACGCTGCAACGGCAACTGGCCGGTCTGAGCCGCGGCAGAATCGTTTTGCACAAGACCACAACGGAGTAGGCAACGCGACAGCAATTGCCCACATCTACTGTGCATCCGGCTGTGGATAAGCTGAGTACACTCCAATGCGGGCCTTGCCGGGCTTGCGTTTCAGACGAATGATCATTTTTTGATCAATCGCCTGTCGTGGATCCATAAACGATGCAAAAACAGTCTGTTAGCGCTCCTTAGCACCTTTGGACGCTAACCACCGGCGTATTATTCTCTCCTGGCCCGCTTGCGCACAGTATCTGTGGAAGAACCTGTGGATAACAGGTGCAAGGGTCGCGCATCCACATAACGCTCCTCGCTTGACGCCTGCTGTACATTTTTTACTCAAATCAAAGAGCCACATTTGCCCCTTGCTCCGTCAGCGCGCCCCGAACTGGTGCCGAAATGATCGCGTTCGGTTGTCACTGCACGGTCATGAATGTCGAAAACACCTTACTCAACCTTGATTGAACGCACAGGACAGGAATCCTGACTCCTTGGCCAGGATTTTGCTTTATCCACACGCGACCCACTTCTGCCTCAGAGCCTTTCATGTCAAACCACGCGATAGCTGCGCGCCTGCAACTGCGCCACATCACCAAACGGTATCCCGGCTGCCTGGCCAACGACGCTGTCGACCTGACGATTCAGCCCGGAGAGATTCACGCCCTGCTGGGTGAAAACGGTGCGGGCAAAAGCACGCTGATGAAGATCATCTACGGCGTGACGCAGCCCGACGCCGGGACGATCATCTGGCAAGGCCAGGCGCAGACCATGCGTAATCCGGCACAGGCCAGAAGCCTGGGCATCGGCATGGTGTTCCAGCATTTTTCGCTGTTCGAAACCCTCAGCGTCGCGCAAAACATCGCGCTGGCGATGGGCGCAGCGGCGGGCACGCCCAAGCAACTCGAACCGCGCATCCGCGAGGTCTCACAACGCTACGGCATGGCAGTGGAGCCCCAGAGGCTAGTCCACAGCCTGTCGATTGGTGAGCGGCAGAAAGTCGAGATCATTCGCTGTCTGATGCAGGACATTCGCCTGTTGATCCTCGACGAGCCCACGTCAGTGCTCACCCCCCAGGAAGCGGAAGAGCTGTTCGTGACCCTCAGGCATCTGGCCGCAGAGGGCTGCAGCATTCTGTTTATCAGTCACAAGCTGGGCGAGGTTCGTGCCCTGTGTCACAGCGCAACCGTCCTGCGCAACGGTAAGGTATCCGGGCACTGTATCCCGGCTGAATGCTCCGATCTGGAGCTGGCGCGCTTGATGGTCGGTGATGCCGAAGGGTTGACCGCGCACTACGACAAAGTCAGCGGCAGCGAAGCCTTTCTGCGCGTCGACAAGCTGTCCTGGCACAATCCGGACCCGTTCGGCTGCTCACTGAAAGACCTGAGCCTGGAAGTACGCAGCGGCGAAATCGTCGGCATCGCGGGCGTGGCCGGCAATGGTCAGGATGAATTGCTGGCGCTGCTGAGTGGCGAACAGACCCTGCCTCATACCCAGGCGGCGACCCTGCGCTTCAAAGACACCCCGGTCGGCGACCTGCGCCCCGACGCCCGCCGCAAACACGGGCTGGCGTTCGTTCCGGCAGAGCGTCTGGGGCATGGCGCAGTGCCGGAACTCAGCCTGGCCGATAACGCTCTGCTGACCGCTTTCCAGCAAGGGCTGGTGAGCAACGGCTTGATACAGCGCGGCAAGGTTCGCGCGCTGGCCGACGAAATTATCCGTCGCTTTGCGGTCAAGACGCCGGATGCACAGGCCGCGGCGCGCAGCCTGTCGGGCGGCAACCTGCAGAAATTCATTCTCGGCCGGGAAATACTGCAAAACCCCAAACTGCTGATTGCCGCGCACCCGACCTGGGGCGTGGATGTCGGTGCTGCCGCAGCGATTCACCGAGCATTGATTGCCTTGCGTGACGCGGGGGCCGCCATTCTGGTGATCTCCGAAGACCTGGACGAGTTGTTCCAGATCAGCGACCGACTCGCCGCCCTGAGCGGCGGCCAGCTTTCCGACCTGATCCCCACTGAACAGACCAGCACCGTGCAAATCGGCGGCTGGATGGCGGGACAGTTCGATCATTCTCACACCCAGGCCCATACGGCGGGTTAACGGAGCAAAACATGCTGCTTTCTCTGGAACCGCGCGGCCAGCAATCGCGCGCCATGTTGTGGTGTTCCCCTTTACTGGCTGCCGTCCTGACACTGGTCTGCGGCTCGCTGCTGTTCATCGGCCTGGGACTCAACCCTTGGGTGACGCTGCACACCTTGCTGATCGCACCGGTCAGCGACTGGTATGGCCTGTCGGAATTGATGGTCAAAACCTTGCCGATTCTGCTCTGCGCGCTGGGCCTGGCGGTCGCGTATCAAGCGCGCATCTGGAACATCGGCGCGGAAGGCCAGTTGCTGCTCGGCGCGCTGGCAGGCAGTGCCGTGGCGGTGAATATCATCGAGATGGAAAGTCGCTGGGCCTTGGTCATGGTGCTGCTGGCCGGCACCCTGGCAGGCGCGGCCTGGGCGGGCGTGACCGCCTGGCTGCGCACGCACTTCAACGCCAATGAAATCCTCACCAGCATCATGCTCAACTACATCGCCCTCAACTTGTTGCTGTACTTCGTGCACGGGCCGCTCAAAGACCCGGCCGGCATGAACTTCCCGGAGTCCGCGACTTTTGGCGAGGCCAGCCGTCTGCCGCTGCTGATGGAAGATGGCCGCGCGCACATCGGCGTGTACTTCGCGCTGCTGGCACTGGTCGCAGTCTGGGTATTGCTGCAGCGCAGCTTTGTCGGTTTCCAGATCAAGGTGCTCGGGCTCGACAAGCGTGCTGCCGGTTTTGTCGGCTTTCGCGAGAAGCGACTGGTATGGCTGGCACTGTTGATCAGTGGCGCACTGGCCGGTCTGGCGGGTGTGTCGGAAGTGACCGGGCCGATCGGCCAACTGGTGCCGCAGGTCTCGCCGGGTTACGGCTATGCCGCGATCACCGTGGCTTTTCTCGGACGCCTCAACCCCATCGGCATTCTGTTCTCCAGCCTGCTGATCGCCTTGCTGTACCTGGGCGGTGAAAGCGCACAAATGACCCTGAACCTGCCCTTGGCAATCACGCAGTTGTTTCAGGGGATGATGCTGTTCTTCCTGCTGGCCTGTGATGTGCTGATTCTCTATCGCCCACGTTTGAAACTGCACTGGGCCAAGCGCCAGATGACAGCCGTCACAGGAGCCGCATGATGGATATCGACCTGCTGAGCAACATTTTCTACGCCATGGTTCGCTGCGGAACCCCCTTGCTGCTGGTGGCGCTGGGCGAACTTATCTGCGAAAAAAGCGGCGTCATCAACCTGGGTCAGGAAGGCATGATGCTGTTTGGCGCAGTGATCGGTTTCATCGTCGCCCTGAGCACCGGCAACCTCTGGCTGGGTGTGCTGCTGGCGATGCTTGCAGGCATGCTGCTGTCGGCACTGTTTGCCCTGGTGGCACTGGTGTTCAACGCCAATCAGGTCGCGACCGGGCTGGCGCTGACCATCTTCGGTGTCGGCCTCTCCAGCTTCGTCGGCGCCGCCTGGGTCGGCAAGCCATTGAGCGGTTTCGAACCGGTGGCCATCCCGCTGCTGAGTGACATTCCGCTGATCGGCCGCATGCTGTTTGCCCAGGACCTGCTGGTCTACCTGTCCTTCGCCTTGTTCGCTTTGGTCGCCTGGGCGCTGCTGAAAAGCCGCGTCGGGCTGATCATTCAGGCCGTCGGCGAAAACCCTGACGCCGCCAGCGCCATGGGCTTGCCGGTGTTGCGTGTGCGCACGTTGGCCGTGCTGTTCGGCGGCGCAATGGCTGGGCTGGCCGGGGCCTACCTGTCGCTGGCCTACACACCGATGTGGGCAGAAAACATGAGCGCCGGACGCGGCTGGATAGCATTGGCGCTGGTGGTGTTCGCCAGCTGGCGCGTGTGGCGTCTGCTGCTCGGTGCCTATCTGTTCGGCCTCGCCAGCATCCTGCACCTGGTCGCGCAAGGCATCGGCCTGGCCATCCCGTCCAACCTGCTGGCGATGCTGCCCTACCTCGCCACCATCATCGTCCTCGTCCTGCTCTCCCGCGACGCCCTGCGCACCCGGCTGTATGCGCCGGTATCGCTGGGCCAGCCATGGCGGGCGGGTCATTGAGGAGCTAGCGGCGCAGATGCTTGACGCAGAGCGTCATGAACGGCATTCCCACGCTGGAGCGTGCGGAACGATAATCCCGACTATCGCGCCAATGCTCAGCGTCAGACATCTACCTTGAACGTTTCCGGCTCATGGAGATTCCAACACTGCATAGGCAGTAGTACGCTGCGGGGTCGAAACTTTCGAGAGGCCTTGCTGGCACTGCCATGGAGTCTGTCTCTCAATTTGCCAAGGAATCATTCATGACCACTACCAAGAAAACCGCCCTCATTATCGGTGCTTCGCGTGGCCTCGGGCTCGGGCTGGTACAGCGCCTGACCGAACAGGGCTGGCAGGTCACCGCCACGGTGCGTGATCCGCAGAACGCCGAAAACCTCAAAGCGGTGGAAGGCGTGCGCATCGAAGCGGTGGATCTGGACGAAACAGCCTCGCTTGAAGTGCTGGTCCAGAAGCTGCGTGGCGAGGTGTTCGACGTGCTGTTCGTCAATGCCGGGATTACCGGTGCGCAACACCAGAGCGCGGCGAAGTCGACCGCCGCCGAGCTTGGGCAGTTGTTCCTGACCAACGCGGTGGCACCGATTCGTCTGGCCGAACGCTTCGTCGATCAACTTCGTCCCGGCACGGGCGTCCTGGCGTTCATGAGTTCGTGGCTGGGCAGCGTCACTTGCCCGGACGGCGCAAACCTTGCGTTGTACAAGGCCAGCAAGGCTGCACTCAATTCGATGACCAATACCTTTGTCACCGAGCTGGGCGAGAACCGTCCTACCGTGCTGTCGATGCATCCGGGTTGGGTGAAGACCGACATGGGCGGCGAAAATGCCGCCATCGACGTCATGACCAGCACCACCGGGCTTGTCGAACAGCTCAATGCCTACGCAGGCAAGGGCGGCCATCACTTCATCGATTACCAGGGCAAGACGATTGCCTGGTAATCGGCTGCTCGACTAGAATCGCCGTCCTTCGCCGGGGCGCACCTGACCCCGGCGACCCTGGATCAGCAGACAGGGCAACACTGAGCTGGCTAACCTGAACCTGTCTTTCAGAGGAGCCGGCCCATGCCTGCGATCCGTATCTGGTTGAAAAATCCCCTTGCCGTGTTCACTGCCAATGACCTGGACGCCCGTGGCGGTCTGGTCATTGAAGGTGGCGTCATCACTGAAGTGCTGGCCGCCGGGCAGCTCCCGTCAAAGCCCTGCACTCAGACGTTCGATGCCCGTGAGCATGTGTTGCTGCCGGGGTTGATCAACACGCACCATCACTTCTATCAAACCCTCACGCGGGCCTGGGCACCAGTGGTCAATCAGCCTTTGTTCCCTTGGCTGAAAACCCTGTACCCGGTGTGGGCGCGCCTGACGCCGGAGAAGCTCGCAGTCGCCAGCAAGGTTGCGCTGGCTGAATTGCTGCTGTCGGGTTGCACAACGGCTGCCGACCACCACTATCTGTTTCCCGACGGGCTGGAACACGCCATCGATGTTCAGGTACAAAGCGTCCGCGAGTTGGGTATGCGCGCGATGCTGACGCGTGGTTCGATGAGCCTTGGTGAGGCGGATGGGGGTTTGCCGCCACAGCAAACCGTGCAGCAAGGCGAGGTGATTCTGGCCGACAGCCAGCGTTTGATCGAGACCTACCATGAGCGTGGTGACGGCGCGCAGATTCAGATCGCCCTGGCGCCCTGCTCACCGTTTTCGGTCACGCCGCAGATCATGTCCGAGAGTTCGGCCATGGCAGAAAAACTCGACGTGCGCCTGCACACGCATCTGGCTGAAACCCTCGACGAAGAGGACTTCTGCCTGCAGCGCTTCGGCTTGCGCACCGTGGATTATCTGGACAGCGTCGGCTGGCTCGGCCCGCGCACCTGGCTGGCCCACGGCATCCACTTCAACCCCGACGAAATCGCCCGTCTCGGCGCAGCAGGTACGGGTGTCTGTCACTGCCCGAGCTCGAACATGCGCCTGGCCTCCGGCATCTGTCCGACCCTGGACCTGCTCGCTGCTGGCGCGCCGTTGGGGCTTGGGGTCGATGGTTCGGCGTCCAACGACGCATCGAACATGATCCTCGAAACCCGCCAGGCGCTTTACCTGCAACGCCTGCGCTACGGCGCCGAAAAAATCACTCCGCAGCTCGTGCTGGGCTGGGCCACCAAGGGGTCGGCGCAATTGCTGGGACGCACTGACCTCGGTGAACTGGCGGTGGGCAAACAGGCTGATCTGGCGTTGTTCAAGCTGGACGAACTGCGCTTTTCCGGCAGCCATGATCCGCTGTCAGCGCTGCTGCTGTGCGGCGCGGACCGTGCCGATCGGGTGATGATCGCAGGACAATGGCGAGTGATCGACGGCCAGGTCGAAGGCCTGGATATCAAGCAACTGATTGCCGATCACAGCCAGGCAGCGCGAGAGTTGATTCAAGGCTGAGCATTGGCATGCCGTTCATTAACTTATCGTGCGACGCTCCGCGTCGGCATGCCGTTCAGGACGCTCTGCGTCCTCTTGCGACGCAGAGCGTGACATTCCTAAAGCCCCAGGCACGACAGCATGATGAACGTCGCGAACAGCACGAAGTGGGTCATGCCTTCGATGGCGTTGGTTTCGCCGTCGTTGAGGTTGATGGCGGACACCAGCAGAGTGATGAAGATCATCACGGTCTGCACCGGCGTCATGGCCATCTGGAACGGCTGGCCACTGTAAAGCGCCATCGCTTCCATGACCGGAACCGTCAGAATCACGGTGGACAACGATGCACCCAAAGCGATGTTGACCACTGACTGCATGCGGTTGGCGAGTGCCGCGCGCAGGGCGGTCAGAATCTCCGGTGCAGCGGAAATGGCGGCCACCAGAATGGCGGTCATCACTGGCGGTGCCCCCGTCCCTTCCAGGCCCAGGTCGACCGTCTTGGACATCACTTCAGCCAGCGCGCCAATCACCACCACACCGGTGACCAACGTGACAATCGAGCGGGTCAGATTGACCGGCTCTGCATGCTGTTCAGCCTGATCCGAGCCCTGGCGTTTTTTCTTTTCCGGGTAGCTGTAGCTGAAAAAGTAGCTGTGCGGGCCGACCTGCATGCGCAGGAACAGCGTGTAGAGCAGAATCATCGCGCCAATGGTGAACGCCGAATAGATCTTCCAGTCGCCTTTGGGGATGAACTCGGGCACCACCATCGACACGCCCATGGCGGTGAGGATCATCACGCTATAGGTGCGCGCCGAGTCATCGTTATAGGACTGCTCGCCGTGCTTGATACCGCCCATCAGCGCGGCCAGGCCAAGGATGCCGTTGATGTCGAGCATTACCGCCGAGTAAATGGTGTCTCGCACCAGCGTCGGCGATGGCTCGTTGCTCATCATGATCGCCAGAATCACCACTTCGACCAGCACCGCCGAGAGCGTGAGGATCATCGTCCCGTAGGGATCACCGACCTTTTCCGCGAGCATTTCGGCGTGGTGCGCGACGCGCATCGAGGCGCAGACGATGAAGCCGACCAGCGCCAACCCGGAAACCAGTGCGACGACCTGTCCGTTGCCCAGCAGTACATGCTCCAGCGGATAGGCGACAAACATGGCAATGATTGCCAGCAGTAGAAACTTTTCTTGCTTGAGCAAAGCGCCCATTACTTTCTCCAAACCCTTGCGACAGATCGCCGCGGATAGTCATGAACGTGTCTGTCATTGAAGCCGTTCAGAGTGCGGTGTGTGACAAAAGGTTTCAACAAATGACCCGAATGAGAACTGCACCCACACGTAAATGACTTTTGATCCCGTCGTCACGATGTGAAATAGTGCCCGCCGTTTTCAACAATAGCGCCCGCCGTTTTCTTCGCGGCCTTCAGGGCGCGCCTGTTTTCATGATTCCGCTTTGTTAGAAAGGACCTTCGCCATGCGTGCTTTTCGACTTCCGCATCTGCTGGCTTGCGGCCTGTTGACCCTGATGGCCAGCGCCGCCCAGGCCGCGCCTATCGACATCGATGACGGCCAACACAAAGTCCACCTGCCTGACACTCCCAAGCGCGTAGTGGTGCTGGAGTTCTCGTTTCTCGACGGCCTGGCGTCGGTCGGCGTAACACCCGTCGGTGCCGCGGACGATGGCGATGCCAACCGGGTACTGCCCAAAGTGCGTAAGGCGGTAGGCGAATGGCAATCCGTGGGGCTGCGCTCGCAACCCAATATAGAAGTGATCGCGCGGCTCAAGCCGGACCTGATCATTGCCGACCTCGGCCGCCATCAGGCGCTTTACAACGATCTGGCCAGCCTGGCACCAACACTGATGCTGCCGTCGCGCGGCGAGGATTATCAGGGCAGTCTGAAATCTGCCGAGCTGATCGGCGTGGCGCTCGGCAAAGGCCCAGAGATGCAGGCGCGGATCGCGGAGAACCGCCAGCACCTGAAGACTGTTGCCGAGCAGATTCCGGCCAACACCAACGTGCTGTTCGGCGTCGCCCGCGAAGACAGCTTCTCGGTGCATGGCCCGCACTCTTATGCGGGCAGCGTGTTGCAGGCGATCGGTCTGAAGGTCCCGGAAGTACGCAAAGACGCCGCGCCCACCGAATTCGTCAGCCTGGAGCAGTTGCTGGCATTGGACCCGAACTGGTTGCTGGTAGGTCATTATCGTCGCCCGAGCATCGTCGACAGCTGGAGCAAGCAGCCGCTGTGGCAGGTGCTTGGCGCAGTACGTAACAAGCAGGTAGCTGAAGTGGATGGCGACAGCTGGGCGCGCAATCGCGGGATCATGGCGTCCGAGCAGATCGCCGACGATGCGCTTGCCGTGCTCAAGGGCGGCAAGGCCGTGCTGAATCCGTAAATGCGTCGCTGGCTGATGGCAGGCGTGATCACCGCGACCTGCCTGGGACTGTTCTGGGTGTCGCTGTTCGCCCTGTCGTCGTTCAGCATTCGTCAGGTGGATGCCTGGAACGGACTGATCACGCAGGGTCGCGAGGGCGGCAACATCGCTTACATCGTTGCGCAATTGCGCGTGCCACGCGCCTTGTGCGCGGCGCTGGTCGGTGCCTGCCTCGGCGTGGCCGGGGCCTTGATGCAGGGCATCACGCGCAACCGTCTGGCCTCCCCGTCATTGTTTGGCGTTACGGCGGGCGCGGCGCTGGGGCTGGCGCTGTTTTCCACCGGGCTGGTCGCTCTGCCCTTCCCCGGTGGTGCCCTGCTGATGACCTGCCTCGGTGGTGCGCTGGCGTGGATCACCGTGTTCAGTCTTGGCGGTGCATGGTCACCCGCCACGGCTCAGGGCCGACTGGTGCTGGCGGGTGTAGCCGTCGCCGCGTTGTGCGCAGCCTTGACCCGTCTCACCGTAATTCTTGTCGAAGCGCAGGCGCAAAGTGTCCTCAACTGGCTGGCCGGATCGCTGGCCAATGTCGGCGCGGCGCAATTGCAATTGCTCTGGCCGTGCACGCTGATCGGCGTGGTGCTGGCGATTGCCTGTGCGCCGCGCCTGAACCTGATCAACCTCGGCGAAGACGCTGCCCGTTCACTGGGCGTACGCATCGGTGCCTTGCGCCTGCTGGTGTTCGTGGTCAGCCTGCTGCTGGTCGGTGCCAGCGTCTGTGCGGTGGGGCCGATAGCGTTCGTCGGCCTGATCGCGCCGAACATTGCTCGCCAATGGCTGGGCAATGACTACCGCTGGCTGATCCCGATCAGCGCCGGACTGGGCGCGGCTATCGTGCTGGCTTCCGACCTGATCAGCCGCGCTGTGGCGTTCCCGGTGGAAACGCCGGCCGGCGTGGTCACAGCGTTGATTGGCGCGCCGTTCTTTCTGTTTCTGGCGAGGCGTGCGCTATGAACCAGCCCCGCCAACGGCTGTTGTTGCTGATTTTGTTGCTGGCACTGGCCGTGCTGCTGAGCCTCAGCGCGGGCACTGTCTGGCTGACGCCCGGTGCAGTGCTTGATCATCTGATCGCCCACGACAGCAAGGACTTCGAGGTCTGGAATCACCGTCTGCCACGCGGTTTGATCGCAATCATGACCGGCTGCGCCTTCGGCCTGGCGGGTGCCATCGTGCAAGGCGTGATTCGCAACCCGCTGGCCTCGCCGGAAATTCTTGGCGTGACCCAAGGCGCAGGGCTGGCGCTGACCATCGCGATTATCGGCCTGCCACAGTTACCGGTATCGGCGCTGCCGTTTGTGGCGTGTCTGGGCGGTGCGGCGGGGGCATTGCTGCTGGCGTTGTATAACACCGGCGTGCAGTTTTCCGGCGTGCGTTTCGCGCTCTCCGGAGTGGCGATTGCGGTGACGCTGTCGAGCATCACCGAATTCCTGATTCTGTCCAACCCGCTGGATATCAATACCGCCCTGCTGGCCCTGACCGGCAGTTTGTGGAGCCGTAACTGGCACCATGTGTGGCTGGCCTCGCCGCTTCTGCTGTTGATCCCGCTCAGCTTGCTGCTGGCCAAACCGCTGAACCTGATCGGCCTGGGCGATGAAGCCGCACAAAGCCTGGGCACCGGCCTCAAACGTACGCGCTGGCTGGCGATGGGCAGTGCCGTGCTGTTGACCAGCCTGGGCGTGGGCATCATCGGTCCGGTTAGTTTTGTCGGGCTGGTCGCGCCACACATGGCCCGCCGTCTGGTCGGTGGTCATCATCAATACCTGCTGCCCGCCTCCATGGTATTGGGCGCGTTATTGCTGGTGCTGGCCGATACGCTGGGGCGCACATTGATCGCCCCCAGCGAGATCCCCGCCGGTATTCTCACGGCGGTGATCGGCGCTCCGTATTTCCTCTGGCTGCTGGCCCGATTCAAAGGTTGATCCCATGAGTATTCTGAAGGCGCAGCAACTCGACATCGGCTACGGCGCAACGCGGATCGTGCAAGACCTGTCATTCAGCCCGCCGCCAGCCCAGGTCACCGCGCTGATCGGCCCCAACGGTTGCGGCAAATCCACACTGCTCAAGGCGTTTGCACGGATTCTCACCCCGCAATCGGGCAGCCTGAGTCTGGACGGCAAAGCCTACAGCCAGCTCTCCGCCAAAGAGCTGGCCCGCAAGGTGGCTTTTCTGCCGCAAGTGCTGCCCATTCCGGAAGGCGTAAGTGTGCGTCAACTGGTGGCTTACGGTCGCAGCCCGCACAACAGTCTGTGGGGACGCTTGAGCGGGGCCGATCAGCACAGTGTCGAGCAGGCCCTGCAACGCATGGAGCTGGAAACCCTGGCCGAACGGCCGTTGTCCGACCTTTCCGGCGGGCAGCGGCAGCGAGCGTGGCTGGCGATGATCCTCGCGCAGGACGCCGCCATCGTCCTGCTCGACGAGCCCACCACGTATCTGGACATCAGCCATCAGGTCGAACTGCTGGACCTGATGCGCGAACTCAGCGCCGAAGGCAAAACCGTGATTACCGTGCTGCACGACATCAATCAGGCCTGTCGCTATGCCGACCACCTGGCGGTCATGCAGGGTGGACGTCTGGTGACCTGCGGCGCGCCGGGCGATGTACTGACGGCCGAGCTGGTCTGCCAGGTGTTCGATGTGCAGGTGCAGATCATGCGCGAGCCCGTGGCCGGTACGCCGATGTGCATTGTCGAGCGCAGCACGCGCTGCACCAGTTAGCGGCGCAGCCCACCGCACCTGCACCTTCTCGCTGCATGGTGAAACAGGCAGGCAAGCGGCAAAGCGCGCCAGCATCGTAAGTTGTCCTGTTGGTCAGTTATTTGCATTGTCGGGGTATGCACTCCAACAAGACCGCAAGGAGCTAGACCCGATGCACCTGACCAACCCACGTCGTCCTCTGAAAAAACTGCTGTGTGCCATGGCCGCCGTTGTCGGCATTGGCTCCAGCCTGCTCGCCTCGGCAGCCGATCCGCTGAAAGTCGGATTCGTCTATATCGGCCCCATTGGCGACCACGGCTGGACCTATCAGCATGAACAGGGCCGCCAGGCGATGGTCAAGGCGCTGGGTGACAAGGTCACCAGCAGCTACGTGGAAAACGTGCCTGAAGGCGCGGACGCCGAACGGGTTATCCGCAACATGGCCAAGGGCGGCTATGACCTGATCTTCAGTACCTCGTTCGGCTACATGAACCCGACCCTGAAAGTCGCCAAGCAATTCCCCAAAGTAAAATTCGAGCACGCGACCGGCTACAAGCAGGACAAGAACATGGGCACGTATCTGGCCCGCACCTATGAAGGTCGTTACGTGAGCGGTTACATCGCCGCGAAAATGACCAAGACCAAGAAAATCGGGTATGTCGCCTCATTCCCGATCCCTGAAGTGCTGCGTGACATCGACGCCATCCAGCTGGCGCTGAACAAATACAATCCGGGCACCGAGATCAAAGTGGTGTGGGTCAACTCCTGGTTCGATCCGGGCAAGGAAGCCGATGCTGCCAACGCACTCATCGATCAGGGCGTTGACGTGGTCTTCCAGCACACCGACAGCCCTGCGCCGATCCAGACCGCCGAGCGTCGTGGCGTGTATGCCGTCGGTTATGCCTCGGACATGGCTCACTTTGGACCGAAAGCAGTGCTGACCTCCATCGTCAACAACTGGGGCCCGCATTACATTCAGGCCGCCGAAGGCGCAATCGCAGGCACCTGGAAACCACAGGATTACTGGGGCGGCCTGAAAGAGGGTACGGTCGAGTTGCCGATCAGCGACGTGGTGCCTGCTGATGTAAAGGCTGAGGCGCAGAAGATCATCGCCAGCATCGAAAGCGGCGAATTCCACCCATTCACCGGGCCGATCAAGGACCAGAACGGCACCGTGAAAATTGCTGACGGTGTGGTTGCAACCAACGCCGAGCTGGCGTCGATGAACTATTACGTTGAAGGGATCAAGGCCGAACTGCCTAAATAAACGCCTGGCGTCGCGTGCCCGCTTCGGCGGGCACGCTCATCGACAGCGAATACCACATGATTTCCAGGACCGTTAATGGACCAGCTTCCCGTCATCGACATAGCCCCGCTCTACGGCACCGACCTTGAAGCCTGGCAGGATGTCGCCCGGCAGATCGACAGTGCCTGTCGGCAATGGGGCTTCTTTTACATCAAGGGCCATCCGATCAGCGCGCAACGCATCGAGCAGGTGCAATCGGCAGCCAAAGACTTTTTCGCTCGTCCGGTAGCCGAAAAGCTCATCATCGACATCACGCAAAGCACCCATCATCGCGGCTATGGTGCCATCGCCACCGAGCAACTGGACCCCAGCCTGCCGAGCGACCTGAAGGAAACCTTCGACATGGGCCTGCATCTGGATGCCAGCCATCCCGACGTGCTGGCTGGCAAACCACTGCGCGGGCCCAATCGGCACCCGGACATTCCCGGCTGGGAAAGCCTGATGGAGCAGCATTACCTGGACATGCAGGCATTGGCGCAAACCCTGCTGCGCGCCATGACCCTGGCGCTGGGCATCGAACGCGATTTCTTCGATCAGCGCTTCAAGGACCCGGTCAGCGTACTGCGCATGATTCATTACCCACCGCGTGATACGGCGACCTCTGCCGAGCAACAAGGCGCAGGCGCGCATACCGACTATGGCTGCATCACCCTGTTGTATCAGGACACGGCGGGCGGCTTGCAGGTGCGCGACGTGCGGGGCGAATGGATCGACGCACCGCCAGTTGACGGCACGTTCGTGGTCAACCTCGGCGACATGATGGCGCGCTGGAGCAACGACCGTTATCTGTCCACGCCGCACCGGGTTATCAGCCCGCTTGGCGTCGACCGCTATTCGATGCCGTTTTTCGCCGAACCACATCCCGACACACGCATCGAATGTTTGCCCGGTTGCCAGAGCGAAAGCCAGCCGGCGCGCTATCCTGTCACCACCTGCGCCGAGTTTCTGCTGTCGCGCTTTGCTGATACCTATGCTTACCGCCGCGATCAGGAGGCAAGTTGAACGTTCGGTCAGGTTTTACCCTGCGCAGCGACGTGCATCTGTAGAATGCCCGCGATCTGCACCTGATGAGAAAAGAATATGTACGACTGGTTGAACGCACTGCCCAAGGCAGAACTGCACTTGCACCTCGAAGGCTCGCTGGAACCCGAGTTGCTGTTCGCCCTGGCAGAGCGCAACAAAATTGCCCTGCCGTGGAATGACGTCGAAACCCTGCGCAAGGCCTATGCCTTCAACAACCTGCAGGAATTCCTTGATCTGTATTACCGCGGTGCGGACGTTTTGCGCACAGAGCAGGACTTCTACGACCTGACCTGGGCTTACCTGCTGCGCTGCAAGGAACAGAACGTTATCCACACTGAACCGTTCTTCGATCCGCAAACCCACACTGACCGCGGCATCCCGTTTGAAGTGGTGCTGGCCGGGATTACCGGTGCGCTGAAAGACGGCAAGTCGAAGCTGGGTGTCGACAGCGGCCTGATCCTGAGTTTCCTGCGTCACCTGTCCCAGGAAGACGCCGAAAAAACCCTCGATCAGGCGCTGCCGTTCCGTGATGCGTTCGTCGCCGTGGGTCTCGACAGTTCCGAGATGGGCCACCCGCCGAGCAAGTTCCAGCGCGTATTTGATCGTGCCCGCAGCGAGGGCTTCCTGACCGTCGCCCACGCCGGGGAAGAAGGCCCGCCGGAATACATCTGGGAAGCACTGGACCTGCTGAAAATCCAGCGCATCGACCACGGTGTACGCGCCATCGAAGACGAACGACTGATGCAGCGCATCATCGACGAACAAATCCCGCTGACCGTCTGCCCGCTGTCCAACACCAAGCTCTGCGTGTTCGACGACATGGCCCAGCACAACATCCTCGACATGCTCGAGCGCGGCGTGAAAGTCACCGTCAACTCGGACGACCCGGCCTACTTCGGTGGCTACGTGACCGAGAACTTCCATGCGCTGTACACGCATCTGGGCATGACCGAAGATCAGGCAAAACGTCTGGCACAAAACAGCCTGGATGCACGCCTGGTCAAGCCCTAAAGAGGGGTTGAGCGAGTTACATCCATCGCTGCTCATGCTCTGCGTCGCAGAGGACGCAGAGCGTCCGGAACTGCATACCAACGCGGAGCATTGGCACGATAGTGGTGTGACAGGCGCATCCATCGTTCCTCGCGCTCCGCGTGGGAATGCCTTTCGCGACGCTCGGCGTCGCAAGAGGACGCGGAGCGTCCGGAACTGCATACCAACGCGGAGCATTGGCACGATAGTGGTGTGACAGGCGCATCCATCGTTCCTCACGCTCCGCGTGGGAATGCCTTACGCGACGCTCGGCGTCGCAAGAGGACGCAGAGCGTCCGGAACTGCATGCCAACGCGGAGCGGTGGCACGATAGTGGCAGAGCGAGCCACACCTGTGGTTCCCGTCAGGCCGCCGCCGCGATCTTGCTGATTTCCCGCTGCCCACTGGAGGAGACCTGCAAGGTGCTGGGCTCGTCGGTGGTGCGCAGCCAGCCCATTTGGAAGAATAGCTGCAGCAGCCCTGCCCCCAGCGCGCCGCCAAGGTGCGGGTTGCGATCATTCCATTTCGGGCAGGCACATACCGTTTCACGCTTGCGCTGTGCCAGCGCCGGTATGTAAATACCTCGCTCGGCAAAACTGGCCACGCCCTTGCTCGTGACCTCGACGCGCTTCTCTTGCTGTTCTATCCAGCCCGCTTCCAGAAGGCGCTGATAAAGCTCAGCGGCCATTTCGCCGCCCAGATGGTCGGAGCAGATTCTTGCACGGCGCAGCGGCAGCGGCGGCATGGGCTGAGCAAACCTGCGGCTGATCTGTTCGGCGCTGGCCAGCGAGGCACAGGCCAGAGCTTCGACAGCGGCCCCCACTTCCGGCGCGGCGAGGCGAAAGAAACGCTTGCGACCCCGCGCCTCCTGTTTCAACAGACCTCCACTGGTCAGACGCGCCAGGTGCGCGCCTGCAGAAGAGGTCGAGAGTCCCGCCAAAATCGCCAACTCATCGGCAGGACGAGCAGTACCATCCATCAGTGCCCAGATCATTGCGCTGCGCTTGGGGTCGGCCAGCAGTGTTGCGATCTGGCTGATGCAAGGTCCGTATTCCATGTGTTCACTCCCTGTTGAAACATTCATCTATCGTGATGACTGGGTGAAAGCAATCACGCCTCGGTAGAGTTGAACGTGGTTCTTATATGAAATGACAAGTATAAACTCTATGCCCTTCGGCCCCAGTGGGCGAAAAACGATTCGTACAAACTGTTGTTGTACAACATCTCGAAAAATCGAACGTTTCTTTCTCGCCCCATCGGCAGGAAGATCTTCCTGCCTTAACGGCGACCCCCCTCTAGCAAAGGGGTTTCAACCATTACTTCAAAAAGACATTGAAAAAACAAGCGTAATACCCATGACAAAAACGCCAAAACCACTCAACAACAGTCAGTTTCAACTTCGCCTGAGAGTTGAAACTTTGCACCGTTGAAACACTTTAAAATATTATATTTTCCGACACTTCCGAAGGTTATTTCCTACCCGGACGTGGCTATTAAAACAAACCAACGGGTGACGGACCTACAGCCTGTTGCTTACAACGTGACCTGAGCATTTCCAGCAACAGAATGACCGGCTTGCTGAGCTGCGCCCGGTGCGCGCATAACAGGTTCAGCGGCGCTCGCTCGCCGATCAAATCTGGCATCAATACTTTCAGGTGCCCGGCCCGTACATCTGCGGCGACGTCCAGCCAGGATTTGTACGCCACACCTTCGCCCGCTACTGCCCAGCGGCGCACTACATCTGCGTCGTCACTGAACCGGTTGCCGCTGACCGTCAGGCTGATTTCGCGCTTACCGTCATTCAGCGTCCAGCGGTCATGCACGCGGTCCCCGAGCATGAACAACAGGCAATTATGCTGCGCCAGTTGCTCAACCTGCTGCGGTTCGCCATGACGTTGCAGGTAACTCGGCGCGGCACACAACACCCGCCGGTTGTCAGGCAACACCGGCAATGCGACCAGGCTTGAATCCTCTGGCTCGCCGTAACGCAGCGCCACATCGACCGGCTGGCGGAACAGGTCGGCAATACGATCACCCAACAATAGGCGCACGGTCAGTTGCGGGTGTTGCTGCTGAAATTCGTCGAGCCAGGGCAACAGCACGTTACGTCCCAGATCCGACGGTGCCGAGAGTTGCAACACGCCCTCACAACGGTCCTGGCTGCTGGCCAGCAGTCGCCGCCCCTCTTCCAGACTGCCCAGTGCGGCGCGGGCATACTCCAGAAACCCCTCGCCTTCGGCGGTCAGACGCAGGCTGCGGGTCGAACGTGCCAGCAAGCGCGCACCCAATTGCCGTTCAATGCGTTTGAGCGCCGCGCTGGCAACCGCCGCAGACATGTCCATCACCCGCGCCGCAGCAGAAAGACTGCCCAGGTCGGCTGCACGAACGAACAACTGCAAGTCGTCAAAACGCAACATCAATGCCTCGTATTATCAAAATAAAATTGAAAGAGCCTGCCGTTTTAGCGGGTTTTATCTTTACTGGAAATAGCCAATGATCTCTTTATCATTTTTCCTGAAGAGGCCCGTCATGAAAGCAATCGCGTATTACCACTCGCTGCCGATCAGCGACGCACTGTCATTGCAGGACATCGAACTGCCTGAACCGGTGGCTGGCGCTCGTGATCTGCTGGTCGAGGTCAAGGCCATCTCCGTCAACCCGGTGGACACCAAAATTCGCCAGAACGTCCAGCCCGAGGGCGGCGCTCCGAAGGTACTGGGCTGGGATGTGGCAGGCGTCGTGAAAGCGGTGGGTAGCCAGGTCACGCTGTTCAAGCCGGGTGACAAAGTGTTCTATGCCGGCTCCCTGACCCGGCCGGGTGGCAACAGCGAACTGCATGTGGTCGACGAGCGTATTGTCGGGCATATGCCGAAAACCCTGAGCTTTGCCCATGCGGCGGCGTTGCCGTTGACGGCGATCACTGCCTGGGAGCTGTTGTTCGAGCGCCTGCAGATCGCTCAGCAAAAAGGCGAAGGCTCGCACAGCCTGCTGATCGTCGGTGCAGCGGGCGGTGTAGGTTCGATCCTTACCCAGTTGGCACGTCAGCTGACTTCCCTGAAAGTCATCGGCACCGCTTCCCGGCCCGAGACCGAAAGCTGGGTACGCGAACTGGGCGCACACGAGGTGCTGGACCACAGCAAACCGTTGAGCGAAGAACTGAAACGCGTCGGCCTGAATCAGGTGACCCATGTGGCCAGCCTGACCCAGACCGAACAGCATCTGGACCAGTTGGTCGAGGCGCTCAAGCCACAAGGCAAGCTGGCGCTGATCGACGATCCCAAGTCACTGGATGTGTCGAAGCTCAAGCGCAAGAGCCTGTCGCTGCACTGGGAGTTCATGTACACGCGGTCGATGTTTGAAACCGAGGACATGATCGAACAGCACAACCTGCTCAACCGGGTAGCCGAGCTGATCGACGCCGGAACGCTGAAAACCACTTTTGGTGAGCACTTCGGCAGCATCAACGCAGAGAATCTGCGCCGCGCTCATGCCCTGCTGGAAAGTGGCAAGGCCAAGGGCAAGGTCGTACTGGAAGGGTTCTGAACGCGAGATGGTTGTGTCAGCGCATCGCGTGACTGACACAACCATTGCGCCGGATCAGACCGGCTTCGCCTGCGCATCCCGCGTGCCTTGCGCACGGCGTGTCAGTACCGAAAGGCCGACCGTCAGCACACCGCACAGGCTGATAACCAGCGCCATGGGTGTGGCCGTGCCGTCATGCAAAAAGCCCACCAGGCTGGCGGCGACGGCGGCAACACTGAATTGCAGACAACCCAGCAGCGCCGAGGCACTGCCCGCACGCGCCCACTGGCCGCTCATGGCGCAGGCCGACGCATTGGGGATGATGCACCCAAGGCTTGCCACGCAAATGAACAATGGCACCAGCAGCGGCCAAAGCGCTTCGGTGCGCAGCAAGCTGATCGCCAGCAACACCAGCGCCGCGGTCAGATAGATCCAGACCGTGCGTGACAGCAAAAATGCCGGCCCCGTCTTGCGCAGCAGACGCGCATTGATCTGCGCGACCAGAATGAAACCCGCCGCGTTCATCCCGAACAGCCAGCCGTAATGCTCGGCTGGTACGCCGTACAGCTTGATGAACACGAACGGCGACCCGGCGACGTAAGCGAACATTCCGGCCATGGCAATGCCGCCCGTCAGGGCATGGCCGATGAAGACGCGGTCCTGCAGCAGGTTGACGTATTGGCGAAATGCGCCACTCAACGGCTGACGAGGCGTGCTGGCGGGCATGCTTTCCGGCAGCCCCAGTGCAACCGCCGCCAGGCAGGCACCACTGAAAAGCGCCAGGCTGACAAAGATCGATTGCCAGCCAAAGGTGCTGACCAGTACTCCGCCAAGCATGGGTGCCAGAATCGGTGCCAGGCCCATGACCAGCATCAGTTGCGAGAAGACCTTGGCCGACTCGACAGCGTTGCACTTGTCGCTAACGATGGCGCGCGACAAGACCATTCCGGCACAGCCACCCAGCGCCTGCACGAAGCGCGCACCAATCAGCCATTCAAGGCTCGGCGCAAAGGCGCAGGCTATCGATGCGAGCATGAACAAGGTCACGCCGAACAGCAGCGGAATGCGCCGACCGAATCGGTCAGCCACCGGACCATAGGCCAGTTGTCCCAGGGAAAGCCCAAGAAAGTAAGCCGCGAGGGTCAACTGAATATGTTTTTCGTCGGTCCCGAAATACGAGGCCATGGCCGGAAAGCCAGGAAGATAGAAGTCGATGGCCAGAGGGCCGAAGGCACTCAATGAGCCAAGAATAAGGATTGTGCGTAGATTCATCGGGTGTCCATTAACGGGTGCAGGGCAACGGGTTAGTCTAACCGGCTTACCTTGCAGAGAACGAAGGACACGGTAATTAATTCAAAATTTTTCAAAGTTTACAGACAGGGAGACCGCTCCGGTCTCCCTGACCCGCGTCATGCCGGCTGCGCCTGATAACCCTCTTCGCTGATCAACCTGACGATTTGCTCGGGTGACAGACTGCTTTGCACCTTCACCTGCTTGCTGGCCAGTTCAACCTGAACATCAGCGCCTGGGTCGTCATTCTTGATCGCCTGAATCACCGCACGAACACAGTGCCCGCAGGTCATGCCTTGAACATTGAATAACTGCATGGTGTCACTCCCTTATTGATGGATAGCGAGCATCTTCAACCTTGTCATGATGGCAAGGTCAAGTTTCTGTTATCGCTGCCGGGCTGGTATTCAGGCAGATCGTGAGCCAAGCTGACTCATCAACGTTTACATCAGGAGTATCAGCGATGCGCTGGTCAGCAGTGAGCCTCTTCAGCATTCTCGGTTTCTTGGCTATCGCACCCGCCACTCAGGCCGATCAGGATTACGGCATCCTGATCATTTCCCGAGAGCGCCTGGAAGTCGCGACCTCCTGTGAGATCGGCATCTATGTGCAGGACCGTCTGGCCGGGAGACTTTTTCAGGAGGACTCGGTGTCTTTCAACCTGCCTCCCGGTGAAGTGTCGATAAGACTGAGCACCCTGCGTGGCACCGTGGTGGGCTGCGAACCGGGAATGGAAGCGCCGCGCAGTACCAAGATCCAGCTACGCTCGGGCGATATCCTCAAATACCGTATCGCCGCGGACCTGAACGGCATGTACCTCAAGAAAGCCGACCTCAACTATTGATTCGCGCTTGACCTTGCCCATGTGGCAAGGTTGATCCTTGCAGGTATCCAGCCTCAGGGAGTGATTCACATGCAACAAACCACCACCTTCGACCTGCCGATCAGCGGCATGACCTGCGCCAGTTGTGCGGGTCGGGTCGAGCGTGCTCTGGCCAAAGTGCCGGGGGTCAACAGTGTGACGGTGAACCTGGCCAATGAACGCGCCCATGTAGACACCGCAGCCCAGACCGATCCGCAAACCCTGATCGACGCCGTCAGCCGTGCCGGTTACAGCGCAACGCTGGTTGAGGATCGCCACGCCGAAGCTGACCAGAAAGCACGCCACCTGCACAACGAACGATGGGCCCTGCTGTTGGCCATCGCGCTGGCACTGCCGTTGATCGCGCCAATGTTACTGACGCCGCTGGGCGTGCACTGGATGCTGCCCGCCTGGGCGCAATTCGCGCTGGCGACACCGGTGCAATTCGTTCTGGGCGCGCGTTTTTATCTGGCCGCCTGGAAGGCCGTGCGCGCCGGCGCAGGCAATATGGACCTGCTGGTCGCCATCGGCACCAGCGCGGGCTACGGCTTGAGCGTCTATCAATGGCTGAGTGCTGCACCCGGCACAACGCCGCATCTGTATTTCGAAGCATCGGCGGTGGTCATCGCGCTGGTGCTGTTGGGTAAATACCTGGAAAGCCGCGCCAAGCGTCAGACGGCCAGCGCCATTCGAGCCCTTGAGGCACTACGCCCGGAACGCGCGCTGCGCGTGGTCGACGGCCTTGAACAGGACATCGCGATCAGCTCACTGCAGCTTGGCGATGAGGTGCTGGTCAAACCTGGCGAACGGTTTCCGGTGGACGGCGAAGTGGTCGAAGGCCGCAGCCATGCCGATGAAGCGCTGATTACCGGTGAAAGCCTGCCGGTGGCCAAGCAGGCGGGTGACAAGGTCACGGGGGGTGCCATCAACGGCGAAGGCCAGTTGCTGGTGAGAACCACTGCGCTGGGCGCGGAAACCGTTCTGGCGCGCATCATTCGTCTGGTCGAAGACGCCCAGGCGGGCAAGGCCCCGATCCAGAAACTGGTGGATAAAGTCAGCAAGGTGTTTGTGCCCACTGTACTGGGGATTGCCTTTTTCACGCTGGCAGGCTGGCTGCTGGCTGGGGCCTCGCTTGAAGTGGCGCTGATCAATGCGGTCGCCGTATTGGTGATTGCCTGCCCCTGCTCTCTGGGCCTTGCGACACCTACAGCGATCATGGCCGGAACCGGCGTGGCGGCGCGCTACGGCATTCTGATCAAGGATGCAGAGGCACTGGAGCGCGCCCACGCTGTGGATGCCGTGGTATTCGACAAGACCGGCACGCTGACCGCGGGCACGCCGCGCATCACCAACATGAGTGCGGTGTCGGGCAATGAAGAACACCTGTTGCAACTGGCGGGCGCACTGCAACGCGGCAGTGAACACCCCTTGGCCAAAGCAGTGCTGGATGTGTGTCATGAATGGCAACTCAAGCTCGATGCAGCCGAAAACAGCCATGCCCTGAGCGGCCGGGGCATAGCGGGCACCGTTCAGGGCCGTGAACTGGCGCTGGGCAATCGACGCCTGCTGGATGAAAGCAGCCTGCCCATCGGCGAACTGGCCGAATCTGCGCGTATCTGGGAAGCCGAAGGGCGAACGCTGTCCTGGCTCATCGAGCAGGCTCCGGAGCCGAAGGTCATCGGCATGTTTGCCTTTGGTGACACAGTTAAGCCCGGAACGGATCAGGCGATCAAGGCGTTGAACGCGCGCGGCATTACCAGCCATCTGCTGACCGGCGATAACCGTGGCAGCGCTCAAGTAGTCGCCAAGGCCTTGGGGATACACGATGTACATGCCGAAGTGCTGCCTGCCGACAAGGCGGCCACCGTCACCCAGCTGAAAAGCCACCATGTGGTTGCCATGGTCGGTGACGGCATCAACGATGCACCGGCGCTGGCGGCTGCGGATGTGGGTATTGCGATGGGCGGCGGAACGGACGTCGCGATGCATGCAGCAGGCATCACCTTGATGCGCGGCGACCCGCGACTGGTTCCGGCGGCGCTGGACATCAGCCGGCGAACCTACGCAAAGATCCGCCAGAACCTGTTCTGGGCATTTGTCTACAACCTGATCGGCATTCCCCTCGCGGCGCTGGGCTACCTCAACCCGGTACTGGCTGGCGCGGCCATGGCGCTGTCCAGTGTCAGCGTGGTGAGCAATGCGCTGCTGCTGAAAACCTGGAAACCCCGTGATCTGGAGGACACGCCATGAACATCGGTCAGGCGGCGAAAAGCAGTGGCTTGAGCGCGAAGATGATCCGCTACTACGAATCCATCGGCCTGCTGCAAGCGGCACATCGCAGCGACAGCGGCTATCGCCTGTACAGCGCCGACGATTTACACACGCTGGCGTTCATCAAACGCTCGAGAGACCTGGGGTTCTCGCTGGAGGAAGTCGGCAAACTGCTGACCCTCTGGCAAGACCGCCAACGCGCCAGCGCCGACGTCAAGGCACTGGCCCGTCAGCACATCGTGCAGTTGAATCAGAAGATCGACGAACTGGCGAGCCTGCGCGATACGCTTCAGGAACTGGTAGAACACTGCCACGGCGACGACCGCCCCGACTGCCCGATCCTCAAGGACCTGGCGTCGGGAGGGTGTTGTTGATTGAGGTGCCTGCCGCTCAAGAGCGGACGCAGAGCGTCCAGAACTGCATGCGACGCAGAGCGTCGCACGATAGTTGAGATCATCGTTCCGCACGCTCCAGCGTCGGAATGCAGTTCGTGACGCTCTGCGTCACACGGCGACGCAGAGCATTGCACGAGAGTCAGTCAGTTTTTACTGCATCCACGGCGGCGGTGGTTCTTCGGTGGATTTGCTCGGTGGCGCATCGTCTGCCGCACGAGCTGCCTGACGGCGAGCCTCGTCGAGACGGGCGGCTTCGATTTCGCGCAGTACGCCGCCCACATCGGCTTCGTCCTCCGGCTCGTCGAATTCACCGGTCAACACCGTGGCGGGCGACAAAGTGCCTGCCTCGTAGTACGACCACATTTCCTTGGCGTACTTGGTCTTTCTGAGTTCCGGCGCGAAGCGGCCGAAGTACAGCGCCATGTTGCCAACGTCACGCTCCAGCATGCTGAACGCGTGGTTGTTGCCCGCTGCATCGACCGCTTGTGGCAAGTCGATGATGACCGGGCCGGACGGTGCCAGCAGCACGTTGAACTCGGAAAGGTCACCGTGCACCAGACCGGAACACAGCATCAGCACGATCTGTTCGATCAGGAACGCGTGATACTCGCGCGCCTGATCCGGCTCCAGCACCACGTCGTTCAGGCGCGGCGCGGCGTCACCATATTCGTCGGCCACCAGTTCCATGAGCAGTACGCCTTCCAGGAAGTCGTACGGCTTGGGCACCCGGACACCCGCGCTGGCCAGACGAAACAGTGCAGCCACTTCGGCGTTCTGCCAGGCGTCTTCGGTTTCCTTGCGCCCGAACTTCGAGCCTTTCGCCATAGCGCGGGCCTGGCGACTGTTGCGTACCTTGCGACCTTCCTGATACTCGGCCGCCTGACGGAAACTGCGTTTGTTAGCCTCCTTGTAAACCTTGGCACACCGCAGCTCATTGCCACAGCGCACCACATAAACAGCTGCCTCTTTACCACTCATGAGCGGGCGCAGCACCTCGTCGACCAGACCGTCTTCGATCAGGGGTTCAATGCGTTTAGGAGTTTTCATCAGCTTTTATTGTGGGTCCTTTGTTGCCAGATACGCGATTGTTGCCGTTATACGGCAATCCTCCGCCAGCGAGTAGGGGTAGTGGCCTTTGGATTGAAAGGTTTTTTAAGCAAAAACCACGCAATCCCCCGGTTTAAAGCACCTTTCGTGCCGTACAGGCGATAAAAGATATTCCGGGACAAAACGTGTAAAGCCCGAAAAATCTTCATTAGATGCACTCGTTAGTGCGCAATACAACCCGGCGTTACTTGAACAAATCACCGGGCGTATAGCCGAACAAGCCCTTGAACGCAGCGATGAAAGCCGACGTCGAGTCATAACCACAGGCCAGCGCGGTATGGGTCACACTGGCGCCCTCTTCCAGTGCAGAAAGTGAAGACAGCAATCGTGCGCGCTGACGCCAGCCACGAAAGCTCAACCCGGTTTCCCGCTGAAACAGGCGCATCAGGGTTTTCTCGGATGTGCCGAGACGTGCCGCCCAGTCGTGCAGGGTAATCAACTGGCCCGGTTCTTCGATCAACTCGTTGCACAGGCTCAGCAAACGCGGGTGACGCGGTAACGGCAGCGAAAAACCGACTTCCGGCAAGTGCGCCAGTTGGTCCAGCAATACCTGCACCAGCCGCGCCTCATGGCTGTCCTGCTCGGGATAGTCCACGGGCAACAGACAGAAGCTCTTGATCAGTTCGCGGGCCAGCGGCGTGACTTCCAGCACCCGGCAACGCTGTGGTGCCCAGCCCGAATCAGCCGTGCGAATGTACAGGCTGCGCATTTCGGCACGCATGGAGGTCACGACCTCGTGCTCAAGCCCCGCAGGCACCCAGACGCCCCACTGTGGCGGTGCAAAAAAACTGCCCTCGGCGGTGTGCACACCCAATACCCCGCTGATCGCGTAGGAAAACTGCACCCAGTCGTGACGATGGGGCGGCGTCCACGAACCGGCGCTGAGGCTTTCAGCGCGGGCATACAGTGGGCGCGGCAGACCGGACAGTGCCGGTATCTGCCGCTCGCCAGTGGGATGTCGCTGATCGATCTGTCCGTTAGTCGGCATCTTATGGCCTTATGTCGCAAGACGGCTGTTATGCAACAGAGTAGCCTGCGTACATCCTTGTTTACAAAAGTTGTCCGGGGCCGTCATGCAATCACTCAAACATTTCAAGCGCGTCGCCACCGACTGGTTCCTGTGGGGCATGGTTCTGGCGACGGTGCTCGCCTACTTCTTCCCGCGTTTCGGTGCTACCGGCGGCAGCATGCACGCTGAATACGTCATCAACATCGGCGTGTTCGTGGTGTTCTTTCTGCATGGCGTGAACCTGTCCAGCGAGCAGATCAAACGAGGGCTGACCAACTGGCGGCTGCACGTGATGATTCAGGTCTTCACGTTTGTGGTGTTTCCGCTGATCTGGCTGGCGTGCCAAAAACTGCTGGGCTCGTATGTGCCGGCGCTGCTGATGCTGGGTTTTCTCTACCTGTGCGCCCTGCCCTCGACCATTTCGTCTTCGGTGGCACTGACCGGCAGCGCAGGCGGCAATGTCCCGGCAGCGATTCTCAACGCCAGCATGTCCAGCGTCATCGGGATTTTCATCACCCCGTGGCTGGTCAGCCTGGTGGTCGGCACCGGCGCTGGCGGGATCGATCTGGGCGATACACTGCTCGACCTGTGCGCCATGCTCCTGCTGCCACTGGTGCTTGGCCAGCTAATGCGGCCGTTGCTGGGCAAGTTTTTCGCCCGTCACAAGAAGTACACCAACCTGATCGACAAGCTGGTGATACTGCTGCTGGTGTACGCGGCGTTCTGCAACTCGATGATTTCCGGCATGTGGCAGAGCCAGGGCAACAGCGTGATCCTGACCGCATTCATCGGCACCGCGCTGCTGCTGGCGGTGATCCTGTTGATGACCACGCGCACCGCACGGGCGCTCAAGTTCGATCATGCCGACAAGGTCGCGGCGGTGTTCTGCGCCACCAAAAAGTCGCTTGCAGCGGGGGCGCCGATGGCAGCGTTGATCTTCGGCAGCAATCCGGGGCTGGGCCTGATCCTGTTACCGATCATGATCTACCACCCGATGCAGTTGATCGTCTGCTCGATCATCGCCGAGAGCTACGCCAGTCGTCATCGCCAGCAGCTTTCGCAG
The DNA here is from genome assembly GCF_032586995.1 of Pseudomonas syringae group sp. J248-6. NCBI lineage: Bacteria > Pseudomonadati > Pseudomonadota > Gammaproteobacteria > Pseudomonadales > Pseudomonadaceae > Pseudomonas > Pseudomonas syringae group sp. J248-6. The sequence continues at coordinate 119,169 of NZ_JAWHOP010000014.1, read as the reverse complement.
GCCGCGCTGGAAGAAGCCCAGGCCGCCTGACCGCCGTTACATCAGCGCGTCATCGCCCAGCGTGACGCGCGCGTAAAAGACGATTGCCACTGTCGGGATCAACGCTGAATAACCCGGCCTGAGCGCCGTGCCAAAGTGCGTCAGCAGGCGCTGCACCGGTGCCTGGCGAATTGCGCCCAGCAACCCTTTGATCGTGCCGGGAGCTTTCTCGGCCTGCGCGGGCTTGAAGAATGCAGCTACGGTCAAACGCTCGGCCAGTGCATCGACATGTGCGGCATACACCTCCCAGCTCATCGCGCTGACACTGGCGCGTGGCATCTGCACCAGCGGGTGCGCGCTGTTGAACGCATGGCGAAAGAACGTTCTGAGCAGCAGTTCCTCCACTTCAACCACCGTCGCACACTGGTGCAGCGAATCACTCAGGCCGTACTGCCGCGCCAGCATGCCCAGCACTCTCGTATAGGGCACGCCTCGACGCCGGGCGGCATTGATCAGAAAGTGTCCGGCGACCAGCTGGAATTCGCGCACAAATGCGTAGGTGCGATCCGCTTCGGTGGCCTTGAGGCGCGTCCATCGACTGCTGCACAAATGCTTGATGGCCGCCTCCACCACGTAGTCTGGGGAGCGGGCCAGAACGCTGTGTAGCCAGATGTCCTGCAACACCGGGTCGCGGGTGACTGTCGGTAAAACGGCCACACCGGTTTCCAGTCCTTCACAGCCGCTGAAGCGAGTTGCGATCAGCACTTCCTGCAAACGTCTCCAGTAATGGTGATGGCGATAACCCTGCATCCGCACATTCTCGAAATGCTCGACAGGCGTGCGTCCCAGGCTCTTCTCGCCCAGATTCAGCAACAGCACGTGGTCTTCGCTGGAGTAAGCGTTGATCAATCGCCCGCTGATTTTCTGCTTCAACACTTCGGCCTCGGCCGCCTCAATGCGCACCGCAGCAGCCATCAGCAACACATCGCCCACCACCAGCCCGTGTTCGGGCGTCTGTTGCAGGTTCTTGAGCGCGCTGACCAATAGTCGTCCGCCCAGTGAATGGCCGATCAGGTTGACCTGTTTTACGTCCGGATGATGTTCGAACAGATAGCGGTCCAGTTGTGCCAGCAACACTTTGCCCATATCGCGAGCCCGGTTGCGGATGCGCGCAAAATGAACGACGCGGTCTCCCGCCAGCGCGGCTGCGCCCGCCAACGGATGCACTCGGGCGGCGGCCATCAACAGGCCACGGGAACGGTTGTCCATCTGGGTGAAATGGCTGGATGGCCAGAACGCCAGAATATTCACGCTTTGGCGCAAGGCACCAGGAATACTGTTGGCCAGCATGCGCCGGTCGTCCAGATCATGCCCTGACGAATAGCCGTGAATGAAGACGTTGGCGACCTCGCCCGATGTCTTGGGCAAGGTCAGAAACTTGAAGTGATTTTCCACGTTGTCCTGTCACACATGGGCGGATTGCACGCTCAATTTCTGACGATGAAGCGCCTGGCGATCAGTATGATCAGCCGCAGGCAAAACATGATACCGGTCACAGCGATCACCCATTTGGCAACCAGCAGGAAATAACTTTCGATTTCATCGGAAACCAGCCCCACCAGCAAGCCCATCCCGCCGACCAGCAAACCAATCAGCGCCAGGCCGATATAGGGCCTCAGCCAGCGGGTCCGCGCGCCTTTGTCGAACAGATAGAGCACCGTGCCGATCAGAATCAGAAGCACCGATACCCCAATGATGAGCCCCATGTTTTACCTCGACGTTACAGGCCAATAGTGCTGACTGTTCATCCCGCGCACGGGTGTGACGCGGAGCGTCACGAAATGCATTCCCACGCTGGAGCGTGAGGAACGAGAGGTGTCCAGAAGAACCTTATCGTGCCAATGCTCCGCGTTGGCATGCCGTTCATGACGCTCTGCGTCATATCTCTTCAGACGTACCGTCCTTTTCCGCTCTGGATTATGCCCATGCCTCCAGTATTTGCCTAACGCTCCAGAATCGCCGTAACACCCTGGCCGCCTGCTGCGCAGATCGAAATCAATCCACGCCCGCTGCCTGCTGCATCGAGCAGTTTGGCCAGGTTGGCGACGATACGGCCTCCGGTTGCGGCGAACGGATGTCCGGCTGCCAGCGAGCTGCCCTTGACGTTCAGTTTGCTGCGGTCAATCGACCCTAGCGGCGCGTCCAGTCCCAGACGGGTTTTGCAGTAATCAGCGTCTTCCCAGGCCTTGAGGGTGCACAGCACCTGCGCGGCGAAGGCTTCGTGAATTTCGTAGTAATCAAAATCCTGAAGGGTCAGGCCATTGCGCGCCAGCAGGCGCGGAACGGCGTAGGCCGGGGCCATCAGCAGCCCTTCTGCACCGTTGACGAAATCCACCGCTGCGGCCTCGCCATCCCGCCAGTAGGCCAGCACCGGCAGGCCGCGCTCGCGAGCCCACTCTTCACTGGCCAGCAATACCACCGACGCGCCGTCGGTCAGCGGCGTCGAGTTGCCGGCCGACAGCGTGCCCTTGGCACTTCGCTCGAATGCGGGCTTGAGGCCAGCCAGCTTTTCGAGGGTCAGGTCAGGGCGCAGGTTGTTGTCACGGATCAGCCCCAGATACGGCGTCATCAAGTCATCCTGCCAGCCCTCGGCGTAGGCTGCGGCCATTTTCAGATGGCTCTCAAGCGCCAGTTGATCCTGCGCCCCGCGCTCTATGCCCCAGTTCTGCGCCATCAGCTCGCAATGCTGGCCCATCGACAACCGCGTACGTGGCTCGCCGTTACGGGGCAGCTCCGGCTTGAGGTGGTGTGGGCGCAATTGCATCAGGGCCTTGATTTTGTCGCCCGGTGTCTTGCTGCGATTAACCTGTAACAGAATCTTGCGCAGCCCTTCATTGACACCTATCGGCGCATCCGACGTGGTGTCCACGCCCCCGGCAATGCCGCACTCGATCTGCCCCAGCGCGATTTTGTTGGCCACCAGCAACGCGGCTTCCAGCCCCGTACCGCAGGCTTGCTGAATGTCATACGCCGGGGTCTGCGCCGACAGTCGCGAGCCCAGCACGCATTCGCGGGTCAGGTTGAAGTCTCTGGAGTGCTTGAGCACCGCGCCTGTCACTACCTCGCCCATGCGCAACCCGTGCAGATTGAAGCGCTCGATCAGCCCCTCCAGAGCGGCAGTGAGCATGTCCTGATTGCTGGCAGTGGCGTAAGGGCCATTGGAGCGGGCGAACGGAATGCGGTTACCGCCAACGATGGCGACCCGACGAGGATGCGTCATGGAAAACTCCCTTTCTTCAAGCGAATGGATGAGCCGTGTCGATCGCAAGAACAAACGTCATGCCACCGTGGTCCATTCCTTTGAACCCCGACTTCAGGAGAGTGTTCCATGCCGTCAGATCGCTATATTGATTTCGCCAATTCCGACATGGGTCGGCGCCTGGTGAATGCCGTCGGTCTGCCCGCCCCCACCCACCTGGAGCGCTGGCAGGCCGGCCGGCTTCGTCCTGTAGAAGGCACGCTGCTGATCAGTGCCGGGCCGCTGGGTGATCAGGTCCGCCAGTTCGCCAGCCGTCTGACCGACTCGCTGTACAGTTTTGGCAGTGACATGCCTGGCGCCACCACCTGGGTGTCCAACCAGGGGCCGCGCCTGAAAGCTGTGGTGTTCGACGCCAGCCAGATCCTGCGCACCGAGCAGCTCAGGCAGTTGCGGGATTTCTTTCAGCCGCTGCTGCGCAATCTCGATCACTGCGCGCATGTGGTGATCCTCGGCAAAGCCCCCGAGACACTCGCTGATCCGCTGGCGGCCAGCACTCAACAGGCCATCGTAGGTTTCAGCCGCTCGCTGGCCAAGGAAGTGCGCAACGGCGCAACGGTCAAGCTGCTGCAAGTGGATGACGACGCGCAGGATCAGCTGGAGGGCGCCTTGCGCTTCTTCCTGACGCCCAAGGCTGCGTTCATCTCCGGTCAGTTTGTTCACCTGAGCGCCTGTCCGGGCAAAGTGCAGGATTGGACTCGCCCACTGGCCGGACGCAAGGCAGTGGTGACTGGCGCGGCGCGCGGCATCGGTGCGTCGATTGCCGAGACCCTGACCCGTGATGGCGCGCAGGTCATTCTGCTGGACGTGCCACAGACCAAAAACGAACTGGAAGCACTGGCCTCGCGGCTTGGCGGCCAGGCACTGGCGCTGGATATCTGCGCGGCGGATGCTCCTGCGCAGTTGCTTGAACACCTGCCGGACGGCGTCGACATACTGGTGCATAACGCTGGCATCACGCGTGACAAGACGCTGGTCAACATGCCGGAGGACTTCTGGGACTCGGTACTGGCGGTCAACCTCAACGCTCCGCAAGTGCTGACTCAGGTGCTTCTCGACGCCGGTGCGCTGAAGGACAACGCGCGGATTGTGCTCATGGCTTCGATCAGCGGCATTGCCGGTAATCGCGGGCAAACCAACTACACCACCAGCAAGGCCGGTCTGATCGGTTTTGCCAAGGCGATGGCCCCCGGGCTCAGATCACGCGGCATCAGCATCAACGCCGTCGCACCTGGCTTCATCGAAACGAAAATGACCGCGCACATGCCGTTCACCCTGCGTGAGGCAGGACGGCGCATGAGTTCGCTCGGTCAGGGCGGTTCGCCACAGGATGTTGCCGAAGCCGTGGCGTGGTTCAGCCAGCCGGGCAGCGGCGCGGTGAGCGGTCAGGTTCTACGTGTATGTGGTCAAAACGTGATCGGGGCATAAGCCCCAGCATCGAATTCAAGGAGATGGATGATGACGGCTCACTGGCGCTACCTCAATTCTCTGCAGCCCCTGTCCAACCTGTTCATCCAGGCAGCGCTCAGGCGCAAGGTCACAGGGTCGCAGTTACCCGATCTGGGATTGCGAAGCTGGATCGCGGTCGATACCGACAAGCTTGATGCTTACAGCAAGGTCTGTGGATTCGACGAAAGCAGCCTGCTGCCGCCGACGTACCCGCATGTGCTGGCCTTTCCTCTACAAATGCAACTGATGACCTCTCAGGAGTTTCCGTTTCCGCTGCTGGGGCTTATTCACCTTGCCAATCGCATTCGCACTCATCGCCCGCTCGGCGGCGTGAGCCAGCTGTATATCAGCGTTCAGGCCACCGACCTGCGCCCGCACGCCAAAGGCGCGACCTTCAACCTGGTGACTCAGGCCGAGGATGGCATGGGCCTGCTTTGGGAAGAAGAAAGCACCATGCTGTGCACCGCCGTGCATCTGGAAGACGCGCCTGTAGAGCATCCCGAGCTTGCGCCGCTGCCTTTGATCGAGCTGGACAACTGGCGTGCGTCGGCACAAATCGGGCGCGAGTACGCCAAGGTGTCGGGCGACTACAACCCGATTCACCTCAGCGCACCCAGCGCCAAGCTGTTCGGCTTCCCGCGTGCCATCGCCCACGGCATGTGGCTCAAGGCACGTACGCTCGCGGCCCTTGGCGAGCACTTGCCAGCCTCGAATGTAGAGATCAGCGTGCAGTTCCAGAAGCCGGTACGCCTGCCCGCCGACGTCACACTCTCGGCCAGCGCCGCTGGTTCTCATGGTCAGTTCCGTGTCGAAGGCCAGGAGGGCATCGTGCATATGATCGGTAGCTGGCAGCCTGCAACCGAGTGATGCATCCCTGATAAAACCCTCTGACGGGAGCACCGCTCCCTTCAATGGCTGAACAAACCGCAACGCCCACTTGCCTGGCGACCCGTTCCCCCTGAAGCTATGCACCTTCAGGAGAGCACGATGAACCTCGACGAGTTGACCCAACGCCTGCACCGCATCCGCGACCAGAATGACTGGAAGCAATTTCACAGCCCGAAAAACCTGGCCATGGCTGCCAGCGTGGAAATGGCCGAGCTGGTGGAAATATTCCAGTGGCTGCGTGAAGACCAGTCCCGCGAGCTGCCCGCCGACCAGCTGGAGCACGCCGGTCAGGAAGTCGGCGATATTGTTCTTTATCTATTGTTGCTGTGCAGCGAGCTGGGGCTGGACATGGAAACCGTGGTGCGCAACAAGCTGGCAGACAGCGAGCGGAGATTTGCCAAGTGAGTGATCGGCATTTCGACCATCTGGCGACCCGCTTTGCGGAAAAGATCTACGGCGGTGCCAAGGGGGCCATTCGGCTGGAGGTGCTGCAGGCCGATTTGACCGAGACGCTGCCCGCACGACCGCTTCGCGTGCTGGATATCGGCGCGGGGCTGGGCCACATGTCACTGTGGCTGGCCGAACAAGGGCATGAGGTGACCCTGGCCGAGCCCGCCGAACCCATGCTTGAAGGCGCACGCCAGCGCTTTGTCGAGGCCGGACAGACGGCTACCTTCATTCAGGCTCCGTGGCAGGCGCTGCCCGGTTTACTGAGCGACACTTACGATCTGGTGCTGTGCCACGCCGTGCTGGAATGGCTGGCCGAGCCGCACGCCATCCTTCCGGTACTGCGCCGCTTGACCCGCGACGATGGCTGGCTGTCACTGGCTTTTTACAACCGTGATGCGCTGATCTATCGCAACTTGTTGAAAGGTCATTTCCGCAAGATGCGCAAAAATGACATGGCCGGGGAAAAGCAGAGCCTGACGCCACAACAACCGCTCGACCCTCGGGAACTGGCGACGCAACTTGAAGGCCTGTGGCAAGTCGAAACCCGTAGCGGCGTGCGGGTGTTTCACGATTACATGCCGGTTGAATTCCAGGCTCGGGCCGAGCTGACCGACCTGCTGGAAATGGAGCTGGTGCATCGGCGTCATCCAGCCTTTGCCGGGCTGGGCCGTTACCTGCACTGGATGTGCCGTCCGGTCTGACATCACTGCGGAGACCACCATGAAACACCGTCCTGCCTTGTTTGCCCTGCTTCTGGGGACTGGCCTGCTCGGGATTAGCGCGTGCCAGAGCGATAACCCGTATGTGGCCAGTTCTCTGCCCATGCCGCCTGCTCCTGCGCAGGCAGCGAAGACACTGGACATGAGCGCCTACCCTGCGCCGCCGCGCGACTATGGCCGGTATCGGTCGTGGGGCTGGCTCAACGGCCAGTTGCCGCCCGGTACGGCGTGGGTGGATTCGGCGCAGGTGGTTGAAGCAGTCAGCAACGGTCTGGACCAACGCGGCTTGCGGCCGGCTCGCGGTAATCAAGCTGCGGACCTCTACGTCAGCGCCACGACCCGGCAGGAAACCCGGCTGCGTCAGGTGCGCGAAGATTACGATCCGTATTACGGAGGCGGCATGGGCTATGGCCGCTACGATGGTTACCGGCCCGGTTACGGCGGCTACGCCAGCGTGCCGGTGGTGCGCACTTATAAGGAAAACGTGATGGTGGTGCAGATCAATCTGATCGACGCACGCACCGGTCAACCGGTATGGAGCGCCAGCGCAGATGCACGCGCCAGCAATAACCTGGCAGACCGCAGCAGCGCATTACGTGAGGCCGTGCAACAGGCGCTGACGGCCTACCCTCCTTCGTAACCCATTCGGAGCACTGCCATGTTTCGCTGTATCGTCCTGCTGTCCTGTGCCTTGCTGCTGGCTGCCTGTCAGAGCAATTCGATCAATCGCGACTTCGATGCCCAGCGTGATTTCGGCGGCTATCGCAACTGGAGCTGGAAAGAGCCTGCCGTTCAGTATCAGCCGGATGATGACCCACGGCTCAAAAGTGACCTGACCGAGCAGCGCATTCGCCAATCGATCAGCGAGCAACTGGACCAGCGCGGCCTGCGCATGGCCGCTGCGGGCACGCGGTCGGATTTGAAAGTGCAGGCCTGGCTGATTGTCGAAAATCGCCAGCAGACGGTCAGCACCAACTATGGCGGCGGCTGGAACCCTTGGGGTGGCTACGGCTACTGGAACGGGCCGATGAACACCGAAACCCGTAGCGTGGACTACAAGGTCGGCACCTTGCAGATTGATATGTTCGACGGCAAGGACGGCAAACTGGTCTGGCGCGGCAGCACCGAGCGCATCCTTAACGACAACGCCGGCAGCCCGGCTGAACGGGAGCAAGCCATCCGCACCACGGTGGCAAAAATTCTGGAGCAGTATCCGCCGCGCTAACCCCGCCTGACGAGTCGCAACGCTGTCTTGCGCAATGAGCAGCGCGATCGAGGCTCAGGCCTGCAGATCGCCCTGCATTTCATCGAGCAGTTCCTGAATCGCGTCGAGGCGCTCTTCGGGATCGTCGATTTCCAGCAGCTCCACTTTGTCCTTCTCGGTGAACGGCAGCAGATAGGCAAGCTGGTTGGACAATGAATACTGCCCACCGGCAGACACGCCCATGTTCAAGGACGCCACCATCGGGTGCTCGGCCAGCGCTTCCAGCAGTGCAACGAGGTCGGCGTCTTCTTCCTGCAACGGACGCTCCACAGGCTCTTGCAGCCATTCAACCTCAGCCACCAGCAGTTGATCGCGCTGAACTTCAGCGGCGACCACCCGGAAGCGCCGCCCACCGACGACACGGATGCCCAGCAAGCCGTTGTCCTGCTGCTGGAAATCCGTGACCAGTGCTTCGCAGCCAATCGGCGAGTAACCGCCCGGCACGTTGCCCACCTCACTTCCTTCGGTGATGCACACCACACCAAACCCTTCACCCTGCTTCATGCAGCGGCCAATCATGTCCAGATAGCGCGCTTCAAACAACTGCAGATCAAGCACGCAACCTGGAAACAGCACAGCGTTCAACGGAAACAACGGCAACGTCATGGAAAAGCCTCCTTTAAATGGCCAGCGACATTGCCAGCGGCAGGAACAATGCCGTTGCAACGCCCATCAGACTCATTGCCAACGCAGCAAAAGCCCCCGATTCCTCTCCTTCCTGCAATGCCACGGAAGTCCCCACCGCATGGGCCGTAAGACCCAGTGCCATACCGCGGGCCGCAGGGTTGTCGACCCCGGCCAGCGACAGCAGGCCGGGGCCGAAAATGGCACCGAATACGCCAGTAATCAACACAAAAACCGCCGCCAGGGCTGCGACCCCGCCGATCTGCTCGGCAACCAGCATGGCGATGGGCGAGGTGACCGACTTGGGTGCCATGGTCATCAGAATCATATGATCGGCACCGAACAGCACGCCGAACCCGACACACAGCCCGGTGGCAAATACCCCGCCGACTACCAGCGTAGTCAAGACAGGCCAGAACAGCTGGCGGATTCGCCGCATATTCAGGTAAAGCGGCACCGCCAGCGCCACGGTCGCAGGCCCCAGCAGCGTGCTGAGAATTTCAGTGCTTTTGCGGTACTCGGTGTATTCAAGATCGCAGAACAGCACAACACTGATTACCACCACCATCGAAACCAGCACCGGCTGCAGAAACAGCCAGCGGGTTCGCTCGTACGCAGCCATCGCCAGCTGATAGGCGCCCAGGGTGATCGCGATGCCAAAAAGCGGATGGTGAATCACCGACAGCCATGCACCGTGCCAGTCCATATTCATGGCCCCTCCTGGCGGCGGGCCTGACGCCGGATGAGTGCCTGCATCAGCCAGCCGACAAAGGTCACGGAAATCATCAGCGACAGGGTCAGCGTGCCGAAGATCGCCCAGAAGTCCTTGGCGATGGCCGACGCATACACCATCACGCCAACGGCAGGCGGCACCAGCAGCAGCGGCAGATAACGCAGCAGACTGCTGGCGGCCATGCTGATCGGCTCGCTCACTTCACCGCGCAGCATCAGATAGGCCATCAGCAGCACAAGGCCGATGATCGGCCCCGGCAATATCGATAGAAACAGATGGTTGAGCGCGGTTCCCAGCAATTGGAACATCACCAGCCATGTCAAACCCCGTAACAACATGAGGACCCCAGCAAATAAACGAATCCGGCGAATTATCGGCGTCATTATAAACACGCCGCGTTGCAGGTCATGAGCGGGTATTCGTATTGAGGCAGTTGCTTGACCAACCGGCAACACTCTGCTGATCTTGTGATTCGCCCGCAGGCATTAGCTGATTCGGGCAGCGGCACTTCAACACAACACCACATCAGGCAAGGAGAGCGGTATGCCTTCTGTACCCGTCACAGAGCTCAAGCATTACATCGGCAAGGAAGCAGAATGTTCAGACTGGCTGACCATCGACCAGGAGCGCATCAACCTGTTCGCTGAAGCCACAGGGGACTTCCAGTTCATTCATGTCGACCCGGTCAAAGCGGCGCAGACTCCGTTCGGCGCGACTATCGCGCATGGTTTCCTGTCGTTGTCACTGATCCCCAAGCTGATGGAGGGCATCATGGTGCTGCCCGAAGGCTTGAAGATGGCGGTCAACTACGGGATGGACAGCGTGCGCTTCGTTCAGCCGGTGCTGGTCAACTCTCGCGTGCGTCTCAAGGTCCAGCTGACTGAAGTGACCGAGAAAAAGCCGGGCCAATGGCTGCTCAAGGCAACCGCCACGCTGGAGATCGAAGGTCAGGAAAAACCCGCTTTTGTGGCCGAACCTTTAACCCTGTGTTTCGTGTAACACGTTTAAAACATGAAACAGTCGTAACAGACTGTTTCATCCCGCTTACTCGCTGCGGCATACTCCCCTGCGGTCGTGCCCCATAACATTTGCTCAAGCAGAGCCGGGCCCGCCCCTGAATCATTCTTCCGGGATCTCACATGCGCGCGCTCGCTCCATTGGCTTTGACACTCTTGATCGCAGGCTGCGGTGATGGCGAATCAATTTTGCCACCCGACGGCCGCCTGTCCGACGGCGGGCGCTATCGCGGCGATCTGGTCAACGGCGTATTACAGGGCCAGGGGCGTATCGACTACCCCAACGGCAGTTGGTACGCAGGTCAGTTCGAAAACGGCCTGCGCCAAGGCCAGGGTGAGTGGCACGCCAGCAACGGCGACGTCTACAAGGGTGGTTTCGAGCAAGGCCTGTTCAACGGTCAGGGCCGATTAACGACCCGCAATGGCGCGAGTTATGTCGGTAACTTCAAGCTCGGGCTGCGCGACGGCGAAGGCACTCAGAAAGACAAGGGCGTGCTTTATCGCGGTCAGTTCAAGGCAGGCCTGTACGACGGCCCCGGTCGCCTTGAGCTGGAAGATGGCAGCCAGCACCAGGGCATGTTCGCCAATGGCAAGGCCAACGGCGAAGGCTCGCGCAGTGACGCAAGCGGCAATCAATACAGCGGTAATTTTGTCGACGGTCAATTACAGGGCACCGGCAGCTTCACCAGCGCTGATGGCGATCAATATGTCGGCAACTTTCGCAACAGCCAGCTCGACGGCAAGGGTCGCTATGAAAATAGCGACGGCGACGTCTGGAGCGGTGATTTCAAGGAAGGCGCGCTGACCGGCAAAGGCGAATTGATCGGTTCTGACGGCAGCCGTTATCAGGGCGACTTCGACAACTGGCGTTTCATGGGTCAGGGCCAGCTGCAACTGGCCGACGGCAGCCGCTATGTCGGCCAGTTCGCCGATGACACCTATCAGGGCGACGGCGTGCTGATCTCCCCGGACGGCAAGGAGCAGCGCGGTATCTGGGCCAATGGCCAACGGGTGCGCGACGCCAAAGGCAAACTGCTGCCCGACGCACTTGAAGCAGGGCTGCTGGTACAAGGCACCCTGCTGGAGAAAGCACTGGCCGCAGTCCCTGCGTCAACGCCCGCCACCGAGCTTTACACCCTGGTCGTGGGCGGCGACGGCAAGCAAAGTGTGTTCATGCGCGAGGCAGACTATGTCAGCAACCTGCTGAAGTCGCGTTTTGGAGCCGTCGGGCAGGTCAGTCTGGTCAATCATCGCGACCACATGGATGACCGGCCAATGGCAACCCGCGAGACCATCTCCCGCGCAGCCCAGACACTCGCGCAACGTACCGGCCCGGAAGACCTGATCTTCATTTACCTGACCAGCCACGGCACCCAGGACCATGAGCTGGTGCTGGACCAGCCGCGTCTGTCGCTGGCCGACCTGCCCGCCGATGCCCTCGCCGCGGCCCTTGCGCCACTAAAGAATCGTGACAAGATCGTGGTGATTTCGGCCTGTTATTCCGGTGGTTTCATTCCAGACCTGAAAGATGAACGCACGTTGATCATGACCGCCTCACGCGCCGACCGGGTGTCGTTCGGCTGCTCGGAAGAGGCTGATTTCACTTACTTTGGCGATGCACTATTCGCCAGGGCACTGGTCGAAACCGATGACCTGCAACACGCTTTCAACGAAGCAAAAGCCTATGTTGCCCAACGAGAGAGCGAAGACAATTTCGACGCCTCCGAACCGCAGATATGGGCACCGAAAGGAGTTCTGGCGCGCTGGCAGCAGTTGCGCAAAAGCCAGGCCGAACGCGCGTTGAATACGGCGTTGAACCGCACGGAAGCGAAGACCTCGACTAGCCACTAGGCTATCAGTGTATAAAGGGAGAACGATTATGTATCTGACGCCGCAACACATCCTGCTTGCAGGGGCCACCGGCCTGACGGGCGAACACTTGCTTGACCGCCTGCTCAACGAACCGACAGTCAGCCGCGTGCTGGCACCAACGCGTAGGCCGTTGGCAGAACACCCGCACCTTGAAAACCCGGTTGGCGAGCTGAGCACACTGCTGCCAACACTGGCTGGCCGTGTAGACATCGCGTTCTGCTGCCTGGGCACCACGATCAAGCAGGCAGGCTCGCAGGATGCGTTCAAGGCGGTTGATCTGGAGCTGGTCACAGCGTTCGCCAAACGTGCGCGCGAGCTGGGCGCGCGCCACTTGCTGGTAATCAGTGCGATTGGTGCAGACCCCAAGTCCAGCACCTTCTACAACCGTATCAAAGGCGAGATGGAACAGGCATTGCGCGCGCAGGACTGGCCGCAACTGACTATCGCCCGCCCTTCCCTGCTGGTAGGCAGCCGCACCGAAACCCGCTGGGTCGAGCAACTGGCAGCCCCCATCGCCAAACTGATCCCCGGTAAATATGGCGCTATCGAAGCCTGCCAACTGGCCCGCGCCATGTGGCGCCTGGCGCTGGAAGAGCAGAATGGCGAGCGCATTGTCGAGTCGGATGAACTGCGCAAGCTGGGCAAGTAGATGATGGTCGCCGGGGCCAAGCGCTGATCGTTCCCGCGCTCCGCGTGGGAATGCAGTTCGTGACGCTCTGCGTCACCCAAGGGAGCCTTACCCGATAGCCCAGGTGTCGCTCCGCCCCCCTAAAGCCCGCCCGTAGCCTGAACCCCGAAGCCGGCCGCCGTCAGCAATGACAGCGGCAGCAGCAGGGTATCGAGCAGCGCACTGCCCGGCAGGTCGAGACCCGGATAGCTCGGCGCTTCGGCACCGAAACGGTCAGCAGCACAGCAACCACCCTGCAGCGCATACATATTCAGCCGCGTGCCTGCATACACCACCGGCGCGCCAGGTTTGGCCGCATTGAGCGTGCGCGCGGTGGCGCAGCCGGTCAGCGTCAGCGCAAGCGCTACCAGCAGCAGCTTATTCATCGCCGCCAATGTGGTGCTCGCCCCAACGCGGCAGCATGTCTTGAGGGATATTCAGCAGATTGAGAATCCGCGCGACGACAAAGTCCACCAGGTCGTCGATGGTCTGCGGCTGATGATAAAAGCCCGGAGATGCAGGCAGAATCACCGCGCCCATGTTCGACAGCTTGAGCATGTTCTCCAGATGAATGCTGGAATACGGAGCCTCGCGGGGCACCAGAATCAACTGGCGACGCTCTTTCAAGGTGACGTCGGCAGCGCGCTCAATCAAATTGTTGCAGGCCCCGGTGGCAATTGCCGACAGCGAACCGGTGGAGCATGGCACCACCACCATCGCGCTCGGCGAACCAGAACCTGATGCCACTGGCGACATCCAGTCGTCACGACCATAAACGCGTATCTGACCGGCAGACGCGCCGGTGTACTCAGTCAGAAACGCCTGCATCATCATCGCCTTGGGTGGCAGACGCACATCAGTCTCGGTGGCCATCACCAACTGTGCTGCCTTGGAAATCAGGAAGTGCACCTCCCGGTCCTCACGCACCAGGCAATCCAGCAAGCGCAGGCCATATTGCGCGCCGGAAGCGCCGGTCATCGCAACCGTAACGCGCTCCGGGCCGCTCATTTCAGCGCCTCGGCCAGTTTGCCGTGCAGGCCGCCAAAGCCGCCGTTGCTCATGATGACGATATGCATGCCGGGCTGCGCCTGGCTATGGACTCGCGCGATGATTGCTTCAAGCGAATCACATACCGTCGAGGGTACGCTGCCTCCAGCGACCGTAGCCGCCAAGTCCCAGCCAAGATTGGGCGGGGCATACCAGACCACCTGATCTGCCTGACTCACGCTTTCCGGCAGACCTTCGCGGTGCGCGCCAAGCTTCATGGAATTGGAACGCGGTTCGATGACGGCAATGATTGGCGCATCACCGATTTTCTTGCGCAGGCCATCCAGCGTGGTGGCAATGGCTGTCGGGTGGTGAGCGAAGTCATCATAAATAGTGATGCCGCGCACCTCGGCAACCTTTTCCATGCGCCGCTTGACGCTCTTGAAGGCGCTGAGTGCCTGCACGCCCAGCGAAGGCACAACGCCCACGTGGCGAGCAGCCGCCAGCGTTGCCAGGGCATTGGCCACGTTGTGCTGACCGGTCATGTCCCACTCGACCGCGCCCTGTAGCTCGCCTTCGAACAGCACTTCAAAACGCGAACCGTCTTCACTCAACAGCCGCGCCTGCCACTGACCGCCTTCGCCAGTGGTTTGCACCGGCGTCCAGCAGCCCATCTCGATGACCCGCGACAACGCAGGCTCGGTGGTCGGATGAATCACCAGGCCTTCGCTCGGAATGGTACGCACCAGATGGTGGAACTGGCGTTCGATGGCGGGTAGATCCGGGAAGATGTCGGCATGATCGAACTCAAGGTTATTGAGGATCGCAGTGCGCGGGCGGTAATGAACGAACTTGGAGCGCTTGTCGAAAAACGCACTGTCGTATTCATCGGCCTCGACCACGAAGAACGGGGTGTCGCCCAGACGCGCCGACACGGCGAAATTCTGCGGGATGCCGCCGATCAGGAAACCAGGGCTCATGCCGGCATGTTCCAGCACCCAGGCCAGCATGCTGCTGGTGGTGGTCTTGCCGTGCGTACCGGCCACCGCCAATACCCAGCGGTCTTGCAGCACATGGTCAGCCAGCCATTGCGGGCCGGACACATACGGCAAGCCTTTATTCAGGACGTATTCAACCGCCGGGTTGCCACGCGACAGCGCATTGCCGACCACAACCAGATCAGGTGCGGGGTCCAGTTGCGCAGGGTCGTAACCCTGGGTCAGCTCGATGCCCTGGGCTTGCAGTTGAGTGCTCATCGGCGGATAGACGTTGGCGTCGGAGCCGGTGACCCGGTGCCCCGACTCTTTGGCGAGCACCGCCAGAGAACCCATGAACGTGCCGCAGATACCAAGGATATGAATATGCATGACCAACCTCTCAGAACATCTGCGCAGGTTAACGTAGGGACGGTGAAATGGCACCCTGAGTTTGTCCGCTGCATTGCCTGCACAGGCCATTTCAATGACCGGCAGATAAGCCTAAAGTCCTAACCACGGCCTGATGCAATTGGCCTATTCTTGAACGCTTATTGCCATATGCCCGAAAGCAGAATCGACACAGACTCCCTCACAACAAGAACCAGGAGACATATCATGCGTTACGCTCATCCCGGTACCGAAGGCGCTATCGTCAATTTCAAGGAACGCTACGGTAACTATATCGGCGGCGAGTTCGTCGCACCGGTCAAAGGCCAGTACTTCACCAACACCTCGCCCGTCACCGGCAAGGCCATCGCCGAATTCCCGCGCTCCACCACCGAAGACATCGAAAAGGCCCTCGACGCTGCGCACGCAGCCGCTGCAGCCTGGGGCTCGACCTCGGTGCAGGCGCGCTCGCTGGTGTTGCTGAAGATTGCCGATCGTATTGAAGCCAATCTCGAAGTCCTGGCCATCACCGAAACCTGGGACAACGGCAAGGCGATTCGCGAAACCCTCAACGCCGATATTCCGCTGGCCGCCGATCACTTCCGCTACTTCGCTGGCGTGCTGCGTGCGCAGGAAGGCAGCGCTGCCGAAATCGACGGCAATACCGTGGCCTATCACATTCATGAGCCGCTGGGCGTGGTCGGGCAGATCATCCCGTGGAACTTCCCGCTCCTGATGGCCGCCTGGAAGCTCGCCCCTGCGCTGGCTGCCGGTAACTGCATCGTGCTCAAGCCAGCCGAACAGACCCCGCTGGGGATCAGCGTACTGATTGAACTGATCGGCGATCTGTTGCCTCCCGGCGTGCTGAACATCGTGCAGGGTTATGGACGCGAGGCAGGCGAAGCGCTGGCCAGCAGCAAGCGCATCGCCAAAATCGCTTTCACCGGCTCGACCCCGGTCGGCTCGCACATCATGAAACTGGCGGCGGACAACATTATCCCGTCCACCGTCGAGCTGGGCGGCAAGTCGCCGAACATCTTCTTCGAAGACATCATGAGCGCCGAGCCTGAGTTTATCGACAAGGCCGCCGAAGGTTTGGTGCTGGCGTTCTTCAATCAGGGCGAAGTCTGCACTTGCCCGTCCCGCGCGCTGGTGCAGGAGTCGATCTATCCACAGTTCATGGAAGCGGTGATGCGCAAGGTCGAGAAGATCAAGCGCGGCGACCCTCTGGACACTGACACCATGGTCGGCGCTCAGGCATCCGAGCAACAATTCGACAAGATTCTTTCGTATCTGGACATCGCCAAGGGCGAAGGTGCCGAGCTGCTGACCGGCGGCAAGGTCGAGAAGCTTGAGGGCAGCCTGTCCACTGGCTACTACATCCAGCCGACGCTGCTCAAAGGCAACAACAAGATGCGTGTGTTCCAGGAAGAAATCTTCGGCCCGGTGGTCAGCGTCACCACCTTCAAGGACGAAGCAGAAGCTGTGGCCATCGCCAACGACACCGAGTTCGGTCTGGGCGCAGGCTTGTGGACCCGCGACATCAACCGCGCCTACCGTGTGGGCCGGGCGATCAAGGCCGGGCGAGTCTGGACCAACTGCTACCACCTGTACCCGGCCCACGCCGCGTTCGGTGGCTACAAAAAGTCCGGCGTCGGCCGCGAAACCCATAAAATCGCGCTTGAGCACTACCAACAGACCAAAAACCTGCTGGTGAGCTACGACACCAACCCGTTGGGTTTTTTCTAGGCACGTTGATTGTCCGACTATCGTTACCACGCTCCAGCGTGGTAACGCCGTTCTGGACGCTCCGCGTCCAATCCTGAATGCGCGGTGTCAGCACGATAGTCGTCTCAAGATGCTCATCGTTCCCATGCTCCGCGTGGGAATGCCTTTCTGGACGCTCTGCGTTCGAGCTCAAATGCGTGCTGTCAGCACGAGCTTGTGACGCAGAGCGTCACGAACTGCATGCCGACGCGGAGCAT
>NZ_JAWHOP010000014.1:42359-101756 GCF_032586995.1 Pseudomonas syringae group sp. J248-6 | reverse complement strand
CGGCACGATAGTCGTCTCAAGATGTTCATCGTTCCCATGCTCCGCGTGGGAATGCCTTTCTGGACGCTCTGCGTCCAATCTTGAATGCGCGGTGTCAGCACGAGCTTGTGACGCAGAGCGTCACGAACTGCATGCCGACGCGGAGCATCGGCACGATAGTCGTCTCAAGATGTTCATCGTTCCCATGCTCCGCGTGGGAATGCCTTTCTGGACGCTCTGCGTCCAGTCCTGAATACGCGGGGTCAGCAAGAGCTTGTGACGCAGAGCGTCACGAACTGCATGCCGACGCGGAGCATCGGCACGATAGTCGTCTCAGGATGTTCATCGTTCCCATGCTCCGCGTGGGAACGCCTTTCTGGACGCTCTGCGTCCTGGACGCTCTGCGTCCGATCTCAAATGCGCGGGGTCAGCACGATAGTCGTCTCAAAAAGCATCGCGCACCAACCCTGTGCATCGCGCCTTGGCATCGCGCCTTGGCGTGATGCATCTTTGCTCTGAATCCCCTGTTCATGGTTGCAAACTCGCACTCCCGGCCGGGATGGAGTATTAATTGCTTGCATCGCTTCCCACAGTCGTTTGAACCGGGACGTCACCGGTTCACCCGAAAGACTACGTCCGACGCAAACAGCGCGACGTCATGGAGAATCTGTATGGCGAGCTTTTCCCATTCTGTCGGTGCGCAGACGTACCGCTTCGACAGCCTCAAAGAAGTAATGGCCAAGGCCAGCCCCGCGCGCTCCGGTGATTATCTGGCCGAGGTTGCGGCGCAAAGCGACGGCGAGCGCGTTGCAGCGCAGATGACGCTGGCGAATATTCCGCTCAAGCACTTTCTTGAAGAAGCCCTGATCCCGTACGAACAGGACGAAGTCACCCGGCTGATCATTGATACCCACGACAAACTGGCGTTTGCCCCGGTCAGCCATCTGACGGTCGGCGGCTTTCGTGACTGGCTGCTCAGCGAGCAGGCCGATGAAACCAGCCTGCGCGCATTGGCTCCCGGCCTGACACCGGAAATGGCCGCTGCCGTGTCGAAAATCATGCGCGTGCAGGATCTGGTTCTGGTGGCACAGAAGATCCGGGTGGTGACGCGCTTTCGCAACACCATGGGCCTGCGCGGGCGGCTGTCGACACGCCTGCAACCCAACCACCCCACCGATGACCCGTCCGGCATTGCCGCCAGCGTGCTCGACGGCCTGCTGTACGGCAATGGCGATGCCATGATCGGTATCAACCCGGCGACCGACAGTACCTCGTCCATCGTCGCCTTGCTGGAAATGCTCGACGCCATCGTCCAGCGCTATGAAATCCCGACCCAATCCTGCGTGCTGACCCACGTCACCACATCTATCGAGGTGATAAACCGTGGCGTACCGGTGGACCTGGTGTTCCAGTCGATCACCGGCACCGAGGCCGCCAACGCAAGCTTCGGCATCAGCCTCAAACTGTTGCAGGAAGGCTACGAAGCGGGCCTGAGCCTGAACCGCGGCACCCTCGGGAAAAACCTGATGTACTTCGAGACAGGGCAAGGCAGCGCTCTGTCGGCCAACGCGCATCACGGCGTCGACCAGCAGACCTGCGAAACCCGCGCCTATGCCGTCGCCCGGCATTTCAACCCGTTCCTGGTCAACACCGTGGTCGGTTTCATCGGCCCCGAGTACCTGTACAACGGCAAGCAGATCATCCGCGCCGGTCTGGAGGATCACTTCTGCGGCAAGCTGCTGGGTGTGCCGATGGGCTGCGACATCTGCTACACCAACCACGCAGAAGCCGATCAGGACGACATGGATACCCTGCTGACGCTGCTGGGGGTCGCGGGGATCAACTTCATCATGGGTATTCCCGGCTCCGACGACATCATGCTCAATTATCAAACCACCTCGTTCCACGACGCGCTGTACGCCCGGCAAAGCCTGGGCCTGCGTCCCGCACCGGAATACGAGGCCTGGCTGGAGAAAATGGGCATCTTCACCCAGACCGATGGCCGCGTCCGCTTCGGTGACAGCCTGCCGCCTGCGTTCCGCCAGGCACTGGCGCACCTCGCATGAGTGATCAGCCGATGAACGAAATACAAGACAACGCCGCACCAGCCAATCCCTGGCTGGAGCTACGCCGCCTGACCTCCGCACGCATCGCGCTGGGGCGAACCGGCACCAGCCTGCCCACCTCCGCGCAGCTCGACTTTCAAGCGGCGCATGCCCAGGCGCGCGATGCCGTGCATCTGGCCTTCGATCATGCCGCGATCAGCGCGCAACTGACCGAGAAAGGTCGTGAAACCATTTTGCTGCACAGCGCTGCTGCCGACCGCGACAGCTACCTGCAATGCCCGGACCTGGGCCGACGCCTGAATGAGGAGTCTGCGCAGGCACTGCGCGAGTACGCGGCGGCTCATCCGGGCGGTCTCGATCTGGCGGTAGTGGTCGCCGACGGTCTGTCAGCCCTGGCCGTGCATCGACATGCAGTGCCTTTTCTCACTCGCCTGGAGGAGCAGGCAAACGCCGAGGGCTGGTCCCTGTCGCCAGTGATAATGGTCGAGCAGGGCCGCGTCGCCGTGGCTGACGAGGTGGGCGAACTGCTTGGCGCGAAAATGGTAGTGATCCTTATTGGCGAGCGCCCGGGCCTAAGCTCACCGGACAGTCTGGGGCTGTATTTCACCTACGCGCCGAAGATCGGGCTGAATGATGCGCACCGCAACTGTATTTCCAACGTGCGCCTGGAAGGCTTGAGCTATGGCATGGCAGCCCATCGGCTGCTGTACCTGATGCGCGAGGCCTGCAGGCGGCAGATATCGGGGGTCAATCTTAAAGACGAAGCGCAACTGCAGACCCTTGAGTCAGACGGCTCTGCCGAGCATTCAGGCAAGCCGATCGGCAATTTCCTGCTCGACGGCCCGGCCGCACCACATTAGATTGTG
The DNA here is from genome assembly GCF_032586995.1 of Pseudomonas syringae group sp. J248-6. Classification (NCBI taxonomy): domain Bacteria; kingdom Pseudomonadati; phylum Pseudomonadota; class Gammaproteobacteria; order Pseudomonadales; family Pseudomonadaceae; genus Pseudomonas; species Pseudomonas syringae group sp. J248-6. The sequence continues at coordinate 98,845 of NZ_JAWHOP010000014.1, read as the reverse complement.
CTTTCTAAAGTCGCCGGGCAGGATCGCGTAATCATCCCGGCGCACTGCATCAGCCCATAGGGAAGTTGAGGCCAACCATGCGGATTATCAAAGCGACTCTCGAACACCTTGACCTGCTCTGCCCATTGTTCATCAAGTACCGCGAGTTCTACGGTGAGACACCGTTCCCGGACTCCTCACGGGACTTTCTCGAAAAACGTCTGCGTCGTGACGAGTCAGTGATCTATCTGGCGCTGGCCAAGGATGACGAGAGCAGACTGCTGGGCTTCTGCCAGCTGTATCCCAGCTACTCATCGCTGTCGCTCAAGCGGGTATGGATTCTCAACGACATCTATGTTGCCGAGGACGCACGCCGCCAACTGGTCGCCGATCACTTGATTAAACAGGCGAAGAAGATGGCCAAGGAAACGCATGCGGTGCGACTGCGCGTGTCGACCAGCAGCAATAACGAGGTGGCGCAAAAAGTCTATGAGTCCATCGGTTTCAAGGAAGACACGCAGTTCAAAAACTACGTGCTGCCCATCAACCAAGACTGATCACCCCCTCGCCAGCACGCGGCAGCAAAGCCGCGTCAGCGCAACATACTGCTCCAGTCGTCACACATCAAAAACCCAGCGCTTATTCCCAAACCCCTTCTGCGCATTCTGCTTCTATAATGCCGCGCATACTGAACAGTCGTTTCTTCCGCATGCGACCCCGGACAGGGTTCTCGCCTCAGGTGCCTTAATGGATTTCAACCCGCTTGACCTTATTCTGCATCTCGACGTCTACCTTGACCTGTTGGTGACCAACTACGGTACGTGGGTCTACGCGATTCTGTTTTTAGTGATTTTCTGCGAAACCGGGCTGGTGATCATGCCCTTCCTGCCGGGCGACTCGCTGCTGTTCATCGCCGGAGCCGTGGCTGCCGGCGGCGGCATGGACCCGGTCCTGCTGGCCGGGCTGCTGATGCTGGCGGCGATTCTGGGCGACAGCACCAACTACGTTATTGGCCGCACTGCGGGCGAGAAACTGTTCAGCAACCCAAAATCGCGCATCTTCCGCCGCGACTACCTGCTGCGCACCCAGGATTTCTATGAGCGCCACGGCGGCAAGACCGTAACACTGGCGCGTTTCCTGCCGATTATCCGCACCTTCGCGCCATTCGTGGCCGGTGTAGGCAGAATGTCCTATCCGCGTTTCGTGGGTTTCAGCGTACTGGGCTCGGTGATGTGGGTCGGCAGCCTGGTGACACTGGGCTTCTTCTTCGGCAACGTGCCGTTCATCAAGCACAACCTGACCTTGCTGGTACTGGCAATCATCCTGCTGTCGCTGGTGCCGATGATCATTGGTGTGGTTCGCAGCCGTAGCGCGCCTCCGGCAGACGCACGCTGAATCATGTGGTCATTCAGCAACTGGCGCAGGCAGCGTACGCTCGCCAGACACCCGGTTGCTGACGAGCTGTGGCAGAAGGTGCGTGGACGTCTGCCGATCCTCGATGGGCTGAGCAGCGGGCAGCATGCGCAATTGCGTGACGCCTGCGTACTGTTTCTGAATGACAAACACCTCAGTGCACTGCCGGGCGTTGATCTGGATGACGAGCAGCGATTGTTTCTCGCCGCCCAGGCGCAACTGCCTCTGCTGAATCTGGGCGAACTGAACTGGTATCAGGGCTTTCACGAGATCGTGCTGTACCCCGACGACTTCGTCAGCCCGCAGCGCCATCGCGATGCCAGTGGCGTAGAGCACGAGTGGGACGGCGAACACAGCGGCGAAGCCTGGCTGCAGGGCCCGGTGATTCTGGCCTGGCCGGGCGTGTTGAGCAGCGGCGACTGGGATGGCTACAACCTGGTGATCCATGAACTGGCGCACAAGCTCGACATGCTCAACGGCGACGCCAATGGGCTGCCGCCGCTGCACGGCGACATGCAGGTGACCGAATGGGCGAGGGTCATGCAACGCGCGTTCGATGACCTCAATCGGCAACTCGACGAGAACCCTGAGGCGCAAACCATTATCGATCCCTATGCTGCAGAAGACCCTGCCGAGTTTTTCGCCGTGACCAGCGAATACTTCTTCAGCGCACCCGACCTGCTGCACGACAGTTACCCGGCAGTCTACGAACAACTGAAGGCGTTTTACCGGCAAGACACCCTCGCCCGACTGAACCTGCTGTGCCAGCAGGACCCGGCTTACCGGGACAACTGACAACGGCCAAGGCCATGCGTGGCAACCAAAACAGAATATGCCTATAATCCGGACCACTTTTTGGCGGTTCGCGCCAAAATCTGTCTGGTCAACTATGGGGGCAATGCCCAATGAGCTACAGCAAGATTCCGGCAGGCAAAGACCTTCCGAACGACATCTACGTCGCGATCGAAATCCCGGCCAACCATGCGCCGATCAAGTACGAAATCGACAAAGAAACCGATTGCCTGTTCGTTGACCGTTTCATGGCCACCCCGATGTTCTACCCGGCCAACTACGGTTTCATCCCTAACACGCTGGCTGACGACGGCGACCCGCTGGACGTGCTGGTGGTGACGCCTTACCCGGTGTCCCCAGGTTCGGTCATCCGTGCCCGCCCGGTCGGTATTCTGCACATGACTGACGACGGCGGTGGCGATGCCAAGGTTATCGCAGTGCCACACGACAAGCTGTCCCAGCTGTATGTCGACGTGAAAGAGTACACCGATCTGCCAGCCCTGCTGCTTGAGCAGATCAAGCACTTCTTCGAGAACTACAAGGATCTCGAAAAAGGCAAATGGGTGAAAATCGAAGGTTGGGGCAATGCTGACGCTGCCCGCGCCGAGATCACCAAATCGGTTGCAGCGTTCAAAGGCTGATCACTGATCTGGCGTTTCAGGGCACGCCACACACGTGCCCTGAAACACGCTTGACCCCTTCCCTGCCGCTGCTCCCCGCCAATACCGTTCCTTGAAACACACCCATCCGTTTTTTTTGCAGCGCACACGTTTAAAAATGCGTTCGACTTTTAGGCGCTCGATAAACAGTTCGTTAATGCCCGTATAGCAAGGGTAAACGCCCGGTACGTCGTTTAGCCAAAAAAGCGCTATTACGGAATCTGCCTACACGATATTCATTCAATCCGTAGTCCGGATAGCCGCCCCCCCTTGGGATAACGTCGATCTCAACACCTCGTTCATTTAAACGCCCAAGCGACGTCCGTAGACTTCGCTCTATGAATACATCAGGTGATCGACTCCGCATCCTCCTTCGGGAGTGCCATCTCACAGCGACTGACTTTGCGGCCAACCGCAAAATCACGCCGCAACACGTCAATAACTGGTTCAAGCGTGGCGTGCCCATGGCGCGGATTGATGAGGTGGCTGAACTGTTAACCGTAAACGCACGCTGGCTGCGCACGGGCGACGGGCCCAAACATCCCAATGAATCGGCCAATGAAAACACCGGTGACGACACCCGAATGGTCATCCAGCAGACCAGAAACGTGCTGCGCGGCGATGTGGAAATTCAGATCTACACGGAGGTCGAATCCACTCATGGCGTCGGCAAAACCGTCCTCTCCGAAGCCCCCGGGCAAAAAATCCGCCTGCCCCTGCAAGTTCTGCAAACCATGGGCATCGACCCAAAAAACTGCATGTGTGTCGCCATGGTCGGCAACAGCATGGCCGACAAGATCCAGGACGGCTCGATTCTCGGCGTCGACCGCGAACTGACCCAGGTCATCGACGGCGAAATCTACGCCCTTGAGCACGGCGGCATCCTGCGCGTGCGCTACCTCTACCGCCTGCCCAATGGCGGTCTGCGCCTGCGCAGCCATAACGACGCCGAATACCCGGACGAACTGTTCAGCGCCGAAGATATCGACCGGGAGAAAATACGGATTCTGGGCTGGATATTCTGGTGGTCGACACTCAACAGCCGGCGCAATGCGATGCTGCTGTTGTGAGGCGTTTGGGTTTGACAGGCATTCGGGCTGGGCATTGGCGGAGAATTTCAGTATTCTGTGCGCCATCCAGAGCACCTGACGCAGTCATGCGATGCGGTGTTTGAATAGGGCATGTGATCCATTTGCCCTGTTGCCTATTCGCGCTTCTTTAAGAGGCGCACCTGTTGAAGGTGATTGCGGTCTATCAAAAATAGATCGGAACCGCCTACGAGAAGCCGGCCACAAGCCGGCTTTTTATTTGTCCGAAATAAACCTGCCTTGTCGCCCGATCACGTGCGGCTGCTTTTCGCGTGCACCCAAGTCATAGGCACAGTGGTGCGGCGATGTTAAATACTGTTAATAAAAAACAACTTCACATAATCTGATCAATCGGAGAATATCCGTCCAACGCGCATGACGCACTGAAAAAACAGCGTTGCGGGAGTTGAAGGCGCGTGAGGTTACGCACACCCCGGCTGGCGATTGGCACAGGGGCTCATAAAACAAAAATAACAGGATACTTGCCATGCAACGTCTCAGTTCCCTGCCTGTGCTCGGGCTGTTGTTGTCCCTGTCTTTTATCGTCCCTGCCGCGAGCGCCGCGCCGTTACCGGCCGCAACCGAAGGCGACTGGATCGCCCCGCAATTCACCTTCCATACAGGTGAAAAACTCGACAACCTGAAACTGCACTACATCACCCTGGGCGATCCAAAGAACCCCGCCATTCTCTACCTTCACGGCACCTACCGACCTGGCAGCGATGTGTTGAGCAAGGATTTTGGCGGCGAGCTGTTTGGCCCGGGCCAACCGCTGGACGCAAACAAGTACTACATCATTTCCACCGACGGCATCGGCGTGGGCCAGTCAAGCAAACCCTCTGATGGCCTGCGCACTCAGTTTCCCGCGTACAACTACACCGACCTCGTTCAAGCCCAGTATCGGCTGGTGACCGAAGGCTTGGGGATCAAACACCTGAGGCTGGTCATCGGCAACTCCATGGGGGGTATGCAAACCTGGATGTGGGGCGAGACCTGGCCACACATGATGGATGCGCTGGTGCCGATGGCTTCGCAACCGACTGAAATGTCGTCACGCAACTGGATGATGCGCCGCTTGTTAGTGGAATCGATCAAGCAGGACCCGGCGTGGAACAACGGCAACTACACCGTACAACCAGCATCCTTGCGCTTGGCCAACGCGATGTTCAGCATTGGCACAAGTGGTGGCAACCTGGCTTATCAGGTCGCCGCACCGACCCGGGCGCAAGCCGACAAACTGGTAGATGAGCGCCTTAACGCCCCGCAAACCGCCGACGCAAACGACTTCATCTACCAATGGCAATCATCTGCCGACTACAACGCGGCTCAGGGACTGAATAAAATCCAGGCCCCGGTGCTCGTCATCAATTCGGCGGACGATGAGCGCAACCCACCGGAAACAGGCCGGCTGGAGGCGTCCATGAAAGAGCTCAAGCATGCGCGGCTGCTGCTCATTCCGGCCAGCGTTGACACCCGTGGCCACGGCACAACCAGCATGGCGAAGTTTTACAGCAAGGAGCTGGGACAATTTATGCAGGAGACTGAAAAGGCTCGCTAGATTGGCTGGCGGCGGGCGGCTCCGCGCAGCCTTCGTCAGGGCTACAGGCGCTATAGCGATGCTTGATCTTTTGCTGGAAGCGCGCAACGCAGCCGGTATGACACAAAAAAATTGGCCGTCAGGCTAGGGCGACCGCAGTCATTTGTCTCAAAGACCGAGAACGCCGAGCGCAGGCTCGATGTCATTGAGTTCATGGATGTCTGTCGGGGGATCGGGACTGACCCGTATGCGCTGCTCAGTAAGCTGGACTCTATGGCTCGCCTGTAATCGACAATCGCGAAGCTTTGCTGGATGAGCGCTTGCATAAAAAATGACTCATAGCGATTCAATGCAGTGCGTTTTGGTCAGCTGTAGGACTCTCACGGACACACATCTACGTCCCGTCCTCTCCACAGCTTCCAGACCTCCTCCCAACCGTCTTCATGACTCGGACCCGAGACAATAACCAGCTGACTGCACGCACCGTTGCCTAGCTGCTTGATGTAATGCTTTGCCAGTTCAGTCGGGATCATTTCGTCACGCGTTCCCGACAAGTGACGCTGAGGTATCAATGCCAGGCGCTGAATGTAATCGAGTGGGTCCAACGAGCCATTGAGAGGCGAAAGTCCTTTTAGTTCTGCCCACTGGTTCGGGGCGAGATTGCCAGCGATGGTCTGAATCAGGGTGATGTCGTTTCGTTGTCCCGCCAGTAGCAACGCGAGGGTTGCGCCGCCTGAATAACCAATCAGCTCGAACTCGTTATTACCGTAACGTTGTTTCATCTGGTCCAGCGCGCTGCTGAGGCTGGTGACCACTGCCTGGGAGAAACGGCGATTGGTCCAAAGGGCAGCGCTGCAGGCCGGGGCTGTGATGAATTGACAAGGTCGCGCCAGATAGACGTTGGGAGTCGGGTCGTTGATTGCCAGTCCAGGCACCAGCAAGTTACGCGGGCTCGGCTCGAGACTGGGTTGAGTGGCAGTGGCCCAGGCATGGCCGTCGCCTTCCAGATAGACTCGTAGGCGAGTTGTTCTGAAGGTATCTGGCGGCAATAGCGCCGCCAGCGGAAAGGGCTGTACCGGCAGAACCTGCATCTGTCGGCCGTGCTGGTCCGCCAGTTGCTGCAGGGCTGCACGTGGCGACTGACAACCCGTCACAAAAACGCTTAACAGCAACGCTATCAAGACGGGAGGGATACCGCCCCAGCGCTGCTGACCGGGACGGTGATCTCTCATCAGAAGTCGTAACGCACTTTTGCAGAGAACACATCGGCATCGAAGCCCGACTTACCGATGTAGTCGTAGTTGACGCCCAGTGTGACGGCGCCCAGTTTGTAATCGGCACCCACACCCGCTTCGTAACTGTCACGTACGGCTTTGGCACCGCTGGTCACAAACGGCGTACTGCCGAGCAGAAAGGTCGATGTGCTCTGTGCTTCGTCGGCGGCGAAGTCGTGGTAAGCCATCAGTTTGGCTTGTGGCTCCAGCGTTCCTGCGCCCACGAGGAAACTGCCAGCCACGCGCATGCCTGCGCCCAGCTCAATGGTTTCATAACGCTGGTCTTCAACCTTTAACGCAGCCGACGAGCCTTTCTCACGGTAGCCGTCGATGTTCACTTGGCTGTAACGCGCCGCCAGTCGTGGTTCGACCAATACTTGCGGGTTGACGTGATAGGTGTAGCCACCCACCAGATTCAGGCCCAGCAGGTCACTGTCGTAATCTGCCTTGGCACGCGTACCTGCAATGCTGCGTTTGCCCTGGTTGTCGTTGAGGCCGTAAGTCAGGCTTGTATCGACAAAGTAATTGCCTTGCTCGAAGCCGCTGTACAGCGTGAATGCATGGCTATCGACTTCGGTCTTGTTGCCACTTTTGCCATTCACGTCGGTATTGATGAAGCTGTACGCCAACCCCAGCGTCAGGTTGTCGTTGAGCTTGCCGTCAGCGCCCACCGCGACTCCGCTGCTGTACGCGTTATAGCCAGCAATTCCGTCACGCTGGCCTTGAGTGGCGTCGCTGTAGAGCGACTGGACCCAAACCCCGGCATTCTTGAAACCTTCGCCAGAAGACGCGCCGCGTATCGAGCTGGTGCGGCTGCCCGTTACGTTGCTGATCAGACCCTGGCTGGTAGTAGCGGCGCTTCTGGCCCCGCCGTTGACCTCCGGCGACAGCTGCGAGGCCAGCTTGGCAAGCTGCCCGCCGTCAGCGTTCAGCAAAAGCTGTTTGAACGCATCACTGTCGTTCAACTTACTGATGATGCTGTCGCCGGTCAGGTTGACCAGTGTGGTCTGTTCATTAACTGAACCGCCGTTGTTGGCAACTACCTGAGCGACCTCTTCCTTGCCCTTGGCGGTGACCACAGCCACAACGTCTTTGCCGTCAACGGTATAGCTGTCGATTTTAAGCAGCGCCGAGGTACTGACTACATCCAGTTTGCCAGCAGGATCGACCGCGCGCCCATCCTTGGTCAGCAGCTCGATCTTGCCTGCTTCGATAAGCGTGTAAGCAGTGCCGTTGGCATTGAAGTCGTCCCCCTTGGCCGCGAGCTTTACTTGCGCTCCCGGTTCGAACTGAGTGGTCCCGGTAACTTTCAGTACCGCAGTTTTAGCATCAGTGGCCTTACTCAGATTCAGACCGAGCGCCGAATTGCCGTCAACATAAAGATCGCCGTTAATGCTGCTGTGTGCGGACTCGAAAGTCATGGTAGTAGGACTGTCGGAGGTGCCGCCAACGTAAACCGATCCGCCGCTCTTCAGGCGAATGTTGTAGCCGTCTTTACGGCTGTCAGTACCCGTGAAGGAAGTATCCCCCTCCAGCTCGATATTGCTCACGTCGATCAGGTTACCGACAACGACGCTGCCCTTTCTCAGGATCAGCTCGACCGGACGATTGCTTCCAGAAGCGTCGATGGCCCTGTCAGCAGAAATGATCGAACCTTCGTTATAGATATTGAAGTCGCCCCGTTCGATGTACCAAGGCTGAGCGCCGATCATAGAGAATTTGGTGGTGCCCATCACGATAGCAGCGCTCTCGCCGCGGATCGTCCCGGTGTTGGTTATGTCCGCACTATTGCCTATCATGGTGGCCCCGTCGATTCGAAGACCTTGAGACCCCGCGCCGCTAGCGGAGAGGCTGCCATGGTTTTCGAAGAATTTCAGGCTCGTGGCGACGTCCAGGGCCGTCGCGCCTTGACCGGAAACTTCAACCAGACCGTGGTTGATGACGTTGCCGTTGATCTTACCGCCCTCCAGGCTGATGCCTTTGGCTCCTTCACCACTGGCAAAGGTGCCGGAGCCACTGATGTTCCCGTTGAGGATAAGGTTCTTTTCAACGGTCGAACCACTTAGCTGAATCGCATCTTTAACCGCACTCCCCGCATAGGCACCGTTGATCTCAAGATTGCCGGTATGGGTCTGACGCTCGCTTTTGTAGCCAGCGTTGGTCAGTTGGACTGTTTCAGCAAAAGCCGGAACGGCAGTTGCAGCCACAGCCATGGCGAGAAGGGTCTTGCGAAACATCACAGAGTTCACGATTCATTCCTTATGTTGGGGGCGCTGCCATGCTTGGCGAGAACCTGCCGCAGCAAAAAGTGGCGATTGGCCACACAGAAGAGCGCGGCGAGAATAAAGTAACCGACTTGAAATAACATCAACTATTATCGGCACAATCGCACTTCGCTAAAGTTGTGCAAGTGCTCGGGGTCGGGATGGCTAGACCCGATAGGACTCCGCATGCGCTACCTTCCTGAGCGTGCGCCAGTACGAGCGAACGCGCTTGGCAAAGGTCGGCGAGCTGCTGAACAGCACGATGGTCGCAAAGGACACCCACCAGCCGGGCCGCAGGCAGGTCAGCAAGTACTGATTGAGCCATATGCGCGCTATTCTCAGCCTGTAGCGCTTCGGATCAAGACCCTGCAATTGCTCTATCGCGGAGGCCTTGTAGAGTGTGCTCAATACGCGGCGACTGGTTAGAAAGCGTTCCGGGAAGTCTACGCCAGCCTCGGAGTGATTCAGGACTCTGAAGTTGCGCCTCAAGACGTTGTCCCATAACTTCAGATTGCTCAGCCCTACCTCGCAAGGTCGTCCAAGCCGGGCGTCAATGCCCTTCCTGCGCATGACACCCAGCATCAGCGCCTGCTCGGTCACCATGCGTGCAGACGTGTAGCCAATGAAGTTGCCAAACGGGTTGCGAGACGGCTTGTCATTGAAAAGCGCGTCCCTTTCGAATAGTGGTTGCTCCCACATGGCGAGCATCGCATCACGCGTGCCGAACTGAACAAGGTCCGATATGTGGAACAACATCGGTAACCGTTCAGGGTCACGAATGTAGAGCGTCGTGGTGGTAATGGGCGTCTCGAACAGCCGTGTTTCGCCAGGCTCGGCATCATCTGGCTGACCTATGACAGCCAGTGCAGGGCTGGTCAGGTTGTGGTCGGCGCGCATCTTCATGACATACGGTCTTGAGGCGGCTTGAATACCGCACAACGTCGATCGCAGCATGCGATTGATGTTGATCTGATTACCGGCATCGTCGACGAAGGCACCCGGATCATCCGACATGATGAGCTGATCCACCTCAACCGCAGAGGTATCTTCATGACGCCAGGTAGAGACGATAACCTCGGCATGCGGCAGGTGCGCCCTGACCGATGCGATACAGGCGAAGATATTCCGCTGGGGGCTCAGGTTGCGATAAAGAGGCCCTTGGATAACCACGCTGATTTTTCTGGAATCAACGGCCACAAGATGAGGCATGTTCTTAACCTTTAATGGGAGATGACGACAAGAAAAACAGATCAGTCAGGTGAATCTCGCAGCACGCCGAAAAACGCGCAGGAAGAGACGATGCATTCGACGCAGGACTCCGGCCAGCATTGGCAGGCTGATCAGCACCGTCTCAAGACGAGTGACCATGAATAACCTCCCGATTTGAGCCGAATGAGCTGCGGCTGTTGTGCTTGAAGGCAGGTTATTGAACGACGCATTGAGGGTTCGCGAATAGATACCCAGGTGCATGGCAGGCACCATGATCACGATGTTTCGGTTTCGAAGCCTTGGGCTCAAATAGTTGTAGCGAGCCATTTTCTGGATGAAGTCCATGCAGGTAGCCGAGTCATGCTGACCAAAATCAATCAGTACCCATGCGCTCTCGACTTTATCCATATGAAGCGCAACGCTGTTCGCCACGATGCCGCTCAGGCCATTCTCGTGAAGGAAGTCTTCCAGACTGAACTGGACGTGGTCCGTCGGTAGATCGCTGATGGGCAGTTCGGTCAGGTTGTAGCGGTCATCGATGACAACCACCGGGATAGTCTTTCTATACGCGTGCTGGATGTGGGACAGCTGACAGATCAGCTCATGACTGGCCGGCCTGGGGCTCAAATGAGACACGACGAATATCTTCATTTTGAACCTCTGGCATAGGACTTGAAGGGAGTGGAGTTGTAGATAGCCTTCACCGCAGCCCACACGCTTTCAAAATAGAAGATTTTCCCGTTGTTTCTGTAAGTACGAACCGCCGAAATCAAAATACCCGGGAGCGACAGGAGGTGGTGGTGAAAGTAATCATCCTGCTGACGAACAAACCATGCCTGCGTACTGCGTTGACGCAACATATTGCGCACTTCACAGCTCTGGGTGATCAGCGTCTGCTTGGCCAGCACAGGGTCTGCAAGGAAGCGATTGACCAGAAACGCCTGTCGGGTTTGTGTTAGCTGATCGAACAGCATCAGCCGCTCGAAATCAGCAAGAAACTCTTTGACTGCGTCGATATCATTTCTGAACGAGGACTGTTGAGCGATGTGATCGATCAGTTCAATCCAGGCTCGGACAGAGATGCAATCAAGACCGGTTGGAATAATGACCGCCGACGGATTGGCCAGGTATTTGTCAGCGAATTGCCGCAATCTGACCAGTGCGGTCTCGGCAGACAGGTTCAAAAGAGGTTTCTTTTTCAGCAGGGACACATAACAAGGCCCGGATATTCCGAGACATCCGTCAACGGATTCGACCGAAGCCTTGCCTCCCAGCAGTGCTCGGGAGGTCACTGACTGAGTGATACCGAAAGGGTTTATACGGTTCGGAATACCCGCTCGGGACGCTCGTAGCGCATGCTCGATGTCTTCGTATTCCACCCAGTGCAGAGACTCGTCCAGAGGGCAGGCATTCCACACATCCTTACGGCAAATATAGAGGCTGCCTGTGGGGTAACTGGCGTCGCTGTTGTGGCGCATCGGGCTGGCGAAACAGAACCCGGTCCGGTCAACTTCCGAGAATACTGACGGGGCAATAGCCTGCGCATTACCGCTGGTACGGTGCAGCCCCAGCAGCCCCTGCGCAACTTGCTCCATGGCCATGCCGTAATCCGAATAGCGGCGAGGGTGCATACTGAGCCGATTGTCGAAAAACATGCTTTGCAGTGTCATCAACGGATAGCGCGGACCAAAGCGACGTACGATTTCTCCAAAATTCCTGGGCAGAAATACGCGGTCATGCAGGATCACGAGATTGCTGAATCCAGCCTCCAGAGCGAGACGATTTTTCTTCTTGCAGATCTGCACTGGCGGAGCGGTAATGTCCTGCCCCACGAGGCGGACCTTGTCGAAATAGGCGAAGTTGCTTCCCGGCGTGCCGCACAGAAGTATCTCTTTGCGCGGAACATCGATTTCCAGAATGCGCTTCACTACCGCATTCAGAACCGTGGCGTCTCCTGGCCCTACAGGAAGGCAAAAGCTCCAGCCATCAAGATCGTCATCGGATTCCGCCGCCAGCCTTGCTACCTTTTTGTAGGTGACAGAGGTGGCCGAGCGTTCGATTACCTTGAGTGATCCGGCAAAATATTCACGGTCCAGATAGCACTCAAACTCAGTGTCTTCGATAACTGTAATCTTCTCGCCAACATTCAGAAAGTGGGCACCGTCCCACAGCAGCAGTGGCGCCAGCGGTGAATCACTCTGGACACCATAAAAGCAGTAACTACCCGCGCCATACATGGATAACGGACGCTGGGCGGCATGCAGGTTTTTGATTACCCGCTCCGGCTTGCGAAACGGATGGGCGCGGAACGAAACAAAACCTGAACATTCATGGGGCAGCAGCAGGCCCACCGGAAGGTTACGCAGGCTGCCCGCTGCCAGGTAACCAAGGCTTGGATGGTGCTGGAGATGAGTAGTTTTCATGGTTCAGACGACGTACTTGTCGGCAAGCGCGCCGGGCACCTTAACGACAACGGTGGTTGCATCAGTGAGCGCTTCGAACGCCGTAATGTCCCCCGGCTCCAGAACAATGATGTCGCCTGCATGCCAGACCTGATCGCGCATGTTGACGGACCCGGAAATGAGCACGGTGATCTCGGTGGCAACCCTGTGGTAATGGGCTGCTTCCTTTTCGCCTGCCGTGTAAGTCTTGACCCCGACCTCACAGGACTCGGTACTGAAAGCAGCAGGCTCGAAGCCGCCCACAAACCAGCCTTTGACCATGTCTTGCAGTCTTGCCGTTTTCATCGCATTTCTCCTGCTTCGAAAGCGTGAAGCTGACTATTGGTTTTCAGCGGCCGGTACTGATTGGGTTCGATCCGGTAGGCACCGATTCTTTTCTGTAACAGCACCAGCTCATTGAGGGCGGGTGCTATGTAGAAGTTGTCACTGACCCTGGCATCCTTGCGAATCATCTCTTTCGCCGCCGCCACGAACAGCGAGCCGGATTTGAACCAGTACACACCTGCAATGGCGTGGCGACTGATCGGATTTTTTTCGGCAGCCTCAATGACCCGGCAGTTGCTATCCAGACGTGCGAATGAATAGCGAGGGTGCAGTGAATTGAAGATAACCACGCCGGCATCTTCATCGTTGTCCCGAAACGCACGCACGGCATCGAGCAGCTCTATAGCGAGAAAATCACTGACACTGAGAATCAACAACTCATCATCGTTGTCGATTTGCCCGCTCGCCAGAAGCGCCGTGCAGGCGGCACCCCGGGTGACTTTATGAACGGGCAGAACACTGGCCGCTGGGTGCATTTGCTGGACCATGTTGCGAAGGTGCAGCCGGGTGACATCGTCGTTCGAGAATGTGCAGATGATCCTGCGCGGCTCAAGCGCGGCACAGTTGTCGATCAGCGTATGAATCAGTGGCTTGCCATTGCATTCGCACAGATATTCGGGGTACTCGCCGTCGTTGGGCGGCGTCTCTCCCTTCTTTGCCGACAGGAGAATGATGTTCAATGCGCTCACAGGCTAGCCACCTTGTCGACGTTGATCTCTTCGACCTTGCCAAGGATGTTATTGAGGTTTACATCGCAGGTTTCAGCCACGACCAGAACATGGGCGCCGGAATCTCTGGCGGCTTTGATACCATTTTCGTTGTCTTCGACGATCAGACACTCTTCGGGCTTCAGCCCCAGTTGCCTGATGGCTTTGGTGTAGATATCGGGAGCTGGCTTGGCATGTTTGACATCCTCGTTGGAGAGCTGCAAATCGAGGTATCGCTCCAGATCTGCCCTGTTCATCATGACCTCCACTGTGTTGCGAATGGAGTTGGATGCAACCGCCAGCTTGTAGCCCATTGTTTTCAACGATGACAACGCGTACTGGTGCACAAACGTCGGCTTGCACTGGGCGTACACGATCTCCATGGTGTACTGCTGCTTCATCTCGTTGATGAATGCGTGCAACGCCACCGGCAGATCGCGCTCGACGCTCAGCATGTCGAGTTTGCGCGAGGTGGGCAGACCGTCGTAGGCGGTGAGGTGTTCATGGCGACTGATGTTGTAACCGAACAGGCCGAGGGCTTTGTTCAGTGCATCGTAATGCCATTCCTTGGCTTCAATGAGGACGCCATCCATATCGAATATCACTGCCTTGATCATGATTGCCTCACTTGAAGAAAGTGGCTGCGTCTGCGGGAATATCAGTGCAAATCGTTAAACCGTTGTGCGCTTCGAGCTCAAGCAATTGCTGCCATAGGCCGCCATGTTCACGCCCGTGCAACTCGGGAGATACCACACACACCTGCTTGCCCTGAGATAGAAGATCGCCAATAACCTGACTGGAAAACCATTCCCCCTCAAAACCGTCAAGCCAGACACCTGATGCCTGTTCGATCCAGGCTGGGGACGGTTCGACTTCGCTGAGCCGGGTGTAAGTAATGACATTCGCGTGAAAGTAACTGCGCATGTCCGGTACCGCCATATCAAAGGCAAACCAGTTGGTATGACCGTATCGAGCGAAGGTTTTGGCGAGCGCCTGCGCCATGCCATCAGCCTTGATATTGATGGCCAGTGGCAGGTTACGACCCGCCATGATGTCGAGCAGCCCATCAAGCGTCAGCTCGCCGCCGACGGGCATGTCGTGAGAAATAACCAGTTGACCCGCTACATCACGGACATCGGTCTCTGTGCCGAAACCAAGGTCGAATGATCGGTGAAATGCTTCGGGCAAATTGCGCTGCGGCTTTTGCAGCCAGTAGCCGCGATGGCTGATGATGTGCATGTCAGGCCTGTCTTCCCGAGGCTGCCTGCCTGCTCAGCGGCAACGACAGGAATTGGTTCAGGTCTGCCGGTATACCCAGGCCGTACATGCCATGACCTTCTGCACCAATACTGTAATGAATCACCTTGGCACCGCGTCCGATGATCTCGTTGTACGCTGGCGCAACATAGAACTCGCCATTGACGCGAAGATCTTTCATGACCATCGTCTCGATGGCCGATATCAACTGACCTGCATTGCGAAAGTTGTAGATGCCAACAGTGGCTTCGTCAGAGATGACCTCTTTTTCCACTACGCGGGTGATGAGGCCTTCTGCACTGAAGCCCACAAACGACCACTTCGGATCGCTGGCTTTCATCGTCATGATCAAGCCCGCTGCGTCACCCTCGTTCATTGCCTGCAGATAAGCGTTTATGTCCACATCGACATACTGGTCGCTGTTGGCAATCATCACTTGCTGGCTATAGTCGAGCAGGTGCCTGGCGGCATAAACGGAGCACGCGGCGCCCCCCGTCAGCCCACCAAGCTCGACGATGTCGCATCCAGGTGCCCAGGCATTAAGCTTTTCCCTCAGCGAATAGGTTGCGACCTGATCCGCCTGACAGATGAAGATGAATCGGTGCGGACAATCCGGCGTCAGATTGTCAATCACGACCTTGATCATCGGTACACCGTGCACAGGGATCAACGGCTTGGGATCGGTGTAGCCCGCGACCGCAAAGCGACTCCCGGCACCCGCCATCGGAACGATAATTTGCAGCATGAAAATCCCTTTTGAATGGGTAATTTGAAGTTGACGAAGTGGCGCTGACTGCAATGAATCAATAACAACCGTGTTCGATTATCCGGCCACGCTCAAGCGTCAAATAACGCTGACAAAACGCTTTCCCCTCTTCTACCGCGTGAGTAACAAGAATCAGGGCCATGCCGTCATCCTGCAAAGTGCGAATTCGCTCGTGGCATTTGCGTTTGAACTCTTCGTCCCCCACAGCAAGCACTTCGTCAGCCAGCAGGACCTGTGGCTCAACATGAACCGCTACCGAAAAACCCAGCCTCATGTACATACCCGACGAATAGTTCTTCACCGGCGTATCAATAAAGTTTCCAAGCCCGGAAAAATCCACGATCTCGTTGAAACGCGAACGTACTTCCCTGTTACTTAACCCGAACAGGCTGGCATTGAGATAGATATTCTCTTCCCCTGTCAGATCAGGGTGAAAGCCCACACCGATTTCTATTAAAGGGGCTACACGGCCCACCGTAGTCAAACGTCCGCTGGTGGGAACAAGGATGCGTGAAACCAGCTGTAGGAGCGTGCTTTTACCTGAACCGTTATGTCCCACAAGTGCAAGCGACTCCCCTTTATGCAAGGTGAACGACACGTCGCTGACTGCCATGAACGTTTCGGCATGCTCACGGTATCGAGCATCGAACAGGCCTAGAAACTTGCTTTTCAAACCGCCCCTGTTGTGGCGAAGAGTGAACTGCTTGGTAAGGTTTTCCGCCTTGATGACGACGCGGCTCATAAATACTCCACCACGTCGTCGACCTTTCTGAATATCAGCAGGCCGATGAGCAACGAGGCGGCCCCCATCAACACGCAAAGCAGCAGATCACGGGTGTCTGGAACCACACCAGCATGCAAAATGCTGCTGAAACTATCGAAATAAAGAGCTACCGGGTTGTAGGCCGCTATGCTGGCGATACCTTCGGGCAGCGCGGAGGTGACCCACACAATTGGCGTCAACCAGAACAGCAAGGGCAGAAATACGTCGATGAAGTGTTTTGCATCCCTCACCGTTACCTGAATGATGCTAAGCGCCAGACCGAACCCCATGATGAGCGCCATGAACGCAATCAGTACAATGGGATAAAAAAACAGCGCGTGTGAAAACACACCACCCAGCATGGGGAATAACAATACATACACGAGCATGCAGCCCGCCCAGAACACAGCAATCGACAATGCTCCGGAGACGGGTAGCAATATACGCGGGAAGCGTAACTTCCGAATGAGGTTGCCATTATTGATGAGCCATTCCCCGCTCTGTGAAACTATTTGTGCCAGAAGCATCCAGTGGACGACACCTGTTACCAGATGAAGCGCAAAGCGGTCCTGATTGCTGGGCAGGATATAGGTGAAGACCGTGTAATACGTAAGTGTAACAACCAGCGGATTTCCCAATGACCAAACGAAGCCCAACGTCGCCCCCATGTAACGGATTTTAATTTCCTTGGACACGAGATTGATGATCAGGTCACGCCATTTTATAAAGCTTGTGCTGCGAGATGACGACATACGGTATCCAGCTATTGACAGGTAGATCAGAGAACGATTTTGACAATCAAGATCATAAATGGATAACCTTATGGCCTCATGCTGCGGGCATATGTTCTCTTCTTTCATAGAGTTACAGCTATAGGGCGACGCCTTAGTTACTGTAGGAATATTCCACAAACTACCGGCGGCAGCTAAAGGGCCCTTTCGAGGCCTCGCCACGCTCGATCAGAATCGCAAGGCACTTCCATCCGCGCACGTTGATCTATAACGTCAATGGTCATTCGCAATACGACCGGTCCAGCGATCACCCTTGAACAAGCGAGGCTACTCATGACCCAAACCCCTTACACCCCGCCGAAGGTATGGCAGCAGGAAACAAAAGCAGGCGGTACGTTCGCCAGCATCAACCGGCCCGTAGCCGGTCCCACGCATGACAAGGTACTGCCCGTCGGCAAGCACCCACTGCAGCTTTATTCTCTGGCCACACCCAACGGGGTGAAGGTCACGATCATGCTCGAAGAGCTGCTGGCGCTGGGGCATAGCGGCGCGGAATACGATGCCTGGCTGATCCGCATTTCCGAGGGCGATCAGTTCTCCAGCGGCTTTGTCGAGATCAATCCCAACTCCAAGATCCCTGCGTTGCTGGACCGAAGCCATGAAACACCTGTCCGGGTATTCGAGTCCGGTTCGATTCTGCTGTACCTGGCTGAGAAGTTTTCCAGTTTCCTGCCCGCCGACCCGGCAGGCCGTACCGAAACGCTGAACTGGCTGTTCTGGCAGATGGGCGCGGCGCCCTACCTGGGTGGCGGGTTCGGGCACTTCTACGCCTACGCGCCGGAGAAACTCGAATACCCCATCAATCGCTTCGCGATGGAGGCCAAGCGCCAACTCGATGTGC
Source organism: Pseudomonas syringae group sp. J248-6 (assembly GCF_032586995.1). Taxonomy (NCBI): domain Bacteria; kingdom Pseudomonadati; phylum Pseudomonadota; class Gammaproteobacteria; order Pseudomonadales; family Pseudomonadaceae; genus Pseudomonas; species Pseudomonas syringae group sp. J248-6. The sequence goes on along the minus strand of NZ_JAWHOP010000014.1, from coordinate 80,719 downwards.
TGAACCGTCGACTGGGCGAGCACCGCTACCTGGCTGGCGACACCTACACGATTGCCGATATCGCGGTCTGGCCATGGTATGGCGCGCTGGTAAGGAACAAGGTTTATTCGGCCGCCGAGTTCCTGTCGGTGCACGAATACCCGAACCTGATTCGCTGGACGGAAGAAATCGCCGCGCGCCCTGCCGTCATCAAAGGCCAGAAGGTCAACCGCACCTGGGGCGAAGAGGCGGACCAGGTGCCGGAGCGGCATCAGGCGTCCGACCTGGATAAATAAGGCGCAAGTCAAGGCCTGCGCAAACAGAAACCTGGTGCTACAAACTCAAAAGAGATTCTGGGTCGGACAGTCGTGATCTGAACGTAAAGTAGCGTCCTTAGCCACTGCCCAAGGACGCGCCCTATGAGCCGGACAACTGCCCATCCAGATTTTCGCTTGCAACTCGACACCGGTTTCCCACGCAGTGGAGTACTTGCAGCATGAGTACTCCCAATGCCCCGCATACGCCTGTAAATGATCGCTTTGATGAAGTGCTCGCAATGATTCAGGGCGCTCGACAGCAAGCTGCACAGGCGGTCAACACTCGCCTGATCGAGCTTTACTGGCAGGTAGGCGCCTACATCAGCCGCAAGATTGAAAACGCCGAATGGGGTGACGCGGTGGTCAGCCAGCTTGCCGAGCATCTGGCTGTAACCCAGCCAGGACTGCGCGGGTTTACGCGCAGCAACCTGTTTCGCATGCGTCAGTTCTATGAGATTTACCGCGCAGAAGAGAAAGTCGCACCACTGGCGCGACAATTATCCTGATCCCATAACCTGATCATTTTCAGCCAGAGCAAGCGCCCTGAAGAACGCGAGTTTTATCTGAAAATGGCAACTCAGGAGAGATGGTCAAAACGCGAGCTGGAGCGCCAGTTCAAGACCGCCTTGTTCGAGCGCAGTATCACCCAGCCAGCCAAAGCCTCGGCAATGCTCAAGGAAACCCGACCGGCAGCACTGGATGTGTTCCGTGATGCCTACATGGTGGAGTTCCTCGAGCTACCATCGGGACACGCCGAAGCCGACCTGCATCGCGGTTTGCTGCAACGCCTGAGGGATTTTCTGATCGAGTTGGGCCGCGACTTCTGTTTTGTCGGCTCCGAGTACACGTTGCAGGTCGGCGGTCAGGATTTTGCACTGGATCTGCTGTTTTTCCATCGCGGCCTCAACTGCCTTGTTGCCATCGAACTCAAGGTCGGCCGCTTTGAGCCAGAATATCTGGGCAAGCTGGACTTTTATCTTGAGGCGCTGGACCGGAAGGTACGCAAACCCCATGAAAACCCGGCCATCGGCGTTTTACTCTGCGCCAGCAAAAACGATGAAGTGGTCGAGTACGCCCTGAACCGCTCGCTTTCACCCGCGCTGATTGCCGAGTATCAGACCCGCTTGCCGGACAGGCAGCTATTGCAGGCAAAGCTGCATGAGTTCTACGCGAGCGCTGCGCTGAACGATCAGTGATACCTGCCAGACGCACGATGCATTACGCTTGTGCGTGCCTGAGCGGCAGTCTGCCTGCTTGCCCTTTCCCTGACTGGAGCCTCCAATGCCGCACGATAAGGACCCTCGCGCCCACACCGCCCTGTCGCAACGCGGCCGCAGCGCCAGCAGCGGGCCTGGGCTTGCGGTCAACCCGCCGGTCGTGCGTCTGAGCACGGTGCTGTTCGACAGTCTGGAGAGTTTGCGCGAGGCAGAAATTCGCACCACAGGGCCAGAGCGCTCGCTGACCTACGGTGCCAACGGCAACCCGACGGCGTTTGCCTTGCAGGATCTGATTTCCGGGCTTGAGGGCGCGCACGGTACTTGCCTGTACCCAACCGGGCTGGCAGCAGTGGCGCAGATGTTTCAATCGTTTCTGCGCCCAGGCGACCACGTGCTGATTACTGAATCGGTGTACGGCCCCGTTCGGCGCCTGGCAAAAACGATGCTGACGGCCTTCGACATCCAGTTCGATTTCTACTCGGCCGACGGCAGCAATGTGGAATCGCTGATCAAGACCAACACACGGATGATCTACGCTGAAGTGCCCGGTTCGCTGACGTTCGACATGTGCGACCTGCCTGCCCTGTCACAGGTGTGCAAGGCAAGGAATCTACTGCTGGCTGTGGATAACTCGTGGGGCTCGGGAATTCTTTACAAGCCGCTGGAGCTGGGCGCGGACATTTCCCTGATGGCCCTGACCAAATACGTGGCCGGGCATTCCGATGTCATGATGGGCAGCGTCAGCACCACCGAAGCGCACTGGAAAACCCTCAAGACCATGAATACCGCCGTGGGCAATACCGTCAGCCCCGACGACGCGTATCTGGTGCTGCGCGGTGCCCGCAGCCTGGCGGCGCGCATGGCCATGCACGAACGCCATGCGCTGCAGATCGCGCAATGGCTGCAGGACCAGCCTCAGGTTGCCCGCGTGCTGTATCCCGCATTGCCGGGCAATCCGGGGCACGCCATCTGGAAGCGCGATTTTCATGGCTGCAATGGCTTGCTCAGTTTCGAATTCCATGCCGTTGACCGGCAGGTGCTGGACCGATTTACCGGCGCGTTGAAACTGTTCGGGATTGGTTACTCCTGGGGCGGTTTTGAAAGCCTGATCACTGAAGTCGAGCAATATGGCCCTGACCGCGGCATCGGCCCGATGCTGCGGCTACAGGTCGGCCTGGAAAGCCCGGAAGACCTGATCGCAGACCTGCAGAACGGGTTCGCTGCGGGTTAATCCTGACAACTGCTGCCCTGGCATTGCTCCGTCGCCGTTATTTGCCCAGAAGCCCTCGCTCTGCTAGTGTCGCGCGGTTTAACCTCTACCGGAAATGCCCCCATGGCCCGCAAGAAAGCTGCACTGGATTTCGAACAGTCACTCGCTGACCTGCAAGCGCTGGTAGAGCGGCTGGAGAATGGCGAGTTGTCGCTGGAAGACTCATTGACCGCCTTCGAGCAAGGCGTACGCCTGACCCGCGACTGCCAGAGCGCCCTCACCCAGGCCGAACAGAAGGTTCAGGTACTGCTGGAGCGCGATGGTGAACTGAGCGAAGAGCCGTTCGACGATGCGGAACTTCCCGAATGATCGCGAGCTATCAAGCGCAAAGCCAGACTCGCGTCAACGCAGCACTCGAAAAACTGTTTCAGGCACCGAGCCCTGAGCTGAACCGCCTTTACGAAGCCATGCGCTACAGCGTGATGAACGGCGGCAAGCGCGTGCGCCCGCTGCTGGCCTACGCGGCCTGCGAAGCGCTGGGTGGCGTAGCCGAAGATGCCAACGGTGCCGCCTGTGCGGTTGAACTGATTCATGCTTACTCGCTGGTGCACGACGATTTACCGGCGATGGACGATGACGACCTGCGTCGCGGCCAGCCGACCACGCACAAGGCCTTCGATGAAGCCTGCGCGATCCTGGCAGGTGACGGCCTGCAAAGCCTGGCGTTCACTGCGCTGCTCGCGCCGCACCTGACCTCACGCGATGCTGAAACGCGTCTGCAGATGGTCAACACCCTCGCAGCCGCTGCCGGCCCGGCAGGTATGGTGGGCGGGCAGGCGATCGATCTGGGCTCTGTGGGGCTGAAGCTTGATCAGGCCGCGCTGGAATACATGCATCGGCACAAGACCGGTGCGTTGATCGAAGCCAGCGTCCGGCTTGGCGCACTGGCCAGCGGTCAAGCCGATCAGCCCCGTCTTGACGCCTTGCAGGTCTATGCGCGCGCGGTCGGTCTGGCCTTTCAGGTTCAGGACGACATTCTCGATGTCGAAAGCGATACTGCGACCCTCGGCAAGCGTCAGGGTGCCGACATCGCCCGCGACAAGCCGACCTACCCTGCGTTGCTGGGCCTGGAAGCGGCCAAGCACTATGCACTGGAACTGCGTGATCAGGCGCTGACGGCGCTGAGCCCGTTCGATGCCGCCGCAGAGCCGTTGCGCGAGCTGGCACGCTATATCGTCGAACGCCGCCACTGATCACCGTCACCGAAGCCGGAAATCTGCTGAATCAACCACGGTTCGTCAGGTCTCAGTCATTAAGCGTGTGAGTCGGCGGACCATCCGCCGACGCACTTCATGGGCAGCTTGCGATGCATAAGGTAAACTGCCGCCTCTTTTACTTATAACGATTCGCCTGATGCCCACGACGTTCAAAGAGATCCCCCGCGAGCGCCCGGTCACGCCGTTGCTCGACCGAGCCGATACCCCGCACGGCCTGCGCCGTCTGGGCGAAGCCGAGCTGGAAACCCTGGCCGATGAACTGCGCCTGGAATTGCTGTATTCCGTTGGCCAGACCGGAGGGCATTTTGGTGCCGGTCTTGGGGTCATCGAGCTGACCATCGCGCTGCATTACGTTTTCGACACCCCGGACGACCGTCTGGTGTGGGACGTGGGTCATCAAGCCTATCCGCACAAGATCCTCACCGGCCGTCGCGCGCGCATGTCCACCCTGCGCCAGAAGGATGGGGTGGCGGCCTTTCCGCGTCGCAGCGAGAGCGAGTACGACACCTTTGGCGTCGGGCACTCCAGCACCTCTATCAGCGCCGCCCTCGGTATGGCGATTGCCTCGCGCCTGCAAGGCAGCGAGCGTAAATCGATTGCCGTGATCGGCGACGGTGCGCTGACTGCCGGCATGGCCTTCGAAGCGTTGAACCACGCGCCGGAAGTGGCAGCCGACATGCTGGTGATTCTCAACGACAACGACATGTCGATCTCGCGCAATGTCGGCGGTCTGTCGAATTACCTGGCCAAGATTCTTTCCAGCCGCACGTACAGCAGTATGCGCGAAGGCAGCAAAAAGGTGCTTTCGCGCCTGCCCGGTGCCTGGGAAATCGCGCGTCGCACCGAAGAATACGCCAAAGGCATGCTGGTTCCGGGCACGCTTTTCGAAGAGCTGGGCTGGAACTACATCGGCCCTATCGATGGCCACGACCTGCCGACTCTGATCGCCACGCTGCGCAACATGCGTGATCTGAAAGGCCCGCAGTTTCTGCACGTGGTCACCAAGAAGGGCAAAGGTTTTGCGCCAGCCGAAGTCGACCCGATCGGTTATCACGCCATTACCAAGCTTGAGCCGCTGAATGCGCCTGTCGCCCCGAAAAAAATCAGTGCACCGAAGTATTCCGCAGTGTTCGGCCAGTGGATCTGCGACATGGCCGAGGCTGATTCGCGGCTGGTCGGCATCACGCCAGCCATGAAGGAAGGCTCGGACCTGGTGGCATTCAGCGAGCGCTTTCCAGAACGCTACTTCGATGTTGCCATCGCCGAACAACACGCTGTAACGCTGGCGGCCGGTATGGCCTGTGAAGGCAGCAAGCCGGTCGTGGCTATCTACTCGACCTTCCTGCAGCGCGGCTACGATCAACTGGTGCATGACGTCGCGGTGCAGAACCTCGACGTACTGTTCGCCATCGACCGCGCCGGGCTTGTGGGCGAAGACGGCCCGACTCACGCAGGCAGCTTCGACCTGTCCTACCTGCGCTGCATCCCCGGCATGATGGTCATGACGCCGAGTGACGAAAACGAACTACGCAAGCTGCTCAGCACCGGTTACCTGCACACAGGCCCTGCGGCAGTGCGCTACCCACGCGGCACCGGTCCGAACGCGTTGATCGAGGCAGGTCTTGACCCCGTCGAAATCGGCAAGGGCGTTGTGCGTCGTCAGGGCCAGGGCGTTGCGATACTGGTGTTTGGCGTGCAACTGGCCGATGCGCTGGTGGTGGCCGAAAAGCTGGATGCGACGGTGATCGACATGCGTTTCGTGAAGCCGCTGGACGAGGCTCTGGTGCGAGAGGCGGCCGCCGGTCACGAACTACTGGTTACGCTGGAAGAGAACGCAGTGATGGGCGGTGCCGGTGCTGCGGTCAGTGAGTTTCTGGCACGCGCCAATATCCTCAAGTCGGTATTGCACCTGGGCCTGCCGGACACCTACGTCGAGCATGCCAAGCCTGCGCAGATGCTGGCTGAGTGCGGGCTGGACGCCCAAGGGATCGAAGCGGCGATCAATGAGCGGCTGGCGTTGATTGGCTGACTGAAAGAGGTTCCTCACGCGCCGAGCGTGAGGAACGATCACCCCGACCCCGCATGCAGCAATCCTGATAACATGCTGCGCACTTCGACACTGCCGCGATGCCAGCCGATGCCCCATGTGACCCGCTCCGCCTCCACGCCTGAATTGACCTCGGTGTTCGCTGCCTTGCAGCAGCACTTTCTGCAGGTCGTCGTTCCGCTCTGGCAGGGCCCTGGCTGGAACGCACAATTGGCATTGCCTTACGAAGCGCTTGACGCCAACGATCAGCCTCTAGCGCCGCAACGCTATCGCGCCATGGCCTGTGCACGTCAGTTGTTTCTGTTTTCCAGCCTTATCGATAACGTCGAAGTGCCGAACGCCCGAGCCCGCGCCGGTGAGCTGTTTCGCTCCCTGCAACAGCACTTCCACGATGCCGAGCATGGCGGCTGGTTCTATAGCATCGATCCACAGGGCAAACCTCTGGATCGCCGCAAGGACCTCTACACTCATGCCTTCATTATTTTCGCTTGCGCACATTACTGGGCGCAGGTGCAGGACCCGCTGGCAGAGTCCGTGCTCAATGCGGCACTCAGTGTTGTAGCGGAGCGCTTTGCCGACGATGACGGGCTGTACGAAGCGCAACTCGATGAAGACTGGTCGACGCTGGGCACCGGCCCGCTCCAGAACCCTTTGATGCATCTGGCAGAGGCCTTTCTGGCGACGCTGTCGGTGCGCGCCGACCCTGCAACCCAGTCAGCGCTGGACGCCCTGGTTATCCACATGCAGCGCCGCTTTGTCGACACCGCCACCGGCGTGATGCTGGAGAAACCCTTGGGCGCTGTGGATAACTGGTACGAGCCAGGTCATCAGTTCGAATGGTTCTTCCTGCTGCAATCGTCGCCAGAGCTGCACGGGCGCGAGCTGCACGAGTCCATGACCCGCGCGTTTGCCTACGCTCAGGCACAGGGCGTCGAGCCAAAGAGCGGCGCAGTGACTGCAATGCTGACACTTGATGGCACGATACGCGATGCCACCCAGCGAATCTGGGCTCAGGCGGAATACCTGCGAGCCATGGCCATGCAGCCAGAGTGCGAGGCGAGTTTAACTGCGCAAATGTCAGCCTTTGCGCAGCGCTTCCTGCATGCCAAAGGCTGGAACGAGTGTGTAGAGCCCGATGGCGCAGTCAGCCGCAGCGACATGCCGTCGACCACGCCTTACCACTTGGCAACCTGTTACATCGGGCTGGCTGACTTTGTCGAGAACCGCTTCGTGAACGCTTTCCCGCCGCCGACGCCTGTAGAAGACTGATCGATCGAACCGCACCACCTGTGCGGCCCGATCAGCAAGCAATCAACCGCGGTTACGATCAATCGCAAAACCGGCCCAGGTCTGGCTGACGGGCATCAGTTCCAGGCTGTTGATGTTGACGTGCGCTGGCGTGTTCATGATCCAGAAGATGGTGTCGGCGATGTCCTGAGGCTGAATCGGCTCGGCACCTGCGTAGGTCGCATCGTACTTGGCCTGATCCCCGCCGAAACGTACCAGCGAAAACTCACTCTCGCACAGCCCGGGCTCAAGGTTGGTGACTCGCACGCCCGTGCCGATCAGATCGTTGCGCAGGTTCAGCGAGAACTGCCCGACAAACGCCTTGGTGCCACCGTAGACGTTACCACCCGGATAAGGATAGTTGCCGGCTACCGAGCCCAGGTTGACGATACTTGCGCCGCGACCATGCGCAATCAGGCGTGGAAGCAACAGGCGTGTGGTGTAAACCAGACCTTTGACGTTGGTGTCGATCATGGTGTCCCAGTCATCCAGATCGCACTTGGGCGCAGGGTCGATCCCCAGCGCCAGACCGGCGTTGTTGATCAACCCGCGAATGCTGCCGAACTCTTCAGGTAAATCTGCGATGGCACTCTCCATTGCCTTGCGGTCACGCACATCCAGTACCAGCGTATGCACCTTGGTCTGCTTCGACAGCTCGGCGCTCAACGCGGCAAGACGGTCCTCGCGACGGCCAGTCAATACCAGCGACCAGCCTGCTTCGGCAAAACGGCGGGCACAGGCCTCACCGAAACCGGAAGTAGCGCCCGTGATGAATACAGTGGAAGTCATTTCGTTCTCCTGACCTGGCGCGAAAAACAGCGCACCTGTTAATAAGTTCTGACGAGGGCAGCAGAATGCCCGTCAGCGGCACGTCGATGCAACAACCCAGTGTATTTGTACAAAAAACAACCAACTCAAGCCGAGCCATACGCCACGGGCCTTGCAGGCAGTTTTGCCCACCTTATCCACAGTCAGACACACAATCTCTGGGGGCAAGTCGGTAACGCTGAAAGTCCCGTCGTTCGGGGCTTGCAGCAGATCCGGAGAAGTTTTCACCTTGACTTTGCCCGATACTGCCAGGACGCCACCAGGCGTCAGAAAACCGTGATGGCCTGTAGCCCAGACGCAGTAACGGCTGGATCACTATTTCCAAGGCTTGTTAACAGACTTATCCACAGGCTGTGTAACTGAAAAAACTGTATGAACGACCAGCTTCAATGCTGTTGACAAACACCCCTGAAAGCCAGTCCAAAACCCTTGATCAAAATTTAATCAATCCTCTACAGGCCTTATGCATAAAGGCCTTCAGGCACATACTCCCAAGTTATTAACAGCCGGTTCCACAGTAAACCTGAACAAGTCAAAACAGTGACAAAACAACCATTTGCAGCGGTTTTATGTCGCACCTGGTAGCGCCGTCAAAATTGTTTTCCACAATTGCAAAAAGCGACGCCCCGGATGTTTACACATTCGGGGCGCGCGTCAAAAACGGCAGGGTTTTGACGAACTCAGTGTCCGCCCAGATAAGCGTTCCTGACCTCTTCATTTACAAGCAATTCCTTGCCCGTGCCGGACAGTCGGATCTCGCCATTGACCATCACATAGGCGCGATCAGACAGTTTCAGCGCATGGTTGGCGTTCTGCTCGACCAGAAAGATGGTCATGCCGCTGGCCGCCAGCTCGCGCAGGGTCGAGAAGATCTGTTTGACGATGATCGGCGCCAGCCCCAGGCTCGGCTCATCAAGCAACAACAACCTGGGACGACTCATCAGCGCGCGGGCGATGGCGAGCATTTGCTGCTCGCCACCGGACATGGTCATGGCGCGCTGGTTGCGGCGCTCCTTGAGGCGCGGGAACAGTTCGAACATGCGCTGCATGTCTTCGGCCGAATGCTTGTCGCCAATCGGGATGGTGCCCATCATCAGGTTTTCCTCGACTGACATGTCGGGGAACACCCGCCGCCCTTCCGGCGACTGAGCAATACCGTTGGAAGCAATGTAATGCGAAGACTTCTGAGTGATGTCAGTACCCTGATAGATGATCTGCCCGCTGGCAGCGCGCGGCTGGCCGAAGATCGACATCAGCAGCGTGGACTTGCCCGCACCGTTGGAGCCGATCAGGCTCACCGTTTCGCCTTCATTGATGTGCAGCGAGACTTTCTTGAGGGCCTGAATCGGCCCGTAAAACACATCGATCTCTTTCAGTTCGAGGATCGGCTTACTCATACCAACTCCTCTTCATCAGCGCCCAGGTACGCGGCGATCACTTTCGGATCGTTACGGATCTGTTCCGGCCCGCCCATGGCAATCACGTTGCCGTGGTCAAGCACCACAATATCGTCGGAAATGCCCATGACCATGCCCATGTCGTGCTCGATCAGCACAATGGTCATGTCGTGTTCATCGCGCAGCAGGCGGATCATGCCGCTGAGCGCCTCGGTTTCCTGCGGGTTGAGACCGGCAGCCGGTTCATCCAGACAGATCACCTGCGGACGCGTGCACATGGCCCGGGCGATTTCCAGGCGCCGTTGCTGCCCGTATGACAGCTCTCCGGCCAGACGGTTGGCGCAGTCCACCAGGTCCACGACTTCCAGCCAGTAGAACGCCGTATTGAGCGCATCCTCTTCGGCCTTGCGATAGCCTTTGGTATTGAGGATCCCGCTGATCAGGCTGCGGTTGACCCACATGTGCTGGGCAACCAGCAGGTTTTCAACGACCGACATTTCCTTGAACAGACGAATGTTCTGAAACGTACGCGCCAGCCCTGCCCTGTTGACCAGATGGGTACCGCCGAACATTTTGTAGTACACCCGGCTGAAGAAGCTTTTCGGCGAAACAAAGTCGGTTGCCTTGAACGGCTCGCCCAGCAGCCTGATCACATTGGTGGTCTTGCCACGAGTATGCAGCTCGATGCGTCCACCTGTGGCCTTGTAGAAGCCGGTCAGGCAGTTGAACACGGTGGTCTTGCCTGCGCCGTTGGGGCCGATCAGAGCGAAGATAGAGTTGCGGCGGACTTTGAGGCTGACATCGCTGAGAGCCTTGATGCCGCCGAAGTGCATCATCAGGTGCTCGACGGAAAGAATCACTTCATTGCTCATCGCGCACCTCCTTCTGTCACCAGCGCACCCTTGCGCGGTTTTACGCCAGTGCGGCTGATGCGGATCAGCCCGCGTGGGCGCCAGATCATCATCAACACCATCAGGATGCCGAACAGCAGCACCCGGTACTCGGAGAAGCTGCGCAACAGTTCAGGCGCAACGGTCAGCACGAACGCAGCGATAACCACCCCTACGGTCGACCCCATACCGCCCAGCACCACAATCGCCAGAATCAGTGCAGACTCGAAGAAGGTGAATGACGTCGGGTTGACGAAGCCCTGATAGCTGGCGAAAAACACCCCGGCCAGTCCCGCCGTCGAAGCACCGATGGTAAACGCCGAGAGCTTGACCAGTACGTGATTGAGGCCCATCGAACGGCAAGCAATCTCGTCCTCGCGCAGGGCTTCCCAGGCGCGGCCGATCGGCATGCGAGTCAGACGATGTTTGATGAACAACACGGCCAGCACGACAAGAAACAGCACGGTGTAGATGAACAGGAATTTCAGGTCCGGGTTGTAATCGAAGCCGAAATATTCATGAATCGGAATGCCACCATCCTTGGCACGACGCCCGAACTCCAGGCCGAAAAAGGTCGGTGACGGGACCGGCACACCATTCGGACCGCCCGTGAACGACAGCCAGTTATTCAGCACCAGACGGATGATTTCCCCGAACCCCAGCGTCACGATGGCCAGATAATCGCCATGCATGCGTAACACCGGAAAGCCCAGAATACATCCGGCCAGTGCCGCCGCAATTGCCGCCAGCGGCAGCGCCGACCAGAAGCCCAGGCCAAGGTACTGATAACCAAGCGCCAGACCATAGGCTCCGATGGCGTAGAACGCCACGTAGCCCAGATCGAGCAGGCCGGCCAGGCCGACCACGATATTCAGGCCAAGCCCCAGCAATACGTAGATCAGCCCGAGAATAACCACGGTCAGAATGTACTTGTTGGCGAAGATCGGAAACACGATGGCAATCACGATCAGTAGCGGAATGATCCAGTACAGGCGGGATTTGTGATCAGGCTTGAGCACATGCACGCCGGAGTCGGAGCTTTCGAAGCTCTGGGAAACACGTATGCCTTTGGGTGTTTGCAGAAACAGGCTGATCAGAAATCGCCCGACCATGACCACGGCCACCAGCCAGGCCACGCGGGTGGGTTGCAGGTTGAAGCTGTAGCCATCGAGCACAATCCCGACGATGGGACCGAACACGATCAGTGCCAGCAGCCCCGCGACCACGGCATCTATCAGGCTTTTCTTGATTTCAACAGGTTTGACGACAGGAGCAGCAACAGGAGCGGACATACTTATACCTTCGCCACGAGTGGGCGACCCAGCAGGCCTTGGGGACGGAAAATCAGGATCAGCACCAACAGGCCGAAACTGAACACGTCTTTGTAATCGGAGTTGATCAGGCCGGAAAACTGCGACTCGGCAACCCCCAGGATCAAACCGCCCAACATGGCGCCCGGCAGCGAGCCGATCCCGCCCAGCACCGCGGCAGTGAACGCCTTGATGCCGATGATGAAGCCGGCATAGAAGTCGAACGTGCCGTAATTCATGGTGATCAGCACACCGGCCAGTGCCGCCATGGCAGCACCGATGATGAACACATAGGAGATGACCCGATCAGTGTTGATGCCAAGGATCGACGCCATCTTGCGGTCCTGCTGCGTGGCGCGGCACATGCGGCCCAGCTTGGTGTATTTGATGATGTAGGTCAGCACGCCCATGCCGACAAAAGCGGCGATGAGAATGAAGATCTTGGTGTAGGTAATCTGCACAAAGCCGCTGCCGATCTCGAAGCGCCACGCACCCTCAAGCAACGTGGGCACGCCCTGCTGGCGAGCGCCCTGACTGATCTGCGCGTAGTTTTGCAGGATCAGGGAAATACCGATGGCGCTGATCAGCGGTGCCAGCCGGGTCGAGTTGCGCAGCGGCTTGTAGGCCACGCGCTCGATGACAAACCCGTATACCCCCGTCACCACGATGGTGAAGACCAGCGTGCCGAGAATCAGGAATGGAAAGGATTCCAGTCCGAAGAAAGACAGAACCGCCAGACCGATAGCGGCCAGGTAGGCGGAAATCATATAAACGTCGCCGTGGGCGAAGTTGATCATGCCGATGATGCCGTAGACCATCGTATAGCCGATGGCGATGAGGCCATAGACAGACCCGAGGGTGAGTCCGTTGACCATTTGTTGCAGGAAGATCCCATCCATCACGCACGCTCACACTGAAAGGCAGCTCAGCACCCTGCCGATCACACCCTCGTGAGGTGCGACCGACAGGTCCGAAAACAATAAAAGAGATGCAGGCTCGCTCATGGGCGAGCCCATCACCGGGTCAGCGTCTGCCGGGCAGAACTGACACGAGGTCTATCTCACTTCTGTTTTTCGAGTTGCTTGTATTTGCCGGTGGCGTCCCACTGGTAAACCACGTAGTCGGAGACTTTCAGGTCGCCTTTGGCATCCCAGGCTTTTTCACCCATGACGGTCTTGACCGGATGCGCCTTGAGCCACTCTGCGGCTTTGTCGCCCTTGTTGGATTTGGCACCATTGAAACCGGCAGCCAGGGCCTGTATCGAAGCGTACGCGTAGAGGGTATAGCCTTCAGGCTCGTAACCGGACTTGCGGAATTCGTCCACGACTGCCTTGCTATCCGGCAGTACGCGCGGGTCGGCACCGAAGGTCATGTACACGCCGTCAACGTATTGCGCACCACCGGCAGTGGTGACCAGTTCGTCAGTCACGATGCCGTCATCGGACATGAACTTGACGTCCTTGAGGCCCTGCTCGCGCATCTGGCGAACCAGTGGACCGGCTTCCGGATGCAGGCCACCGAAGTACACAACATCGGCACCGGTCGAGCGGATTTTCGTTACCAGCGCACTGAAATCCTTTTCGCCACGGGTCAGACCTTCCTCAAGTACCGGCTTCACGCCACGCGCTACCAGTTGTTTGGCAGTGGCATCAGCAAGCCCTTTACCGTAGGTGTCCTTGTCATTGATGACCGCGACTTTCTTGCCCTTGAGCACGTCAACGATGTAATCACCGGCGACCACACCTTGCTGATCGTCACGACCGCACATGCGGAACATTTCCTTCAGGCCACGCTCGGTCACCGTCGGATTGGTCGAACCCGGCGTGATGGCAATTACTCCCGCATCGCTGTAAACCTCTGAAGCAGGAATGGTCGACGATGAGCAGAAGTGCCCGACCACGCCGATCACTTTGTCCTGGTCAACCAGACGGTTGGCCACTGCCACGGCCTGTTTCGGCTCACAGGCGTCATCGCCCGCGACCAGCACGATTTTTTCCCCGTTCACACCGCCCGCCGCGTTGATCGCGTCGGCCGCAGCCTGCGCACCTTTCATGTACTGCTGCCCAAATGATGCGTTCGCGCCGGTCATCGGACCCGCAACGCCGATTTTCACGTCCGCCTGTGCAAACGAAGACACGCCCAATGCAGTTGCCACTGCGATTGCCAGAAAACCTTTCCTGTAAAACGTATGCGACATGAGTGGTGCTCCTGAGGATATTTTTTTAATTAGCAGTGCGGTTACATGATTGCCCGGATACGCGTTTGCTTAGAGCAAGGCCCGTGCCATCACTTTTTTCTTATTGAAAATGTCATGCGTTTCCAGCCATTCAATAATACGACTGCTCAAGTCGCAGGCCGTACAACCGCTTGAGACGCCAAAGGTGCAACCCTCCCCATAAAAAGGGCAACCCAAGCCAGATCAAATAGCAACCCGACCCAATACCTTTGGACAACCCACCTGTAACAACACGCGTCACCGAATTGCACACGCCCGGTGCGCGAACGCTACGAGACGCACCATTTGAGGCTAGCGGATTCAGCCGCAACTGCCGGGATCAACGCCTTAATCTGAAACACACGTCACGCAAGCGCAGTAATAACCTTCCCGCATGCGACCGACAAACGACCTTTAAGCGAGATATCATTCCGATTATTCATAGTGCCCGTGTCTGCACCCTCGCGCCTCGAACAGAGAAACCATCATGCTGAACAAACGTCATCTGCCCTCGATAGCCGCATTGCAATGCTTTGAGGCGGTGACCCGGCACCTGAGCTTCACCCGCGCGGCTGAAGAACTCAACCTGACCCAGAGCGCCGTCAGCAAACAGGTTGCGCAGCTTGAGGAGCTGGTTCAGCACCTGCTGTTTCAGCGCGTCCGCCGCCGTTTGCAGTTGACGCCAGCCGGGGCGCTGTATCTGGCCGAAGTGCGCAAGATCCTGACCCAGATAGAGATGTCCACTCACTTCCTGCGCTCTTACGGCGGAGAAACCGAGGTACTGCGGGTGTCCACACCCTCGACGTTCGGTGCCCGCTGGCTGGTGCCACGCCTGAAGGGCTGGCGCTTGCGTCATCCGCATATTCACCTGGACCTGATCAACGAACAGGAGTCTGACGACCTGATCAAGGGACGTTGTGACGTGTCGTTCTATTTCGGCCAGGCCGCCATACCGGGCGCGGAAAGCGTGAAGCTGTTTGGCGAAGAACTGGTAGCGGTGTGTTCACCCGAGAGCCTGCCGGATGCCCCCCTCAGCGACCCGACTCAGTTGAGCGAACTGGTCCTGCTGCAGAACGCATTCCGCCCCGAAGCCTGGCACGAATGGTTCGAAAGCCAGGGCTATCACACCGACCATAGCTATCACGGCCCGCGTTTTGAGACGTTCTATATGTGCATCCGCGCCGCACAGGTCGGCTGCGGTGTCGCACTGTTGCCACGCTTTCTGGTCGAGGAAGAACTGGCAGAGAACAAGCTGGTAATTGCATGGGATTACGCATTGCCCAGCACTAACAGTGCGTACTACCTGTCCTATCCGGAACACACTGCCGACGTGCCCAAAATCCGGGTTTTTCTGCAGTGGATGCTGGAACAGTTGGATCAACCGGCCCGTTAAGGGCGACAATGCCCACCCATCCGGCCGTGAGCTTTCCGTGGTGACAGACAGGAAGTCGCGGGTCCGACATTATCCGGCTGCTCTGGAGAGCCCGATTCAATGAGCGAGAGCGCCTTTTCAAATCGTATCGTGCAAAGCCTGCTCGACACCGATTTCTACAAGCTGACCATGATGCAGGCAGTGCTGCACAACTACCCCAACGTCGACGTTGAGTGGGAGTTTCGGTGCCGCAACGGGGAGGATCTTCGCCCCTACCTGGACGAGATCAGACACCAGATCGAGTTGCTGTGCGAGCTGTCCCTGAGCCCGGAACACCTGGCTTTTCTGGAGCGCATCACGTTCATAAAACCGGACTTTCTGAGGTTTCTGGGACTGTTCCGCTTTAACACCCGCTATGTGAAAACCAGCATCGAAAACGATGAGCTGTGCATTCGTCTGCACGGTCCCTGGCTGCACGTCATTCTGTTCGAAGTGCCACTGCTGGCGATCGTCAGCGAGGTGCGCAACCGGCACCGCTATCCTGACACCCTGCTCAGTCAGGCGCGGGATCGTCTGTATGACAAGTTCGAATGGCTGACCACTCATGCCACGGCCGATGAACTGGCCGAGCTGAAAGTGGCGGACTTCGGCACGCGCAGGCGTTTTTCCTATCGCGTGCAGGAAGAAATGCTTGGCGTCCTGAAAAACGACTTCCCAGGCCAGTTTGTCGGCACCAGCAACGTTCATCTGGCGCGTCAGCTTGACCTGAAACCGCTGGGCACAATGGCTCACGAATGGATCATGGCCCATCAACAACTGGGACCGCGCCTGATCGACAGCCAGATTGCCGCGCTTGACTGCTGGGTCCGCGAGTACCGCGGCCTGTTGGGTATCGCACTGACCGACTGCATCACCACTGACGCGTTCCTGAATGACTTCGATCTGTACTTCGCCAAACTGTTCGACGGTTTGCGCCATGATTCGGGCGACCCGGTGAAGTGGGCCGAAAAATGCATCTCGCATTACCAGAAGCTCGGTATCGACCCGATGAGCAAGACGCTGGTGTTTTCCGACGGGCTGAACCTGCCCAAGGCACTCGACATCTTCCGGGCGTTGCGCGGACGCATCAATGTCAGCTTCGGGATCGGCACCAACCTGACCGCCGACATACCCGGCATCGCGCCCATGAACATGGTGCTGAAAATGACCGCATGCGCCGGTCAGGCTGTGGCAAAGATTTCCGACGAGCCCGGCAAGACGCAGTGCAAGGACCCGAACTTTGTCGCCTACCTGCGGCATGTGTTCAAGGTGCCGGATTTGCCGAGCCCTGAAAAACCAGCTTGAATTGTCCTATTTACGAGGAGTGAATCATGCACGCCGTACAGCGCCAGATTGCTGAACAGCTCAAGGTCCAGCCACCTTTCGCGGACCAGAACGCGTTGCAGGCAGAAGTCGCCCGCCGCGTCAGTTTCATCAAGGAGTGTCTGCAGAACGCGCGGCTCAAGACCTTGGTGCTAGGCATCAGTGGCGGAGTCGACTCACTGACTGCGGGCTTGCTCGCACAGCGCGCAGTCAAGGAATTGCGCGCGAGCACAGGCGATAACAGCTACCGCTTTATCGCCGTGCGCCTGCCCTATGTCGTGCAGGCCGATGAGCACGAGGCCCAGGCTTCGGTCGACTTCATCGAACCGGACGAGCGCCATACCATCAACATCGGTAGCAGCGTCAAGGCGCTGGCTGCTGAGGTGAAGGCGTTCGATGGGCTGCCGGCCAGCTCGGTGGATTTCGTCCTCGGCAACACCAAGGCGCGTATGCGCATGGTCGCGCAGTACACCGTCGCCGGCGCTTATCAGGGGCTGGTGATCGGTACTGACCACGCGGCCGAAGCGGTGATGGGCTTCTTCACCAAGTTCGGCGACGGCGCATGCGATCTGGCACCGTTGAGCGGTCTGGTGAAAAACCAGGTGCGCGCTATTGCCCGCCATTTCGGCGCACCGGAATCACTGGTCGAGAAAGTACCGACGGCGGACCTGGAAGACCTGTCCCCCGGCAAACCGGACGAAGCCTCGCACGGCGTGACCTACGCCGAGATCGACGCTTTCCTGCACGGTGAACCGGTGCGTGAGGAAGCCTTCAAGATCATCTGCGAAACCTACGCCAAGACCCAGCACAAACGCGAATTACCATACGCGCCTTGAGTGGGTGCGTGCGGAACGAGAGAGCAGCAACACTATCGTGCCCATGCTCCGCGTGGGTACGCCTTTCTGGACGCTCTGCGTCCGCTTCTGAATGTGCGGCGCGGCACAGTTCTGTGACGCAGAGCGTCACCCACGGCATTCCCACGCTGGAGCGTGCGGAACGATAATCTCAACTATCGTGCGACGCTCTGCGTCCTCGTTCGGGGCGTGTCGTTACTTCAGGGTCACAGCGCCTTTCATCATGCTGATGTGCCCGGGGAATGTGCAGAAGAACTGGTATTCCTGTGCCGGGTCCAGCTTCGATACATCAAAGGTCACCGAGTCTTTTTCACCAGCGCCGATGACTTTGGTGTGGGCGATGATACGGCTGTCGTCGGGCTTCAGGTAATCCTTGTCGATGCCTACAGCCATGCCGTCGGTAACGATTGCCTGGGTATCGGACTTCTTGCTCAGCACCCAGTTATGGCCCATGACATTCTTCGGCAGGCTGCCGGAGTGAGTCAGGTTGACGGTGAATTCCTTGCAGCTCTTGTCGATCTCAATGGCTTTGGTGTCGTACATCATTTGATCGGTCGAATCGACTGTGACCGAGCACTCGGCAGCCAGCAACTGGCTACTGGCCAACGACAACAGCGAAATCGCTACAAGCTTGCGAATCATTTGAATCTCCAGGGCAGGACTTGATTAACGTGATAACTGACGTAAGAAGAGAGTGCCCGATCAGGGCCAGGGTTCCAAGGACGTGCGTCAAATGGTCCCTCGGGCGCTCGCGACGGAGCGCCCCACTGAATAACGATTCACGGGAGCAGGTAATTAGGCGCTGACCGGCATTACCGTCACCCGGACATCGGGATCATGCGTGCCACCGCCCAGAATCACGCCGCGCAAAGGCGATACGTCGGAGAAGTCACGTCCCCAGGCCAGGCTGATGTGCTCCAGCGCAGGTTGCACATTGTTGGTGGGATCGAAGTCAACCCAGCCAGAGGCCGGACAGAACACCGATACCCAGGCATGCGAGGCATCGGCACCGATCAAGCGGGGCTGGCCCGGTGGTGGCTGGGTCAGCAGATAGCCACTGACGTAGCGCGCGGCCAGACCTCGAGAGCGCAGGCACGCCAGCATCAAGTGGGCGAAGTCCTGACACACACCCCGTCGCCGCTCCAGCACTTCCACCAGGGGCGTGGCGACCTGAGTCGCCTCTTCATCGAAGGTGAATTCCTCGAAAATCTTTTCCATCAGGGCCTGTACGCACAACAACAAAGGGCGGCCCGGCGGGAAACAGACCTGCGAGAATTCGACGAACGAACGCTTCAGGTGAACATAGGGGGATTCGAAGCGATAGCGGCAGGCCTCCAGAATATCAGCAGTCATCGGCTTGGCGCTGTAGGTCAGCGCACTGCGGGTCACTTCCCATTCCGGCGACAGATTGAAGTCCAGAAACGGCTTCTCCATGACCTCGATACGCAACCGCGCATTGACCTGCAATTCATCATGTGGACGCTCGAACGCCAGTCGGGTCAGCGGGTTGCCGAAAACATCCAGCTCATCACGGCGCGTGGTAGGCTCCGGAAAAATCTCGAGTGCCTGCTCGGTGCAACGCTGCCACGGACTGCTGCGCGGCCAGAGATGCGCCAGTTGCTGAGCCAGCGAAACCGGGCTGTCGTACTTGTAATGCGTGTCATGAAAAATCTGGTAGAAGGCGCTCATCAAACAGATACCGTGCGTTGGCTGACGTCATCGACGTGGGCAAAATGACGCAGCGCCAAGCGGTCGGAGGCCTGCCCACTGCTGTCACCAATGCTCTGCAGCAGATCGGCCAGCCCGTCGAGGACAGCGTCGATGCTGCTCTGACCGAATAGCGGGTTCTCCAGACTGCCAAGGTCAAATGCGGCGAGACGCTGAGCCAGCACCGCCAGGCTGCTGTCACGCGGCGCATCAAACTCGTCGTTCAGGCGGCGTAGCGAACGTTGCACCAGCTTGAGCTGAAATAGCACCGCATGCGGGTTCTGCTCATCAAGCAGCAACAGGTCCAGCACCGGAATCAGGTGCGGCACGGCCATGTACCGCGAACGATAAGTGATGCTGCTGTTGCCCAGCTCCAGCAACCACTCCAGCCCGGCTTTCTCCGAGACTGCCGAACCGCGCAAAAACGCCGCCAGACTGGTGCTGAGAAACTTCAGGCGCTCGATACGTCGCCCGATCATCAAAAAGCTCCAGCCTTCATCGCGGGTCATGTCGTCCAGCGCAAAACCGGAAAGCGCTGCCAGAGACATCACCAGCCGGTTGAGGAAATCCAGCAATTCGCCAAAATCCGGCTCGTCGGTTTCCAGGCTCGAGGCTTCGCGCTGCAATTCGACCAGCGCCTGCCAGTTTTCCCGTGAGAGCTTGCCGCGCACTTGCGAAGCGGCCCACTGCAGACGCTGCAAGTTGGCGCGCAGGCTGAACGGCCACTCGTCGCCCAGCAGAGCAACCAGCAGGCGGTCCTTCAACTCTTCGCCCTCCTCGGCTTCGGGCAGCATGCCCAGGCTCTCGGCGAGCGCGACAGCCGCCTGCAACGCGAGGGGATCGTCGTCATCGACATAGCGCGTCAACATGATGCGCAGCAGACGAGCACTGTCGTCGCAACGTTCGCAGTAACGCCCGAACCAGAACAGGTTCTCCACCACCCGCGACGGCAGGTAAGGATCACGGCGAATCAGGTCATAGACACCCAGCGGGCGCTGCCCCTTCCAGGGCTCGCCAAGGTGCGAGCGTTCGCCCAGCACCCAGGTGTCCTTGCTCGCACCGCCGCGCTGCATCGATACCACGTCGGCATCGGCTTCGGCGGCCACTCGGGTCAGGCCGCCCGGTAGCACGCGATAGCCGTCGAGGCTGGCCACTGCGTAGACACGCATGCCGATGGCGCGCGGCTGCAGACCGGTGCCATCGGCCTGCAGCACCGGTGCATGAGACAACTGCGCCAGCTCCTGAGCAACGTAGGCATAGGGGCGCGACTGCATGCGCAGGGCAAGCGCGTTGCGCTGCTCCTCATTCAAATCGCGACCGAACACCGGGGCGAAGTGCTGCGAAGGAAATGCAGGCTTGATCAACAGATCAGGCAGTTTCTCCAGCGCTTGCGCCAGCACGGGCGGCTCTCCGCACCACCAGGTTGCAACCGATGGCAGGATCAGATCTTCGCCAAACAGGTACTGACTGATTTTCGGCAAAAAGCCCAGCAGGCCAGGCGACTCCAGAACACCACTGCCCAATGCGTTGGCGACCAGCACATTGCCCTGACGCACAGCCTCCAGCAGCCCCGGCACACCGAGCGCAGAATCGGTACGTAATTCCAGAGGGTCGCAGAAGTCATCGTCCAGACGGCGCATGATGGCGTGAACCCGACGCAAGCCGCTGAGGGTTTTCAGGTAGACAGTGGCATCGCGCACGGTCAGATCACCACCCTCGACCAGCGGATAGCCCAGTTGTCGCGCCAGGTACAAGTGTTCGAAGTAGCTTTCGTTGAAACGGCCCGGCGTCAGCAGGACGATCAGCGGTGCCTCGTTGCTGGTTGGCGCCTGACGGGCCAGCGTCTGTTGCAATGCGTCGAAGAAACCCGAGAGGTGCCGGACTTGCAGGTCACGATAGGTTTCCGGCAAGGCACGCGCGACGCTCTGGCGATTTTCCAGTGCATAACCGGCACCCGAAGGCGCTTGGGTGCGGTCGGCAGTCACCCACCAGCGCCCGTCCGGGGTGCGTGCCAGATCGACCGCGTACATATGCAGGAACGTGCCTTCTGGAGGTTTTACTCCCTGACACGGCCAGAGAAAGTTGTTGTGGCCAAACACAAGTTCGGCGGGCAGCAGGCCATTGGCAATCAGCGTCTGCGAGCCATAAAGGTCCGCCAGCACTGCGTTGAGCAGCCGTGCACGTTGGGCAATCCCTGCCGCTACGTGCTGCCACTCATCCGCCGCAATGATGTGCGGCAACAGGTCCAGCTCCCATGGGCGATCCGCGCCTTTGGGGTCGGCGTAAACGTTGTAGGTGACACCGTTTTCCTGGATCTGCCGGGTCAGCAAGGCCTGGCGCTGGATCAGCTGCGCCGAGGTGCTGCGTTGCATGTGTTCGTACAGACGACGCCAGTGCGGGCGGACGGCACCGTCGGCATCGAGCATTTCGTGGTAAGTACCCTCGGACAGCGGGTAATGGTCAAGCAGGTCGGGCATGGAAGGCTCGGCAGGCAACGTAAGGACTTCAGATTAGTGCAGTCAGATGTCACGTCCGTGTGCATCTGACGCACAGAGCCACTGTTTTTCTAATGCAGACGCATATCCAGCGTCATCGGCAGCTCGTCGTTAATGTTGAGCGACGGAACGTCCAGTTTGCCCGGGGTGTGACCGATGCGGAAGAAACGTGAAAGGCGACGACTTTCCGCTTCGTTGGCGTTGACCGGCAAGGTTTCATAGTTGCGGCCGCCCGGGTGGGCGACATGATACGCGCAGCCGCCCAGCGAGCGGTGCATCCAGGTGTCGACCAGATCAAAAACCAGTGGCGCATGGACGCCGATGGTCGGTTGCAAGCAGTTGGCCGGCTGCCAGGCGCGATAACGCACACCCGCGACGAACTCGCCAGCCCGTCCGGTGGGCTGCAAAGGCACCGCGACGCCGTTGCAGGTCAACACGTAACGCTGCGGTGGCAACCCGCTGAGATGCACCTGCAGACGCTCCAGCGACGAATCGACGTAGCGCACCGCGCCACCGGCCGAGCCCTCTTCACCCAGAACGTGCCAGGGCTCCAGCGCCTGCCGCAGCTCCAGCTCGATGCCGTTGACGGCGTAATCACCCACTTTCGGAAAGCGAAATTCCAAATGCGCAGAGAACCAGTCGGCCTGTACCGGGTAGCCTGCTGCGTTGAGGTCGGCGACCACATCGGCGAAATCCTGCTCGATGAAGTGCGGCAGCATGAAGCGATCATGTAATTGCGTGCCCCAGCGTGCCAGCTTGGCCGGTGCATAGGGTTCACGCCAGAAACGCGCCACCAGCGCCCGTAGCAGCAACTGCTGCGCCAGGCTCATGCGCGCATGCGGCGGCATCTCGAAGGCACGCAGCTCCAGCAGGCCAAGACGCCCGGTTGCACCATCGGGCGAGTACAGCTTGTCGATGCAGAATTCGGCGCGATGGGTGTTGCCGGTGACGTCGATCAACAGGTTGCGCAGCAGACGATCGACGATCCACGGCGCAACTTCTTCACCCGGCTCCGGCATCTGTGCGAAGGCGATTTCCATTTCATAAAGCGAGTCGTTGCGCGCCTCATCGATACGTGGTGCCTGGGACGTCGGGCCGATGAACAGACCGGAAAACAGGTACGACAGCGAAGGATGGTTGTGCCAATAGCTGATCAGGCTGCGCAGCAGGTCTGGGCGACGCAGAAACGGAGAGTCCGCCGGTGTCGCGCCACCCAGCACGAAGTGGTTGCCGCCGCCAGTGCCGGTGTGACGGCCGTCGATCATGAATTTCTCTGTGGTCAGGCGTGTGAGACGCGCCTGCTCGTAAAGAAACTCGGTGCGCTCGACCAACTCGTCCCAACTGGCGGACGGCTGCACGTTGACCTCGATCACACCAGGGTCCGGGGTAATGCGGAAGTTACACAGACGCGGATCGCTCGGCGGCTCGTAGCCTTCCAGCAGAATCGGGCATTGCAGTTCTTCAGCGGTCGCTTCGATCACGGCCACCAGTTCAAGGTACTCCTCAAGCTTTTGCAGTGGCGGCATAAACAGGTACAGACGCCCGTCGCGCGCTTCGGCACACAGCGCCGTACGAGTCAGCCAGTCGGCCGACTCATCGATTTTCGGCGAGCGTTCGGCGTCGATATCTGTGGACTTGAGCGCCGAGGTCAGCGAATCGCTGTCGGCAAGCTCGGGGAAGTCCTGGTTATGATCGGTCGGATGAATGAACGGATACTCCGCCGCCTTGACCCAGGGCTGCGATGCCAATGGAAGGCGATAGCCCAGCGCGGAATCACCCGGCACCAGACGGCAGTGTTCGTCACGCAAATACCAGCGGCCACTCTGCCAGCTGTCGCCGCCTGCATTACGGGCCAACGGCAGGACCTGACCAATCATCTTGTCCAGCCCCTGAGCGAATACCTTGCGCAGACGCGCGCGCTCCAGCTCATCACCCAGCCGCGAGTCTTCAGCAGTCACATTGACCGGCAACGCACCTTCGCGCCACAGGTAGTAGAAATTGTCTTCGTAAGCCGGAAAAACGAAACGGGCCGGCAGTTTCAGACGCTCGGCAACGCTGGCCAGAAAGCGCCCGGCCAGCTCGCCGGTAGCGCCGTAATCCTGGGTTTCATCGGCGATCAGCGCATTGTTGCGCCAGACCGGTTTACCGTCCTTGCGCCAGAAACAGTTCAGTGACCAGCGTGGCAACTGTTCGCCCGGATACCATTTGCCCTGGCCGAAATGCACGATCCCCAGTGGCGCGTAATGCGCGCGCATGCGCTGAAACAGCTCGGCAGACAGCTCACGCTTGCGAGGCCCCAGCGCAGCCGTGTTCCATTCGGCACCGTCGCGATCATCGATGGACACGAACGTCGGTTCGCCGCCCATGGTCAGGCGCACGTCGTCACGCGTCAGGTCCGCGTCGATCTGTCGGCCAAGCGCCTGTATGTCCTGCCATTGCGCTTCGGTGTAAGGCTTGGTGACGCGTGGCGCCTCCCAGATGCGCTCGACCGACATTTCGTGGCTGAAATCGGTTTCGCACGGCTCGACCAGACCGCTGATCGGCGCTGCGGAAGACGGCTCCGGGCTGCACGCCAGCGGAATATGCCCTTCGCCTGCAAAGAGGCCGGAAGTAGCATCCAGACCGACCCAGCCAGCACCCGGCAGATAGACCTCGCACCAGGCATGCAGGTCGGTGAAGTCGACATCAGTGCCCGACGGCCCGTCCAGCGCCTCGACATCGGCCTTGAGCTGGATGAGATAGCCCGATACAAATCGCGCCGCCATGCCCAGATGGCGCAACAGCTGCACCAGCAGCCACGCGGAGTCACGGCAAGAACCTGAAGCGTTTTCCAGGGTGAATTCCGGGGTCTGCACACCCGGTTCCATACGGATCAGGTAAGCGACATCCTGACTCAGGCGCTGGTTGAGGCCCACCAGAAAGTCGATGGCGGGTATCGGCTCGCGACTGATGCTGTCCAGATACGCCTGAAATCTCGGGGTCAGCGGCAGTTTTTCCAGGTACGGCGCCAGCTCGCGCTGCTCTTCGCTGGCGTAGGTGAACGGAATGTTCTCGGCGTAAGGCTCCAGAAAGAAGTCGAACGGATTGAACACCGCCATCTCGGCGACCAGATCGACCTCGACGCGAAATTCCCTGGTCTTTTCCGGGAAGACCAGACGCGCCAGGTAATTACCTTGAGGGTCCTGCTGCCAGTTGATGAAGTGGTTTTCGGGCAGGACTTTCAGCGAATACGACAGTACGCGCGTGCGGCTGTGAGCGGCCGGGCGCAGGCGAACGATCTGAGGACCCAGTTCGACCGCGCGTTCGTAGCGATAGTGCGTGACATGGTGCAAGGCAATATGAATCGACACGGCGTGCCTCCTGCGAGCCTGAACGGTAATTGAGCCGCGCAAGACTTATGCCATCCGGTCAAAGTCGTGCGCCAACGAGAGTGACATTCCCCGCCCGATCAGGCGCAGCACCAAAATTGTGCTCGCCTGAACTGAAGGTGCAAGGGTCGCACGGAAACGGGGCGCACAGGGCAATAAGGTTGGACCCGCACGCAATATTTACTTAGTGCCACAGCCAGATTGATGCCTGATTACATCGTCCTCCAATGATTAACCATTATCGGAGCACTTGTAATGACACAGCTAAATCCCGCGCAACAACCGCTTTCAGAACCGGCCCAAGCTGTCGACGCTGACATCGACCTCATGGATCCGGCCGAAAGTGCTGACTACGAGACGACACGAAAAGCATTGCTTGCGGTAATGCAGAGCAGCAATGCCCCTATCAGCCTTGAAGACATTCGGATCAAGCCAGATCCAGCGTCCGGATTCGGCGAATACTGCGCTGAGAAAGCGGCTCTGCCTGCACCGCTCCAAGCCGAAAAGCAGGAGTTGCCGTTTCAGATAGACAGCGATGGCAGCGTCAGCCTGGCATTGATGCTGAGCTACAACTTCGGGTTGTCGCTTCCACCATCGCCTGACAAAACGGCAATCAAAACCCTGCTCAATACGCTGGCAGAACTTCGCGCCAGTCAGGAATTGGGGCTTATTGATCAGTTCGACATCAAGGCCATGCTGACACCGAAAAATCTGCAGGACCTGAAAGGAGCCCGCACTGAGTACCTGGGCAACGAGGGTGGCACGCTGCTTAGCAAGCTGGGTGCTGAAATCATTGCCTCCTGTCCACTGGCAGATGTGCAGGACTCCCCAGTGGCGGTTATGGCCCGGGTTCTCAGATCCGGACCGGCAAGGGCATTGGGACAAACGCTGCTGGCACAACTTGATCGGCCTGAGGAAGAAACGTCCGCGTCCCTGATGACACTCATGGACCGGATTTTATGGCATGCCATCAGCAGCGATCTTCAGCAACCTGAGGATCGAAAGCCTGGAGAAATTGCCGGCTACCCATTCTCCAGAACAGAAAACCTGGGGCGTAGCCACGCTGACATCCTGAACGATATGCACAGCCACCTGATCCACACGGGCAAGGCGGCGTCGATCAACGAAGCAACACTCGCACGCTTCATACTGGCACTGGAGAACTGCCCTGAATGGCTGGTCAACGGTGTTCCCGACGATCTGCCATACGGTTGTACTGAAGTGTGGGTCAATTTTCAGCATGGGGTCACCCTTGCGGAAGCCATCGAGTTTGGTTCTTCACGCTGGATGAGCTTTGACGACCTGATCGAACTGCCAGTGATCTTCAACAAAAGGATGGACACCGAAGAACAGCAAGCCGCCTATGTCACAACCCGCCTGCCCATCCTTCTGGCATGGGCGCAGGCCAACGGTTATATCCGTATTCAGGGCAACCTGCCTTATTCCGAACAAGAGATAGCACAGGCAGTCAGCGCGTTCGAAGAGTCCGAAACCGAATCACTTGAAGCCGTGAATGCACTGGTTCGCACAGCGCCAGAACGCAAGGCGATGGCCATCGTCGCCATGACAGAAGCGCGAAGAACGCCTGCAATTCAACAGATACTTGAGCAGGAAGATTATCCATTCCCGCCCATTGATCTACGCCCCAGGCTGGCGGTGCTACGCAAAAGCCATACGC
Organism: Pseudomonas syringae group sp. J248-6; assembly: GCF_032586995.1. Lineage (NCBI taxonomy): Bacteria > Pseudomonadati > Pseudomonadota > Gammaproteobacteria > Pseudomonadales > Pseudomonadaceae > Pseudomonas > Pseudomonas syringae group sp. J248-6. Next base: position 53,909 of record NZ_JAWHOP010000014.1, on the reverse strand, counting down.
CTGTCTATCGCGATCATAAAGGCACCCTCTCAGCATCCAATCTGCCCTATAACGCTTACGGCATAAAACACGATTCGTCGTCGTTGCTGGAGGTCTACATGGCCGGTGAAAACATTGATGACTGGAGACTGCCGGGGCGCAACAGCACGGAAGGCCTACTTCCCATAAACCGTGAAATGCAGTTGCTGTACAAGGCGCTGCCAGACATCAATCAACAATTCGAGCATGAGTTTCAGGCTTATCTGGCTGATGCCCGCAAGGCTTACGCGACAATCATTAAAAAGTTGCTGACTCAACTGCCTTTCAAGCATCGCCTGGCCATCGAAAATGGTGCCGTATCACTCTACTCGCTCAGACTACCGACCCAAGACCTGATGGCTGTTGCAGAAAGCGAGAAGCATCGAGAACCACTGCGAGGCCGCGCCGGTTTTATCATTGAGGCTGTCTACGAAGGCAAAACAAGGTTCTACGAAGTTTTCCCGCTGTTGATGAGGGTGCGTTATCGCCCTGATCTGAAGGCGCTTATCGAGAATGGTGTACCCGGGATCGAGTTCTGGACGATTACATCCACAATCCCGACGCCGGTGATTGTCAATAAGGGAAGAACATTGCCGTTTGATCAAAACGCCTACCTGCGCGGCGATGAACCGCGTGATGGCGCGACCGCCACCATGATTGCAGAAATTATTGGCGAGCCATTCGGCCCATCGAACACTGAGACAGCCCTGCATATGCCCATAACCACGTTTTCAAAACGCTGTACCGGCATTGCCAGTATTGTCTGCAGCCAGTTGTTCTACGTTAATGAGGATGACCTTTATGCACAATGCAAAGGCATTACCAAAATAGAAAAGGACAAAAGCGCGCCCGGGGCTATCGAAGAGATAACCAATATCCTGATATCTCTGACGCCCTGGCCCGAATTCAAAAGCCTCCTGTCCGGAGAGAAAAACCGCATGAGGGCAGGAGCACTAGGGCTGACGGTCTACATGATTCCGTACGGTGGCTTCGCCGGAAAGCTGCTTGCAGGTACTGCAAAGGTCGCCACGCGTTTAGGCAGAAATCTGATAGCCCGAGGTGGCAAAGTTCATGTTTCGAAATTGCTCATGAAGACGCGCATTACACTCAGAGGTACCACCTCGATCAATATCAGGCTAGCCCCTGACATGGCGGGGAAAGTATTGACTGGCGTTTCGCAATTCGTCGTGAAGCACGTCACCTGGAAATTTTTGGCGATAAACGTAGGTAAGGGTTACAGTCGCAGACTTCTCACCAGTATGGGCACGCAGGAGCCTCAAGCTGAAGAGCAAAAGGCTACCTGACCTGAAGAACAGCCGGGCCGCAGGTACAAGCGTACCTGCGGCCCATAGCTATCAGCGAGGCACTACAGGCTTGCGGGCTGGCTTGCCGCCTTTGCCCTTGCCACCCTTGGCTGCATCCATGCGCTCCTTGGCGGCCTGCTTGTTGCGCGCCATTGCGGCGGCCTTGGCCTCTTCGCGTTTGTCCCACGGCTTGCTGCCATCGCTGCCACGCGGTGGCAGGCCAGTATGCTGGGTCTGGATCAGCGTAGTCTTCGCGTTCTTGGCAACCTTGTGGCTGCCAGCTGGCGTCGAGTTCTTGCGGCGCGCACTTTGATAGCTGTCGGTCGCCGGCTGATGCAACGGGATCAGTTGATCCTTGCCCGGCCCGATCAGATCGGCACGGCCCATGCGTTCAAGGGCCTCGCGCAACATCGGCCAGCCTTTCGGGTCGTGATAGCGCAGGAAGGCCTTGTGCAGACGACGCTGCGCTTCACTCTTCACAATCGTGACTGCGTCGCTCCTGTAGGTGACCTTGCGCAAAGGGTTCTTGCCGGAGTGGTACATGGCCGTGGCGGTTGCCATCGGCGACGGGTAGAACGCCTGCACCTGATCCGCGCGGAAGCCGTTGCCCTTGAGCCACAGCGCCAGGTTCATCATGTCTTCATCGGTGGTGCCGGGGTGTGCGGCGATGAAGTAAGGAATCAGGTACTGCTCCTTGCCGGCTTCCTTGGTGTACTTCTCGAACATGCGCTTGAACTTGTCATAGCTGCCAATGCCCGGCTTCATCATCTGGTTGAGCGGACCTTCCTCGGTGTGTTCCGGGGCGATCTTCAGGTAACCACCCACGTGGTGCGTTACCAGCTCTTTGACATACTCCGGCGACTCGACCGCCAGGTCGTAGCGCAGGCCCGAGGCGATCAGGATTTTCTTCACGCCCGGCAGGGCGCGGGCACTGCGATACAGCTGAATCAGCGATGAATGATCGGTGTTCAGGTTCGGGCAGATGCCGGGGAATACGCAGGACGGCTTACGGCAAGCCGATTCGATCTCCGGGCTTTTGCAGGCGATGCGGTACATGTTCGCGGTCGGCCCGCCCAGATCGGAAATCACGCCCGTAAAGCCCGGCACCTTGTCGCGGATCTCTTCGATTTCGCGAATGATCGACTCTTCGGAGCGGTTCTGAATGATCCGGCCTTCATGCTCGGTGATCGAGCAGAAGGTGCAGCCGCCGAAGCAGCCACGCATGATGTTCACCGAGAAACGAATCATGTCGTAGGCAGGGATCTTTTCCTTGCCGTACGAAGGATGCGGGACACGCGCGTAAGGCATGCCAAACACGTAGTCCATTTCTTCAGTGGTCATCGGAATGGGCGGCGGGTTGAACCAGACGTCGACCTCTCCATGCTTCTGCACCAGCGCACGGGCGTTGCCCGGGTTGGTTTCAAGGTGCAAAACGCGGTTGGCGTGGGCATACAGCACGGCGTCGTTGCGGACCTTTTCCACCGATGGCAGGCGGATGACCGTCTTGTCCCGGGTCATGCGCGGGCTGGCAAGAATCTGCACCACCTTGGCTTCGTTAGGGTCCTCGACGTTGCCTTTTTCCTGCTCGATGGCGCAGGCCTGCGTGTCCTGGGTGTTGACGTACGGGTTGATGATCTTGTCGACCTTGCCCGGACGGTCAATACGCGTGGAGTCGACTTCGTACCAGCCCTGCGGCGTGTCGCGACGAATGAACGCGGTGCCACGCACATCGGTGATGTCTTCGATCTTGTGGCCATAGGACAAGCGCTGGGCGACTTCGACAATCGCGCGTTCAGCATTGCCGTACAACAGGATGTCGGCGCAGGCGTCGATCAGGATCGAGTTGCGAACCTTGTCCTGCCAGTAGTCATAGTGCGCGATGCGGCGCAGCGAAGCTTCGATGCCACCCAGCACGATTGGTACATGCTTGTAGGCTTCCTTGCAGCGCTGGCTGTAGACCAGACTCGCGCGGTCCGGACGCTTGCCAGCCATGCCGCCAGGGGTGTAGGCGTCATCGGAGCGAATTTTCTTGTCCGCGGTATAGCGGTTGATCATCGAGTCCATGTTGCCTGCGGCGACACCGAAGAACAGGTTCGGCTCGCCGAGCTTCATGAAATCGTCTTTGGACTGCCAGTTTGGCTGCGCAATGATCCCGACCCGAAAGCCCTGGGACTCAAGCAGACGGCCGATGATCGCCATGCCGAAAGACGGGTGATCGACGTACGCATCACCGGTAACGATGATGATGTCGCAGGAATCCCAGCCAAGCAGATCCATCTCTTCCCGGCTCATGGGCAGGAAAGGTGCTGGTCCGAAACATTCGGCCCAGTACTTGGGATAGTCAAATAACGGCTTGGCTGCTTGCATGTTCAGGACCTACGTTTGCACGTTGGAAAAATCGCGGGCGCGGAATATAGCACATTTTTTGATCAAACCCGACGACAGTGGTCGGATTTGATTGGCCTGACCTCGGGTCAATCGTCGTCGAAGTTGTAACTGCCTGGTGCCAGGTTCTCGAAACGCGTGTATTTGCCGATGAATGCGAGGCGCGTGGTGCCGATCGGCCCGTTACGCTGCTTGCCGATGATGATCTCGGCAATACCTTTATGCTCGGTTTCCGGGTGATACACCTCGTCCCGGTAGACGAACATGATCACGTCGGCGTCCTGCTCGATCGCTCCGGATTCCCGGAGGTCGGAGTTGATCGGGCGCTTGTTCGGCCGCTGCTCCAGGGAGCGGTTGAGCTGCGACAGGGCAATGACCGGGCAGTTGAATTCCTTGGCCAGCGCTTTCAGCGAGCGCGAAATCTCGGAAATTTCGTTGGTCCGGTTGTCACCGCTCGAGCCGGGAATCTGCATCAACTGCAGGTAGTCGATCATGATCATGGCGATATCGCCGTGCTCACGTACGATCCGCCGGGTACGCGCACGCATTTCGGACGGGCTGATACCGGCAGTGTCATCGATGAACAGCTTGCGATCATTGAGCAGGTTGACCGCAGACGTCAGCCGCGGCCAGTCATCGTCGTCGAGCTGACCCGCGCGCACCTTGGTCTGGTCGATGCGCCCCAGTGACGACAACATACGCATGATCAGCGATTCACCTGGCATCTCCAGCGAGTAGACCAGAACCACCTTGTCACTGCGCAGCACCGCATTCTCGACAAGGTTCATGGCAAACGTGGTTTTACCCATCGACGGACGTCCGGCAACGATAATCAGGTCGGCGGGCTGCATTCCGCTGGTCTTTTCGTCGAGGTCGGTGTACCCGGTGGACAGGCCGGTGATGGCGTTATCACTGTTGAACAGGGTATCGATACGGTCGATGGCCTTGGTCAGCAGGTCGTTGACGCTGACCGGACCGCCCGTCTTGGGGCGCGCTTCGGCGATCTGGAAGATCTGCCGCTCAGCCTCGTCAAGAATTTCTTCGGCGGTACGGCCTTCCGGGTTGAACGCACTGTCGGCAATTTCGGTGCTGATGCCGATCAATTGCCGCAATGTGGCACGGGCCCGGACAATCTGCGCGTAGGCCTTGATGTTGGCGACAGAAGGCGTGTTTTTCGCCAGCTCACTGAGGTAGCCCAGGCCGCCTACTTGCGAGGTCTGCCCTTCCTTGTCCAACTGCTCAGCCAGGGTGACCACGTCAATCGGGCTGTTCTGGTCGGCCAAGCGGGCGATGGCGCGGAATATCAGGCGGTGGTCATGTCGATAGAAATCACCATCGGAAACTTGATCAAGCACCCGCTCCCAGGCGTTGTTATCCAGCATCAAACCACCGAGCACGGCCTGTTCGGCCTCGATGGAATGTGGCGGCACCTTCAGGGCAGCGGTTTGCAGATCGTATTGTTCGGGGGTGGAAATATCGTTCATGGCCACTTCAATTCGAGGTTTGCAGAATGGGGATGGCACAAAGACAAAGGGCACGACCTGTGAACAGGATCGTGCCCGATGTTAATCCTCTGGCAGCAATGCCGCCAGACGATTACGTATTGCTTAAGCAGCCACTACGACAACGCGTACGGTCGCTTCTACGTCGCTGTGCAGGTGCACGGCTACGTCGTATTCGCCAACGTTGCGGATAGTGCCGTTCGGCAGACGAACTTCGCTTTTTGCAACTTCAACGCCGGAGGCGGTCAGTGCATCAGCGATGTCGTGCGTACCGATCGAACCGAACAGCTTGCCTTCGTCACCAGCGGTGGCAGTGATAGTCACTTCCAGCTCAGCCAGTTGAGCAGCGCGAGTTTCGGCAGATGCTTTCTTGTCTGCAGCCAGTTTTTCCAGCTCTGCACGACGCTCTTCAAACGCAGCCACGTTGGCAGCGGTTGCAGCGGTTGCTTTGCCGTAAGGCAGCAGGTAGTTACGACCGTAGCCGGCCTTAACGTTTACTTTGTCGCCCAGGTTGCCCAGGTTGGCGACTTTTTCCAGAAGGATCAGTTGCATGTGGAAATCCTCTTAACTTTTAACCTTCACCGTTCGCAGGACCATTGCCGGAGTCTTTCGAACTCCGGCGACCGCGAAAATCAATCAGGCTGTCGACAATGGCAATTACCACGAGCAACGGATAGATCAGTTGCATGAACACCAGCAGCGTTATGTACATCCCTACCAGCCAGAACCGGGAAAGCCGCTTTTCAGCAACCAGACCGTGGATCAGAGCCAGCCCCGCAAACACCAGCGGTACGCTGCAAAGCGGTGTAAGCATTGCTATCTGCGGACCGAAATTCGGCCCCACCAGCATGCACACCAACAGCGCCAACGCAGGCACCAGCGGGAGTTTCACAGCGCGAAATTCACGCCCGAAACCACCAGGGTTGTACAACATCGCTTGCCAGTACCGCCCAAGAATCAGGCACAGCACACTGACAATTTGCAGCACAGCCGCTATCAGGCCATTCAGGACGGGTGCAATCAGTGCCCCCAGACGCGCTCGCTCCTCTACGTTCAACTGCTCGTAGAGCCCGGCCAGCATTGTCGGCAGATGCTTTTGCAGCTCCTGCGACATTGCTTCCAGAGGTTCGCGAAAAACCGTGCCCAGAATTACTGCATACACCACGCCCAACGCCACGCTGACCAGCAGCACGCGGACCCAGGACTCGCTGGCACGCAAAACCATTGCCAAACTCAGCGAACCGGCCAGCACCATGGCTGTACGAGGTTCGCCGAAATACCACCAGACCAAAGCCGGCAGCAGAGCCCAGGACAGGACACCAACGGCATCACTGAACCCGCGTCGCAGAAGCACAAGGCACCCTGCGGCAGCACTCAACCAGAACAACAGCGGCAATGCCGCACATCCAGCCACTACAAGAGTGGCCTGCATACGGCCGCGCATGATGAATTCAGCCAGGGCACGCATGCTTTCTATCCTTTGTTACGTTTTGTCGACTACCTGGTCTCAGCGGCCGTGGCTGTCGGTGTAGGCCAGCAGGGCCAGGAAGCGGGCACGCTTGATAGCGGTGGCCAGCTGACGCTGATAACGTGCTTTGGTACCAGTGATACGGCTTGGAACGATTTTGCCGGTCTCGGATACGTAGGCTTTCAGAGTGTTGAGATCTTTGTAATCGATCTCTTTGACGTCTTCAGCGGTGAAGCGGCAGAATTTACGACGACGGAAGAAACGTGCCATGTAATTGGCTCCTCAAAAGGTCCGTGGATTACTCGTCAGCGTTATCGCTAACGTCGCTGTTGTCGCCGTCATCGCCATCGGCGCTGTCGGAGTGCTCAGGACGGTCACGACGCTCACGGCGCTCACTGCGGTTCTCTTCAGCCTTGAGCATCTCGGACTGGCCAGTTACGGCTTCGTCGCGACGGATGACCAGGTTACGGATCACAGCATCGTTGTAACGGAAGTTGTCTTCCAGCTCGGCCAGAGCCTTGCCAGTGCACTCAACGTTCAGCATCACGTAGTGAGCCTTGTGAACATTGTTGATTGCGTAAGCCAGTTGACGACGGCCCCAATCTTCCAGACGGTGGATTTTGCCGCCGTCTTCTTCGATCAGCTTGGTGTAACGCTCTACCATGCCGCCGACTTGCTCGCTTTGATCCGGGTGGACCAAAAAGATAATTTCGTAATGACGCATGAATGCTCCTTACGGGTTGTAGCCTGCCGCTCAAAAGCGGTCAGACAAGGAGTGAATGACACTGTTGGTCTTGCTCAGGGACAGGCACATGCGCGCCTGCCGTGACAGCAAGGGGCGCAATTGTAGAGAAGGGTCGAGGGAGGCGCAAGGCAATTGGTGAATTAATGAGCAGATCGCATGGCGCGACCTGCTCACTCTGGCCAGGCGCCGAAATCAGGCCTTTTTGCCGGCAGCCTTGACACTGCGCTGACGCAGCGCTTCAAACAGACACACGCCAGTCGCGACCGACACGTTAAGACTGCTGACACTGCCCGCCATCGGCAGACGCACCAGATAATCGCAGTGCTCGCGGGTCAGGCGACGCATGCCCTTGCCTTCCGCACCCATGATGATGATGGTCGGGCCGGTCAGGTCCTGTTGATACAACTCGACCTCGGCCTCGCCTGCCGTGCCGACAACCCACAAGCCGCGCTGCTGGAGCTTTTCCAGCGTGCGCGCCAGGTTGGTCACAGCCACCAGCGGGATGACTTCTGCCGCACCGCAGGCGACTTTGCGCACCGCTGGCGTCAAGGTCGCAGACTTATCCTTGGGCACGATCACGGCCAGTGCACCTGCCGCATCGGCGGTACGCAGGCAGGCGCCGAGGTTGTGCGGATCGGTCACACCATCAAGCACCAGCAGCAACGGCGAACCTTCGCTGCGGTCGAGTAGCTCGTCGAGCATTGCCTCGCCCCAGACCTGGCTAGGACTCACATCGGCAACCACACCTTGATGCACGCCTTCGACCCAGGCATCCATTTCGCGACGCTCCGCCTGACCAATGGTCACGCGATTCTCACCCGCCAGCGCCACCAGCGTCTGAACGCGGGGGTCGTTACGACCCTCGGCCAGCCAGATGTGCTTGACGCGTTTCGGGTGATGACGAAGTAACGCTTCTACGGCGTGAACACCGTAGATTTTTTCCAGCTGACTCATGACTTGGCCTTGGGTTTACGAGCGCCACCGCTTTTCGCGGTTGGCGCGGAGCCCGATTTTGACGGACCTTTACGGTGTTTACTGGCCGGCTTGCTCGACGAAGGCGCAGAGCCCGACCTGTCAGACTTTCCCGACGACGCCTTGCTACCACCCTTCGCGTCTGCCAGAAGGGCTTTTTTCAGCTCGCGGCTTTTACGCACTTCTGCGTTTTTCGCCGCCGCATCGCTCGGGCGATACGCTTCGGTACTGCTCTCCTTGGCAGAAGCGCTACGGCGACCGGACTTGGCAGGCGCCTTTTCCTTTTCAGCCGCTGTAGTAGCAGGCGGCGCAGTGTCATGACCACGACGCTTGCGACCAACCGGCGTTGCAGCCGCTGCGGTTTCGGAAATCTCGAAGTCGATCTTGCGCTCATCCAGATCAACACGCATGACGCGCACTTCGACGCTGTCGCCCAGACGGAAGTTACGCCCGGTACGCTCGCCGGCAAGGCGGTGATGCAGGGGGTCGAAATGGTAGTAATCACCCGGCAGAGCCGTGACGTGAACCAGACCTTCGACGTAGATGTCAGTCAGCTCGACGAACAGGCCAAAGCCGGTTACCGCCGTAATCACGCCCGGGAATGACTCGCCCACGCGATCTTTCATGTACTCGCACTTGAGCCAGTTGACCACGTCGCGCGTAGCCTCGTCGGCACGGCGCTCGCTCATCGAGCATTGTTCGCCCAACTGATCGAGCAGCGCGTCGTCGTACGGGTAGATACGCGCCTTCGGAATCGTTGCAGCACCGGCACGGCGTACGTGCGGGGTATCCTGCTTGGAGCGGATAACGCTGCGAATCGCACGGTGCGTCAGCAGATCCGGATAACGGCGGATCGGCGAAGTGAAGTGCGTATACGCTTCGTAATTGAGACCGAAGTGGCCGTTGTTGTCAGAGCTGTAAACGGCCTGGCTCAACGAACGCAGCATGACGGTCTGAATCAGGTGGTAATCCGGACGGTCACGAACGGTTTCAAGCAGCGCCTGATAATCCTTCGGTGTCGGACCTTCCTTGCCTTTGTGCAGCGTCAACCCCAGCTCACCGAGGAATGCACGCAGTTTTTCCAGACGCTCTGGCGGCGGGCCATCGTGAACGCGGTACAACGCGGGAATTTCGTGCTTCTTCAAGAACTGCGCGGTGGCCACGTTGGCGGCCAGCATGCACTCTTCGATCAGCTTGTGGGCATCGTTGCGGGTGGTCGGACGAATTTCGGCAATCTTGCGCTCGGAACCGAAGATGATCCGGGTTTCCTGAGTTTCGAAATCGATCGCGCCACGCACATGACGCGCGCCCAGCAACACCTTGTACATGGCGTAAAGCTGCTTGAGGTGCGGAACCACGTCGCCGTATTCGCCGCGAAGGCTTTTGGCTTCAGCCGTTTTCGGCTGTTCCAGGATCGTGCTGACCTTGTTGTAGGTCAGGCGAGCGTGGGAGTGGATGATGCCTTCGTAGAATACGTAGTCAGTCATCTCGCCGGTCTTGGAGATGGTCATCTCACAAACCATGGCCAGACGATCGACATGCGGGTTCAGCGAGCACAGGCCGTTGGACAACTGCTCAGGCAACATCGGTACAACACGCTCGGGGAAGTACACCGAGTTGCCGCGAACCTGGGATTCAGCATCCAGCGCCGAGCCGATTTTCACGTAGCTCGATACGTCGGCAATGGCCACGTAGAGCTTCCAGCCACCGGAGAACAAGCGCAGCTTGCCCGGCTTGGCTTCGCAATAAACCGCGTCATCGAAGTCGCGAGCGTCTTCGCCATCGATGGTCACGAAAGGCAGGTGGCGCAGGTCTATGCGGTTTTCCTTATCCTTCTCTTCGACTTCCGGCTTGAGCTTCGCAGCTTCCTTGAGTACAGCCTCAGGCCACACGTGCGGAATATCGTAAGTGCGTAGCGCAACATCGATTTCCATGCCCGGCGCCATGTAGTTGCCGACCACTTCGACCACATCACCCTGCGGCTGGAAGCGCGGCGTTGGCCAGTGGGTGATTTTCACCTCGACGAACTGGCCGATCTTCGCATTATTGTTGCGGCCCGGCGTTACCAGCACTTCCTGCTGGATTTTCGGGTTATCGGGTACAACAAAACCAATGCCGCTCTCTTCGAAGTAGCGACCAACGATGGTTTCGTGAGCACGCGAGATCACTTCGACAATAACGCCTTCGCGACGACCGCGACGGTCAAGGCCGGAAACGCGCGCCAGCGCCCGGTCACCGTCGAATACCAGACGCATTTGCGCCGGGCTCATGAACAGGTCATCGGAACCGTCGTCCGGCACCAGAAAGCCGAAGCCATCGCGATGCCCGGAGATGCGACCCAGGATAAGGTCAAGCTTGTCTACCGGTGCATAAGTGCCACGACGGGTATAGATCAACTGGGCGTCGCGCTCCATCGCGCGAAGGCGACGGCGCAGGGCCTCGAATTGATCTTCGGTGGTCAGGCCGAATTCTTCGACCAGTTGCTCGCGACTGGCCGGCGAACCGCGCTCGGCAAGGTGCTGCAAGATCAGCTCACGGCTGGGAATAGGGTTTTCGTATTTTTCCGCTTCACGAGCGGCCTCGGGATCGAGGGACTGCCAATCGGCCATTAGATAGTTTTCACCTTGTATATATAGGGGTTAGTTTGGCATAGACCTCATGAAACGGGAAATTTCACGCTCAAACCACTCGACAAAAAGCCTCCCTGACCACGCTGCAACACCCGAAACACACCGCCCGCGAATTTTTTCGACTTTTTTTCATCGCCGGGGTTTACAGCCTAAAAAGCGCTCCGTATAGTGCGCGCCATCGGCAGGTTGATGCCTTCCGATACTGCCCAGATGGTGAAATTGGTAGACACGCCAGCTTCAGGTGCTGGTGACCGCAAGGTCGTGGAAGTTCGAGTCTTCTTCTGGGCACCAATTCAGGCAACAGACTACAACAGTCTCAAGCCTCACAAAAACCCGCGAAAGCGGGTTTTTGCATTTTCAGGTTTTGATTATTAAATCAAAACAGGGGTTTACAGAGCAAAATGATCGCCGTATAGTGCGCCCCATCAACGGCGGAGACGCTGCTGATGCTGCCCAGATGGTGAAATTGGTAGACACGCCAGCTTCAGGTGCTGGTGACCGCAAGGTCGTGGAAGTTCGAGTCTTC
>NZ_JAWHOP010000014.1:0-42259 GCF_032586995.1 Pseudomonas syringae group sp. J248-6 | reverse complement strand
TTCTGGGCACCAATTCAAAAAAACCGAGCCAATGGCTCGGTTTTTTGCTTTCCGACTTCAGAAAAGCCCCCCCCCTCCGCAGGCATGGCAGCGCCACATTTGCAGCGCTGCATGATGCTCAAGCCCGAAACTGCCCCAGGCTCGCCTTCAACTGCGCAGCCAGCCCGCTGAGTACCTTGCCGCTAGCAGTCGTCTCGACCACCGCTTCCGCAGCACGCTCGGCCTGAGCGTGAATCACCTCTACCCGACCGCGAACGGCCTGCGCGCCTTCAGCCTGATGTACAGCCGCCTTGGTCGCCAGACCAATGGCAGCGTGCACTTGCTCGACGGACGCCTGCACGGTCTGCTGGCGCTTGGCGCTGTCACGTAATACTTCCAGCCCTTCCTTGGCCTGTCGGCCAGCAATGCCGATGGCAGCGACCGCCTCTTTCGCGCCGCGCTGCAAGGCGATGATGTGTTCCTGAATATCGCCCGTCGAGCTTTGCGTCTTGCTGGCCAGCGCCCGCACTTCGTCAGCCACCACGGCAAAGCCCCTGCCCGTTTCACCCGCGCGCGCCGCTTCGATAGCTGCGTTGAGTGCGAGCAAGTTGGTTTGCTCGGCAATACCGTGGATAACTTCCAGCACGACCTCGATCTGCTGGCTTTGCTGCGCCAGACGCTCAATGACCTGTGCACCGGTTTCAACCTGCCCGGCCAGCGCCTCGATCAAACCGCCGACCTGATTGGACGTGCGGGTGTTTTCATCGGTCGCTTGCTTGATATCGACCACCTGACGCAAGGCCGCCTGCATCGCCTGGCTTTCCGACTGCGCCTCATCAGCCATCTGCTCAAGTGCCTTGAGGCTGGCCGCCACTTCATCACGCTGCAACTCGGCCGCCGCATCAGCCCCGGCGTTACGCTGGCTCATGACACCGATTTCCTGCCCGGTGCGTTGCGCCACCTCGCCCGCCTCACGAACGATAGGCTGCAACTTGTCGATGAAGCGGTTGACCGCAGCCGACATGTCGCCGATCTCGTCATTGCTGTCCAGCTTGACGCGCTTGGTCAGGTCGCCCTCACCCGCAGCCAAATCATTCAGTGCCGCGATCAGCAGGTGCAACTTGCTGACCACACGACGTCCGAGCACCACCGCCAGTAACAGCAGTACGCCCAGGCCGACCAGCGCCAGCCCCATGCCGATCCGCCAGCGCAACGTTTCGGCGGCTTCCTGAACCGTAACACGCGTATTGGCGGTCATTGCAGCACCCGCCGCCTGAGCGGATTGCAGGCGCGTGCGCAAGGCGGTCGAACTGTCTTTGGAAGCACTGGCAAGGCTGTCGGAAACCAGTTGCTCGCCACTGGTTATCAGGGTGGCGAAACGCTTGTCCAGCGCAGCGAGATTTTCCTCGACCGTTGCCGTGGACACTCCCATGCGCACCTTGCCGATCTCAACACCGTTAGGGCTGATAGAGGCCTCGACGTAATACACCGACGGGTCGTTTTTCGCGGCATTGAGGATCTTGTCCATCGCCCGCTCGCCTTCACCCTTGGCCAGCAGCGCCTTGACCAGCGGGTTATCGCGGTTCATGTACCGCGTAAGGTGCTCACCTGCGGCGTCGTCATAGACCACAAACAACACGTTGGGATTGCGCTGGGCGCGTCGGGCAAATTCGGAAAGGGTTGGCGTGTCGTTGTCCCACATGGCGCGCGGGGCAACCGCAGCCAGTAGCTCGGCCATGTCAGTGGCGGACTCTCTCAGGTCTTTTTCCAGCGTGGCACGCAGTTGGGCCTGCTCTTCCTTCAAGCGGGTAGAAAGTCCGACGCTCAAGCGCTGACGCGTACTGGCTGAAAGCGAGTCGAGGCTCGACGTCACTTCGCTACTCGCCAGCTCCAGCTCGGAGGAAAGATGTTGCGAATCTACCCCAAGGCGATTGGCAAGGTCAGCCTCAAGCGCTGTGACTGTGCTCCGGGTAAGAGCAACCGCCACGATGACCTGCACCAAAAGGGCAATGCCCAGGGCAATGAAGACCGGGCGCAGCAGACGGCTTTGCAATAGAGATAAGACAGCAGACACAGGAGAATCCCTCCACCCTCAGCGCCATTAAAATGATGGCACTTTTCTGTCATCTTTGTAGCAAGCGCCGTGCCGTGACACAAGTCTCACTTTTCTGAGCTTCCCTGCCCTCAGCGCGACAATAAAAAAGGGCCGCACATGCGACCCTTTTTGGCACAGCACTGTGACGTATCAGCCGAACGGGTGACGCAGCACGATGGTTTCGTTACGGTCAGGACCGGTCGAAATGATATCGATAGGCGCGCCAACCAGCTCTTCAACGCGCTTGATGTAGGCGCGAGCGGCTGCAGGCAACTCTTCCAGGGTCTTGGCACCCAGCGTGGATTCGCTCCAGCCAGGCATCTGCTCGTAGACCGGACGCAGACCAAGGTAGCTGTCGGCGTCAGTAGGTGCGTCGATGACCGCGCCTTCTTCGTTCTCGTAGCCAACGCAGATGTTGATGGTCTCAAGACCGTCGAGTACGTCCAGCTTGGTCAGGCACAGGCCCGAGATGCTGTTGATTTCGATGGCGCGACGCAGGATGACGGCATCGAACCAGCCGCAACGACGAGCGCGGCCGGTGGTAGCGCCGAACTCGTGACCACGCTTGGCCAGGAAAGCACCGACATCGTCGAACAGCTCGGTCGGGAACGGACCCGAACCCACACGCGTGGTGTAAGCCTTGGTGATGCCCAGAATGTAATCCAGGTACATCGGGCCAAAACCCGAACCGGTAGCGATACCGCCAGCAGTGGTGTTGGAGCTGGTGACGTACGGATAAGTACCGTGGTCGATGTCCAGCAACGAACCCTGGGCACCTTCGAACATGATGTCCTTGCCGTCGCGACGCATTTCATGCAGCGCAGCGGTGACGTCGAGCATCAGCGGCTTGAGCAGATCGGCGTATTCCATGCACTCGTCGAGTGTCTTCTGGAAGTCGATGGCAGGCTCTTTGTAGTAATTGACCAGCACGAAGTTGTGGTAGTCGAGCAGCTCGCCCAGCTTGGCCGCGAAGCGTTCGCGATGGAACAGGTCGCCAATGCGCAGACCGCGACGCGCAACCTTGTCTTCGTAAGCCGGGCCGATACCACGACCGGTGGTACCGATCTTGAATTCGCCGCGGGCTTTCTCACGCGCCTGGTCCAGTGCAACGTGGTACGACAGGATCAGCGGGCAGGACGGGCTGATGCGCAGACGCTCACGCACTGGAATGCCTTTCTCTTCCAGCTTGATGATTTCGCGCAGGAGCGCGTCGGGAGCAACCACTACACCGTTACCGATCAGGCACTGCACGCCTTCGCGCAGTACACCGGACGGAATCAGGTGCAATACGGTTTTCTCACCGTCGATCACCAGTGTGTGACCAGCGTTGTGGCCACCCTGATAGCGAACTACGGCGGTAGCATGTTCGGTCAGCAGATCAACGATCTTGCCTTTGCCCTCATCACCCCATTGAGTGCCCAGGACTACGACATTCTTACCCATAACACTTGTCCTCATTCACGCAAACTTGGTGCCGGCGGCGGCCGGCAGGAATACTCAAGAAGCCAGCGGCATTACCTGCCAGTGCTCGCCATGCTGAATCAATTGCCGGTCACAGTCGGCTTCACGCGCGGCGCTCGCCTGCTGCCCAGGCAATGCCTGAACCACACGCTGACCTTCACTGCGCAACTGGCAAACCTGCTGCCAGAGTGCCGCATCCGTACTGTCCGGCATCCAGATGCCACCAGACGGTAAGACGATTTCTGCCTGCCCCAGGGTTACCAGGGTTTTCAGGTCGGTGGAAAAGCCGGTCGCCGGACGGGCGCGGCCGAAGTCGGCGCCGATGTCATCGTAACGACCGCCCTGCGCGATCGACTGGCCCACGCCCGGCACGAACACCGCGAACACCACACCGGTGTGGTAGTGGTAGCCGCGCAGCTCGCCGAGATCGAAGTACAGCGGCAACTGCGGGAAGCGCGCAGCCAGACGCTCGGCGATCGCCAGCAGATCATCCAGCGCAGCCAATACCGGCGCAGGTGCGCCAGCCAGACGGTCGCGCGCTGCATCCAGCACCTCACGACCACCACACAGATCAACCAGCGCGCGCAGCATTGAAGCCAGCTCTTGCGGCAGATCGGCGGTCAGGGCAACCACTTCATCAATAGCCTTGCGCTGCAGTGCATCGAACAACTGCTGCTCGACTTCTCCCGACAGGCCAGCGGCACGCGCCAGACCACGGTAGATGCCGACATGCCCAAGGTCCATGTGCACGTCCGGCACATCGGCCAGTTGCAACATGGCCAGCATCAGGCTGATGACTTCAACGTCACTGCTCGGGCTGGCATCGCCGTACAGCTCGGCGCCCAGTTGAATGGGGCTGCGCGAGGAAGACAGCGCGCGTGGCTGGGCGTGCAGGACACTGCCCGCATAGCACAGACGGCTAGGGCCTTCACGCTTGAGGGTGTGAGCATCGATGCGTGCAACCTGCGGCGTGATGTCGGCGCGAAAGCCCATCTGCCGGCCCGATTGCGGGTCGATAACCTTGAAGGTGCGCAGGTCCAGATCCGAACCCGCGCCAGTCAGCAGGGATTCGAGATACTCGATATGCGGGGTGACGACAAACTCATAGCCCCAGCTCTGAAACAGATCCAACACCTGACGGCGCGCTACTTCAATGCGCGCCGCTTCCGGTGGCAGTACTTCTTCGATGCCATCTGGTAGCAGCCAGCGGTCGACCGTTGCCATTACGCCATTCCCCTGTGATCCAGGCGGCCAGCCTACAGGCCGACCTTGAGTGAAGCAGAAAGTGGTGCGCCGTATGACGGGCACGACAAATGCCCGAGACAGGCCTTGCAGACCACTTTCCTCGAAAAATCTTGCCGCGTTCTGATTCAGATACGGCCAATCAATCGTGCAGACGCAAAAAAGCCGGGAATTTCCCGGCTGCCGCATGATACACACGTTTCACCGTACGTTCACCCCACCGGGCGGTTTTGCCGCCCGGCGGGTGATTAATTACGGCTTGGCTTTTTCCATGTAGCGAAAGAATTCGCTGTTCGGATCAAGCACCATCACGTCGCTCTTGTTCGCAAAGCTTTCGCGGTAGGCACGCAGGCTGCGATAGAACGCGTAGAACTCCTGGTCCTGACCATACGCCTTGGAGTAGATCGCGGCAGCCTGGGCATCACCATCACCACGCGCTTCTTCCGACTCGCGATAGGCTTCGGCCAGCAGCACACGACGCTGACGATCGGCGTCGGCACGGATGCCTTCAGCCAGCTCGTTACCCTTCGCACGGTGTTCGCGGGCTTCGCGCTCACGCTCAGTGCTCATGCGTTCGAAAACGCTGCGATTCACTTCCTTCGGCAGATCGATGGCTTTGACCCGGACATCGACAACTTCGATACCCAGTTCTTTCTCGGCCATGCGGTTCAGCGAACCGGTGATGTCCGCCATCAGCGCGTCCCGCTCGCCCGACACGACTTCGTGCAGGGTGCGCTTGCCGAACTGGTCACGCAGACCGGATTCCAGACGACGCGAAAGACGCTCGTCGGCAATCTGCTTGAGGCCGGAAGTCGCGGTGTAGAAACGCTCCGCATCCTTCACACGCCATTTGGCGTAGGCATCGACCATGACAGCTTTCTTTTCCAGTGTCAGGAAGCGCTGGGTCGGCGCATCGAGGGTCAGCAAACGACCGTCGAACTTACGCACCTGGTTCACGTAAGGAACCTTCACATGCAGACCCGGCTGAACGTCCGCCTGGACCACACGACCGAATTGCAGCAGAACCGCGCGCTCGGTCTGGGACACTATGTAGAAGCTGTTCCAGGCGATGACTGCCAGTACCACGCCGACAATAAGGGTGATCAGTGATTTGTTACTCATCAGCGAGTCTCCCTGGTACGTACTTCACCACGCTGCTGAGCCTCATTCGCCCGGGCAGCGGCGGCAGCAGCGGCAGCGTCATTAGCCGACTGCGATGGCGTACCTGAATTGGAGCCATTGCCGTTACTGCTGCGGCTGCTCTCGATCATCTTGTCGAGCGGCAGATAAAGCAGATTGTTCTGCCCCTTGTCGCCGGTCACGAGAACCTTGCTGGTGTTGCTGAAGACTTCCTGCATGGTGTCCAGATACAGACGCTGGCGGGTAACTTCAGGTGCCTTGCGGTACTCGGCAACCAGTTTGGTAAAGCGATCCGCCTCACCCTTGGCGCGCGAAACCACTTCATCGCGGTAGCCGTTGGCATCTTCAAGGATGCGCTGAGCCTGACCACGGGCTTCCGGAATCACGCCATTGGCATAGCTTTCAGCCTGGTTACGCGCACGCTGCTCGTCTTCACGGGCGCGGATCACGTCATCGAAGGCTTCCTGCACTTCACGCGGCGCGGCGGCGCTCTGTACGTTGACCTGAGTGACGGTGATGCCGGTACGGTAGGTATCGAGGAAGCGTTGCAGCCGCTCCTTGATTTCGCTGGCCATCAGTTCACGACCTTCAGTCAGCACCTGATCCATTGCCGTGGAACCCACGACATGGCGCAGCGCACTTTCAGTGGCGTGCTGCAGGCTGATTTCAGGCTGGTCGACGTTCAGGACGAAGTCCTGCAGGTTGCTGATCTTGTATTGCACGGTCAGTGGCACTTCGACGATGTTCTCGTCTTCGGTGAGCATCTGGCCCTGCTTGCTGTAGGCTCGCTCGCGAGTCACGTTTTCCATGTACTTGCGATCGAACGGCGGGAAGTAGATGTTGAGACCCGGCCCTACGGTTTCGTGGTATTGACCGAAACGCAGCACGACAGCCTGCTCCTGCTCGTCAACAACATAGATAGCGCTGTAGAGCCAGAAAGCGACGAGCACGACCAGGCCGATACCGAGCAAGCCAAAGCCACCGCCCTTGCCTGAACCGCCACCACTGCCGCCGCCATCGCTGCCGCGTTTGTTACCGCTGCCGAACAACCCCTTCAGGCTTTCCTGCAGCTTACGGAAGGCCTCGTCGAGATCAGGTGGTCCCTTGCGGTCGCCGCCACGGCGTTTGCCACCCCAGGGATCTTGATTATTCGAGTTGCCACCCGGCTCATTCCAAGCCATAGCGCTCTCCATCTGATAAAGCAAAGACGCGCCCGCGGCGCGCCGACCAATGCTACAGAATGCTCGCGAAAGCCGTACAACGGCTTTCTCGTGCTTTTATTGCAAAGTGTGTTGCTCGATGAACTCCAGCGGCTGCAATCCTTCGCGACTCACCAGTCGATTGAGTTCAACGCGCGGCAGCCGTACGACCAAAACGCTGGCACCTTCCTCGTCATGTGTTTCGCTCTGCACCGCACCCAACTCGAAAAACTGGGCGCGCAGCCGGGCAAGACTCTGAGGCAAAAGCAGCGTGCCGACAAACAGGTCGTCGCCGAGCAGTTCGGCAATAGCCTGCTTGAGCAGATCAAGCCCTCGACCATCACGGGCAGACACCCAGACACGCTGCGGCTTGCCATCGGCATCCCGCTGTATCTGAGGCTCTACGCCTTCAAGCAGATCGAGTTTGTTATAGACCTCAAGGATCGGCAAGCCCTCGGCACCGATCTCACCAAGCACGGCCATAACCTGCTCGATCTGCGACATGCGGTCAGGCTCGTGGGAGTCGATCACATGCAGCAGTAAATCGGAGTTGCTCGACTCTTCAAGCGTCGCTCGAAACGCTTCTACCAGTTTGTGCGGCAGATGGCGAATGAAGCCTACGGTATCGGCCAGCACGATAGGACCCAGGTCATCGAGTTGCAGACGACGCAAGGTCGGATCGAGCGTAGCGAACAGCTGGTCCGCCGCAAACACATCAGAATCGGTCACCGAGTTGAAAAGGGTCGATTTACCGGCGTTGGTGTAGCCCACCAGTGAAACCGAAGGGATGTCGGCGCGACGACGTCCACGACGTGCCTGATCGCGCTGGCTGCGAACCTTCTCCAGCCGCCCTTTGATCTGCCGCAGGCGAACCCGCAGAAGACGTCGGTCGGTTTCGAGCTGGGTTTCGCCTGGGCCGCGCAGGCCGATACCACCTTTCTGACGCTCAAGGTGAGTCCAGCCACGGACCAGACGCGTACTCATATGCTCAAGCTGGGCCAGTTCGACCTGAAGCTTGCCTTCGTGGGTACGTGCGCGCTGCGCAAAAATATCGAGGATCAACCCCGTACGATCAAGCACGCGACACTCGAAAACGCGTTCGAGGTTACGTTCCTGACTGGGCGTGAGGGTGTGATTGAAGATAACGAGATCAGCCTGTTCGGCCTTGACCTGGTCGCGAAGCTCCTCGACCTTGCCAGAGCCAATCAGGTATTTGGCCGATGGCCGATGACGCGGCACGTTGATAAACGCAACGGTATCGGCACCGGCCGATATGGCCAGCTCCTGAAACTCCTGCGGATCTTCGCGCGCCTCAGGGTCCTGACCATCCAGATGAACGAGAATTGCACGTTCACCACCACTGTGGCGCTCAAAGAACAAGGCAGACTCCTATCAGGCGTTACCTGGCTCGGCGTCTGCGCCGTCAGCGTCGGTAGCGCTGGGGAGGCGAATCGGGCGAACCGGTACGACGGTGGAAATGGCGTGTTTGTAGACCATCTGGCTGACAGTATTCTTCAGCAAAATGACGAACTGGTCGAAAGACTCGATCGTGCCCTGCAGCTTGATACCGTTGACCAGGTAGATCGATACCCCGACCTTCTCTTTTCGCAAGGTATTCAAGTAAGGGTCTTGTAGCGAATGCCCTTTTGACATGTGCCGCACTCCTTTAAGGATCAATAAAATAATAAATCGAATTCGATTGGCTTACCGGCCACCCCCCAAGGATAGACGGCTATTGCAGGGACTCAGCTCAATATGGAGACCGATCCCAGGTATTTCAAGGCGCGCGACAGATTGTCGCTGGCCAGACTGTCCAGCCAGTGCAAATCCTCCCAGCTGCGTAGCCAGGTGAACTGCCTTTTGGCCAACTGGCGCGTTGCAATAATGCCGCGCTCCTGCATTTCATCCAGCGTCAGCTTCCCATCCAGGTGATCCCAGACCTGGCGATAACCGACGGCTCTTATCGAGGGCAACCCGGAATGCAGGTCGCCTCTTGAGCGCAATGCCAGTACTTCGTCCAGAAACCCCTGATCCAGCATTTGCTCAAAACGTAGCGCGATGCGTTGGTGCAGCACCTTGCGATCAGCCGGAGCGATGGCAAGGTTCGCGACAGTATAGGGCAATTGCTGACGCCCTGATGCGGCCGCTTCGGTACTTTGCACAGTTTGTTGCTCGCGGTGTGCCGTCATGCTCATTCCGCTGACGCGATACACCTCAAGCGCCCTGATCAGTCGTTGCGGATCATTGGGGTGAATGCGTGCCGCCGAAACGGGGTCGACCACCGCCAATTGATCGTGCAATGACTGCCAGCCATAGGCCTGTGCATCGGCTTCAAGCTGTGCCCTGACCTGCGCATCGGCAGCCGGCATATCCGCCAGCCCGTGCAATAGAGCCTTGAAATACAACATAGTGCCACCGACCAGCAAAGGAATATTTCCGCGCGCGGTAATTTCCGCCATGGCCGCCAGTGCGTCGCTGCGAAAATCGGCTGCGGAGTAGCTTTGTGCCGGGTCGAGAATGTCGATCAGACGGTGCGGATATTCAGCCAGCTGTGCTTTCGAAGGCTTTGCGGTGCCGATGTCCATGCCGCGATAGACCAACGCCGAATCCACGCTGATCAGCTCACAAGGCAGCACTTTGCTCAGTTCTATCGCAAGGTCGGTCTTGCCTGCGGCGGTAGGCCCCATGAGAAAGATGGCCGGAGGTAAAGCATTCATTCATTGACCGCGCAGGAATAATTTATCCAGGTCATTGAGACCCATCTGGGTCCAGGTAGGACGACCGTGGTTGCATTGCCCGCTGCGTTCGGTGTTTTCCATATCACGCAACAGGCCGTTCATTTCCGGGATGGCCAAACGCCGATTGGCGCGAATCGCGCCGTGACAGGCCATGGTCCCGAGCAACTCGTTCATGTGTGCCTGCACCCGGTCGCTGGTGCCGTACTCCATCAGATCCGCCAGCACATCGCTGACCAGCCGATTGGCCTCGGCCTGCTTGAGCAACGCAGGGATCTGGCGGATCGCCAGGGTTTCCGGGCCAAGCCGCTGCAGCTCGAAGCCCAGGCGCTGAAACGTCGCGATATGTTCTTCAGCGCAGTCCGCTTCGCGCTGGCTGACCGCGAGAGATTCGGGCACCAGCAACGGCTGGCCACTCAGGCCTTCATTGGCCATCGCTATTTTCAGGCGCTCATACATGATTCGCTCGTGGGCGGCGTGCATGTCCACCAGCACCAGCCCGTGAGCGTTTTCAGCGAGGATGTAGATACCCTTGAGCTGCGCCAGCGCATAACCCAGCGGCGGAATATCGCCGGGCGACTCCGGCAGCGACGAGGACGCTGCACTGGGCAGCGGTGCGAAGAATTCACGGTAGGCGCTTTGCGCTTCAGCCACCGGCACGCCAGAGGTGGGCCGAGGCGTATATTGATACTGATAACCGCTGCCAGCCCCGCCACCGCCAGCAGGCCGGGCAAAAGGCTCGCCCTGCGGCTGTTCCAGCACGTTGTTGGCCAGACGCATTTCACCCTGCGGCCCGAACTCACCGGCCTCAGGCCCGGTAGGCCGAGGCTCGGCGGCGACCGGTACGCTGCCACCCAGCTGGTTTTCCGGGCGCACATCACCCAATGCACGGTGCAGGGTGCCGTAAAGAAAGTCGTGCACCATGCGCCCGTCGCGGAAGCGTACTTCATGCTTGGTCGGGTGAACGTTGACGTCCACAGCGGCCGGGTCGACCTCGAAAAACAGCACGAACGTGGGGTGACGGCCGTTGAACAGCACGTCGCGATACGCCTGACGCACCGCATGAGCGACCAGTTTGTCGCGCACCGCACGCCCGTTTACGAAGAAATATTGCAGGTCGGCCTGGCTACGCGAAAATGTCGGCAGCCCTACCCAGCCCCACAGATGAAGGCCATTGCGCTCGATCTCAATGGGTAACGCCTGCTCCAGGAAGCCCGGCCCGCAAATGGCCGAGACACGCCGCGCTCGGGCGGTATCGTCATGCGCTTCATGTAGGCTCAACACGGTCTTGCCGTTGTGACGCAAATGGAAGGCCACGTCGAAACGCGCCAGCGCCATGCGTTTGATGACTTCCTGCAGATGATCGAATTCGGTTTTTTCGGCCTTGAGAAACTTGCGTCGGGCAGGCGTGTTGAAGAACAGGTCGCGCACTTCAACGGATGTGCCTACCGGATGCGCTGCCGGCTGAACGCGCGGTGCCATGTCACGGCCTTCGGTTTCAACCTGCCAGGCCTGATCGGCGTCGCGGGTGCGCGAAGTCAGCGTCAGGCGCGCCACGGAGCTGATCGAAGCCAGCGCTTCGCCGCGAAACCCGAGGCTCATGACGCGCTCGAGGTCCTCCAGATCGCGAATCTTGCTAGTGGCATGTCGCGCCAGCGCCAGCGGCAGGTCATCCGAGGAAATACCGCCGCCATCGTCACGCACTTTCAACAGCTTGATACCGGCCTGCTCGACATCGACATCAATGCGCCGCGCGCCGGAGTCAAGGCTGTTTTCCAGCAGCTCCTTGATAACCGACGCTGGACGCTCGACGACTTCGCCGGCCGCAATCTGGTTGGCCAGACGCGGACTGAGCAATTCGATGCGCGCAGCGTTCAGGACAGTCTGAGCGTTATTGGCTTCGGTGCCGTCGAGCAGAAGATCGGTCATTGCTGAGTCGCCACCTCGGAACTTGGAATGCGCAGATCCTGGCCAATCTTCAGTTCATCGCTTTTCAGATTGTTGGCGCTGCGCAACGTGGCAATGTTCATGTCATAGCGCGCTGCGAGCATGGCCAGGGTTTCGCCGGAGCGGACCACATGGTTGCGTGGCCCTTGGGCCAGCTTGCCGTTGTCACGCAGCCAGGCAATATAAGTGCCCTGTGGCGGGTTCTGCTGGAAGAACTGCTTCACCCCGGAATTGATCGAACGCGCCAACGCCTGCTGGTGCGACGCAGAACTCAGCTTGTTGGCTTCGTTGGCGTTGGAGATAAAGCCGGTTTCTACCAGAATCGACGGGATATCCGGCGACTTGAGCACCATGAAACCTGCCTGCTCGACACGCGATTTGTGCAGCGAGGTGACGCGACCGATATTGCTCAGCACCTTCTGGCCGACGTTCAGACTGGAAGACAGCGAAGCGGTCATGGACAAGTCCAGCAAAACCCCCGCGAGCATGCGGTCCTTGTCATCAAGGCTTACCGCACCGGCACCACCGATCAGGTCGGAACGGTTTTCACTGTCCGCCAGCCAGCGTGCGGTTTCGGAGGTCGCACCGCGATCAGACAAGGCGAACACCGAAGCGCCAAACGCTGCGGTAGACGGCGCAGCGTCGGCGTGAATGGACACAAACAGGTCGGCCCCCTTGGCTCGGGCGATCTCGGTACGTTTGCGCAACGGAATAAAGTAGTCGCCGGTCCGCGTCAGTTCAGCGCGGTAGCCTTTCTCGGCATTGACCTGGCGCTGCAACTCCTTGGCGATCGACAGCACCACGTTTTTCTCTTTCTGCCCGGCACCGCCCGAGGCACCCGGGTCTTCACCGCCGTGCCCGGCATCGATCACCACGACAATGTCGCGCTTGCCGTTGGGCACCGGGGTCAACTTGATTTCAGGCTTGGCCGGGCTGACCGGGACAGCGGGCGCGGTATTGGCTGCGGTATCCGGGATCACTGGTGTCGGGTTGGCATCGGCGGCGTTATCGAACAGGTCGACCACCAGACGGTTGCCGTACTGCTGGTTCGGCGCAAGCGTGAAGCTTTTGGGCGTCACCGCCTTTTTCAGGTCGATGACCACGCGCAGATCCGTCGGCGTGCGCTGGGCAGAGCGCATGCTGTTGATCGGTGTATTGGCTGTCGAGACATTCAACGGGCCACCGAGTGTCGCGCCATTGATATCGATCACCAGACGATCAGGCGAAGTCAGGGTGAATACACTGTGCTGGACAGGCCCGGACAAGTCGAATACCAGACGTGTGTTGTCCGGTGCTCGCCATAAGCGGACACTTTTTACTTGCGTAGCGGCAACCGCCTCGACAGCCAGGGCCATCAGCAGCAGACCAACTACAGTAACCAGCGCGCGCATGCGCATACCTAACCCCATATCTATTTGAATTCCAAAGCCAAAGTGGCACACCAGCGTTCGCCACGCGAGCCCAGCGGGCTCAATATCACGGACCGACCTTCTCCGTGCGGGCCAATGGTAATGGTCAGGTCAGGCTTTGGCAAAAAGCCTGCACCACGCTGGGGCCATTCAATCAGACAAAGTGCATCGCCGTCGAAGTAATCACGCACACCCATGTACTCGAGTTCTTCGGGATCGACCAGACGATACAGGTCAAAGTGAAAGACCCGGATGGCACCTATTTCGTAGGGCTCAACCAGCGTGAAAGTAGGACTCTTGACAGCCCCGGCATGCCCGAACCCGCGAATCATTCCCCGTGAAAGAGTGGTTTTTCCAGCGCCCAGATCGCCATCGAGAAAGATGACGCCCACGCCTTCGGTAACGGCGGCCAGGCGTGCACCAAAATTCATCATGGCCTCTTCGCCAACCACATGCAGCGTTAAATCAGACACGGTTGCAGCTCCTCCAATAACTGACGAATGGCAGGAATAATATCGCTGGCAGCCAGCCCGCGACCGTATTCACCGACCTTCTGACCGGCGCTTGCGTGCAGCCACACCGCCAGACAGGCCGCATCGAATGGCGTCAGATGCTGCGCCAGCAGCGCACCGATCAACCCGGCCAGCACGTCCCCCAGTCCGGCGGTGGCCATGGCCGGATGACCGCGGTCGCACAACGCCAGTTGTCCGCTCGCATCGGCGATCAGGCTGCCAGAGCCCTTGAGCACGCAAACCGTATCGAACTTGCGCGCCAGCGCCCGCACAGCAGCGGCCCGGTCAGCCTGAATGTCTTTGATGCCGACGCCCAGCAAACGCGCGGCCTCTCCCGGATGCGGAGTGATGACGCAGCCTCTGGGCAGGCTCACCGCCCCGGCGGCCAGCATATTCAGAGCATCGGCATCCCAAACCTGGGGCCGCTCGGCGTTGGCGGCAGCCGACAGCAAACTACGCCCCCAGGCGGCTTGCCCAAGCCCCGGACCGACCACCAATACGCTGGCCGGCTCGATCAACGCCATCAACTGGTTCGCCGAGCGAATGGCCGCACTCATGATTTCCGGCATGCGCGTCAAGGCGGCCGGAATATGTTCGGCGCGGGTCGCCAGCGTCAGCATGCCTGCCCCGCTGCGCAGGGCGCTTTCGGCGCTGAGCAAGGCAGCACCGCCGAAACCGTGATCGCCACCAATGACCAGCACCCGGCCGAACATGCCTTTATGTGCAGTACGCGGACGCGATGCCAGCGTCGGTAGACTGGATGCGCTCAGACGCTTCGCGCTGACCGGCGCCTGCGCAACCAGCACAGGGTCGGCGCGTAAATCATCAAACACCAGCTCGCCCACCAGGTCCGCCGCGTCGCCCGTCAACAAGCCCAGTTTGAGGCCAATGAAGGTAACGGTCACATCGGCACACACCGCCACGCCCAGCGTCTGCCCGGTGTCTGCACTCAAGCCCGACGGGATGTCCACGGCGGCGACCGGCAGGCCGCTGGCATTGATCGCCTTGATGGCCGAAACGTAGGGCTCGCGCACCTCACCGTTGAGCCCGGTACCGAGCAAGGCATCCAGCACCACGCCGGTCAGCGGCTGTCCGGCCCATACCTGAGTGTCTATGCCGGAAGCCGCCGCGTGCGCCGAAGCGGCATCACCGGTCAATGCAGCCGGGTCGCCGACAGCCAGCACCCTGACTTGCCAGCCTGCCTTGTGCGCCAGCGCGGCCACCAGATATCCGTCACCGGCGTTGTTGCCACGCCCGGCCAGCACGGTCAGTTCATTGGCCTGCGGCCAGCGTCGGAGTATCGTCCGCCACAGCGCCTGGGCAGCGCGCAGCATCAATTCCAGGCCTGGCGTACCGGCAGCAATCAGCCGTGCATCAAGGTCGCGGACCTGCGCGGCGCTGTACAGCGCGTCGGGTAAATGAGGTTTCGTGTCGAACATGCGTCTATAGGCTCCGATGTCTGGCAGAATTATACGCACCTTGGCCCCGGTTTCTCTCTGCGCATGTCCGCTATTACTGCTGTACTTCCCACTTCCGATGATCTCGCCACCCTTGCCGTCTCAATCAAGGCATGGGGGCGTGAGCTGGGCTTTCAGGAAGTGGGGATCAGCGGTCTGGACCTGGCAGAGCATGAGCAGCACCTGCAACGCTGGCTCGATGCAGGCTATCACGGCGAAATGGACTATATGGCAGCCCACGGCAGTAAACGTTCCCATCCGGACGAGCTGGTGCCGGGAACGTTGCGCGTGGTGTCGCTGCGCATGGACTATCTGCCCGGCGACACCGAGATGGCCCAGCGCCTGACAGAACCGGAAAAAGCCTATGTGTCACGCTACGCCCTGGGCCGTGACTATCACAAGTTGATCCGCAAGCGCTTGCAGCAACTGGCCGAGCGCATTCAGCAGGCCATCGGGCCGTTTGGTTTTCGGGCGTTCGTGGACAGCGCGCCAGTGCTGGAAAAGGCCATTGCCGAACAGGCCGGGCTCGGCTGGATCGGCAAGAATACGCTGGTGCTCAACCGCAAGGCGGGAAGCTTTTTCTTTCTCGGCGAGCTGTTTGTCGACATCCCGCTGCCGGTCGATGCGCCGCATGCGACGGAACATTGCGGGCGCTGCACGGCCTGCCTGGACATCTGCCCGACGGCGGCCTTTGTCGGGCCTTATGTGCTGGACGCACGGCGCTGTATTTCCTACCTGACCATCGAGCTCAAGACCGCGATCCCCGAAGAGCTGCGGCCCTTGATCGGCAATCGGGTGTTCGGTTGCGACGATTGCCAGATTGTCTGCCCGTGGAACCGCTTTGCACGGCCAACCGACCAGAGCGATTTCCAGCCGCGCCATAACCTGGACAACGCCGGGCTGGCCGAGCTGTTTTTATGGGATGAAGACAAATTCCTCAGCAGTACAGAAGGCTCGCCCCTGCGCCGCGCCGGGTACGAACGCTGGCTACGCAACCTGGCTGTCGGCCTGGGCAACGCGCCCTCCACCATCCCGGTGATCGAAGCCCTGCAAGCACGGCGAGATTACCCGTCGGAGCTGGTCAGGGAACATGTGGAATGGGCGCTGCAGAGGCATGGGGTGGCGCCGCTTTAAACCTGCCGCGCGGCACAGGCGTGTGACGCGGAGCGTCACGAAAGGCATTCCCACGCTGGAGCGTGAGGAACGATAATTTTTCAACTATTGTGCCTGCGCCCTGCGTAAGCTTCAGGGCTCGTCCTTGTAGACAAACTTGGGCATTTCCCAGCGGAAACGGATCGCCAGCAGGCGCAGCAGCAGGCCGCCGAACAGGGTGATGAGCACCGCCTGCTCATCCGGTAATTGCAGGTACTGGCACAGCAAAAAACACCACGCGGCCAGAAACGACACGCTGGCATACAGCTCTCGGCGGAAGATCAGCGGGATGTCGTTGCAGAAGATGTCCCGCAGAATGCCACCGAAGACCCCGGTGATGACGCCGCACACTGACGCGATCACCAGACCATGTCCGGCTTCCAGCGCAGTCATGCAGCCGATCAGGGTGAAGGCCACCAGGCCCAACGCATCAAGCACCAGAAACAGCGAGCGCAGATGGCGCATCAAAGGCGCGATAAAGATCGTCACCAAGGCTGCCACACTGGTCAATATGAGGTATTCCGGGTGCTTGACCCAGGTCAGCGGGTAATGGCCGATCAGCACATCGCGCACCGAGCCGCCACCCAGCGCCGTGACGCAGGCGATCAGCACCACGCCAAACCAGTCCATTCCTCGACGACCCGCAGACAGCGCGCCAGTCATGGCTTCAGCAGTGATGGCGATCAGATAAAGCATCAGCAACATGGCGGCGACTCTGCGACAAAGGCGCGCAGTCTAACCAGCAGACCTGCGCACTGAAAGAGTGCAGCGAAGATTATTCACTGCACGCGCGAGTCTCGATCAAGGCTTGATGAAGTGCTCACGATAAAAGCGCAGCTCGGCAATCGACTCACGGATGTCGTCGAGCGCCAGGTGGGTGCTGCCTTTCTTGAACTTCAGTTCAGGGGACCAGCGCGCAGCCAGTTCCTTTAGGGTCGAGACATCCAGATTGCGGTAATGGAAGTAGTTCTCCAGCGTCGGCATGTGGCGATACAGGAAGCGGCGATCCTGGCAGATGCTATTGCCGCAGATTGGCGAACTGCGCTCCGGCACCCACAGTTTGATGAACTCAAGAGTCTGCGCCTCGGCTTCAGCCATGCTGATGGTGCTTTCGCGTACTCGCTGGGTCAGGCCCGAGCCACCGTGCTGGCGGGTGTTCCACTCGTCCATTTTCGCCAGCGTCTCGTCGCTCTGATGCACCGCGATCACCGGACCTTCGGCCAGGGTGTTCAGCTCGCTATCGGTGATGATCGTGGCCATTTCGATGATGACATCGGTATCAGGGTCCAGACCGGTCATTTCCAGATCGATCCAGATCAGGTTCTGCTTGTTCTGCATGTGTCGACTCCTCAGCGTAGGCGCGCAGTTTAGCTCACCCTGCCGTGCTAGACTCCTGCCGATCAATCGTACTGCCTAATTCATCGGTTACATCACATCGGAACACCCATGGCCAAACGCCAACTCAATCGTCGTCAGAACTGGCGCATCGAAAAAATTCAGGGCGAGCGTGCTGCCCGCGCGGCAAAACGTGAGTCCGCTACGCTTGAAACACTGGAAGGCGGCGACCTCGGCCCCGAACAGACCGGCCTTGTAATTGCTCACTTCGGTGTTCAGGTCGAAGTCGAGGCTCAGGAAGGCGAAGCAAGCGGTCAGGTATTTCGCTGCCACCTGCGCGCCAACCTGCCTGCACTGGTGACCGGCGATCGCGTCGTATGGCGCGCCGGCAATCAGGGCATTGGCGTCATCGTTGCGCAACTGCCTCGCACCACCGAACTGCGCCGTCCGGACTCACGCGGTCAGCTCAAGCCTGTGGCGGCCAACGTCGACCTGATCGTGATCGTGTTCGCGCCCATGCCCGAGCCACATGCCAACCTGATCGACCGTTATCTGGTGGCCGCCGAGCATGCCGGGATTCGTCCGCTGCTGCTGCTCAACAAGGCTGACCTGATCGACGAGCAGAACGCGCCCGCGCTCAATGCGCTGCTGGCGGTCTACCGCACTCTGGGTTACCCGGTACTGGAAGTATCGGCGCATCACGGCGACGGCATGCAGACACTGCAAAGCCAGCTTGACGGCCACATCAGTGTATTCGTGGGCCAGTCCGGCGTCGGCAAGTCTTCGCTGGTCAACAGCCTGCTGCCGGAAACGGACACTCGGGTCGGCCCGTTGTCCGAGGTCTCCGGCCAGGGCACACACACCACGACCACCGCCCGCCTGTTCCACTTCCCGCGTGGCGGCGATCTGATCGACTCACCGGGCATCCGTGAGTTCGGCCTGGGGCACGTCAGCCGTGCCGACGTGGAAGCTGGCTTCATCGAGTTCAACGACCTGATCGGCACGTGCCGCTTTCGCGACTGCAAGCATGACCGCGAACCGGGCTGCGCCCTGCTTAAGGGGCTTGAAGATGGCCGCGTACAGCAACAGCGCATGAACAGCTACCGCTCAATCATTGCCAGCCTGCCGCAAGACAGCTACTGAAGACTGAACGACCGCACACAAAAACGCCGCGATCATCGCGGCGTTTCTGTATCGGTTGTAGCTCAGTTCTGGGCTGGCTCGACCCGCAACTTGCCATCGTCAAAGATATTCAGCTTCTGCCGGATCTCGTGAGGCTGGGCGTATGCCTGCGGGTCTGGCGGTGCCCCGGCCGAAGCACCCGGAGCCGCGGGAGTAGCAGGAGCGGCGGGCGCTGGCTTGGACGACGGCGCACCACCGGAGTTCTGGTCGCCTTCGATACGCTGCTGAGCCTTTTTGGTCAAAACCACAATATCGATACGGCGGTTGACCGGATTGGTCGGGTTCTCGTGATCATAAAGAGCCGACGAGGCATAACCCACCACCCTGGCCACCTGTGAGTCCGGATACGTACCAGCCACCAGCGCACGACGTGCAGCGTTGGCGCGGTTGGCCGACAGTTCCCAGTTACCGAATCCGCCGTTGCCTACAAAAGGTGTCGCATCGGTATGACCGCTGATGCTGATCTTGTTCGGCACGCTCTTGATGGTGTCAGCCATCGCCAGCAGGATGTCTTCGAAATAAGGCTTGAGACGTGCACTGCCCGAGTCGAACATCGGCCGGTTGTCAGCATCCATGATCTGAATACGCAAACCGTCCTGGGTGATCTCGAATAGAATCTGGTCCTTGAATTTCTGCAGTTGCGGGTTTTCCTCGACCTTGTTCTGCAGCTCTTGCAAGAGCATCTCCAGACGCTCCTGCTCGACCTCTTCAGCCTTGGTCTCGGAAGTCTCGGCCTCAAGGGGCACGGTGTCAGGTGACGGCGTGGTCTTGACCTCAGGGTTCAGCGTCTGATTCGGCGACATCTCGGGCGAGCCGCCCAGGTCGATCACATACGGCGAACCGCTGTCCGAAAAGCCGACCGGGTCCTTGAAGTAACCGGCCACCGCGAGCAACTGTTCGGGCGTGGCGGAGGACATCAGCCACAGCACCAGGAAGAACGCCATCATTGCCGTCGCGAAGTCGGCAAACGCGATTTTCCAGGCACCGCCGTGATGTCCGCCACCAAAGCGCTTTACGCGCTTGATGATAATCGGCTGATTATTTTCCATGACTTAGCGACCGCGAACCGCTTGTTCCAGCTCGCTGAAGCTGGGGCGATGCAGCGGGTAGAGAACCTTGCGGCCAAACTCGACGGCCAGCGAAGGCGGCATGCCGGAGGCCGAAGCCACCAGCGACGCCTTGATGCTCTCGTAGACGTTCATTTCTTCCTTGGCATCATGGGCAAGGCAGGTGGCCAAAGGACCGAAGAAACCGTATGCCGCAAGAATACCGAAGAAGGTACCTACCAGCGCCGCACCTACGTGCATGCCGATTGCAGCCTTGTCGCCCGACCCCAGCGACGCCATGGTCACCACGATACCGAGTACCGCCGCCACGATACCGAAGCCGGGCATACCGTCGGCGATACCGGTAATGGCATGGGATGGATGCTCGAGCTCTTCTTTCATGCTCAGCAGCTCCATGTCGAACAGGCCTTCCAGCTCGTGAGGAGCCATGTTGCCGGACGACATGATGCGCAGGTAATCGCAGATGTACGCGGTCATGCGCTCATCTTTCAGCACGCCAGGGTATTTGGCGAAGATCGGGCTGGAGGCGGCGTCTTCGATATCCCCTTCAATCGCCATCATGCCTTCACGGCGGCTCTTGTTGAGGATTTCGTATACCAGCCCCAATACCTCGAGGTAATAGGCGTGTGTGAAGCGCGAACCGAACATCTTCAGCGACTTCTTGAACACGTGCATGGTCATGTAGCCAGGGTTGGCCTGGAGGAACGCGCCCAGTGCAGCACCGCCGATGATCAAGACCTCGTAGGGCTGGAACAGCGCCATGATCTTGCCATGGGACAGCACATATCCGCCGAGGACACTCGCGATAACGACAATGATGCCGATAATTTTAGCCATAGGAAAAAATACTTTACTGAGTCGGGTTCAGGGACAGTCCGGAAGTTCTTGAATCTCTTCTTCTCCTTATCGGCCTAACTGGGCCAGACTATAGCCGGTTCTTTTGAAAAACCCATTTATCCGCCTCCATAAAAGGAGGAAAATGGCCTCAGCGTCCCGTACGCTGGCGGTTTCCCAGCTCAGATAATCAGCCGCACAGGCCATCGAATGTCGACAGCACACGCAGCACATCATCTCGTTCCGAAAACGCTGGATGCCTGGGTCAAGTTGCTTGACGGCATCGCGTTGCCGGTCCCTGCGGTCAATCATGGGCACGTTCGCGCAGCATTGAACGACAGTCGCCGCTCGCTACGTGAAATCGCTGAAATGATGCAGGAAAGCCCCGCACTGGTATTGAGTGTGATGCGCGAGGCCAACCATCACACCCACGGTTTGACCGAGCAGGCCGAGAGCCTCGAGATTGCGATCAACCGCCTGGGGCTGGCGCGTACTGAAATCCTTCTGGGCCGCTTGCCGGCCAAGCCGCCCGAGGAAATTCCTGCGGCCTACCGCCAATTGATTCTGGTCAGCCAGCACGCCACACAACAGGCCAACGGGTTGTTTGCCAGTCGCCTTGCACGACTCTGGCAAGACATCCATATGGGCAGCCTGCTGTTCCTCTCCCCACTCTGGCCGATGGCGCTGGCCTATCCGAAGCTGCTCGAAGAGCTGGAGTTGCGGGTTATCCACAAGGGCCATTCCAGCCTTGCAGTGGAAAAAGAGCTGTTCGGCGTCAATCTGCTGGAGCTGTGCCTGGCACTTGCCGAGTTCTGGCGTCTGCCGATCTGGGTCACGCGCGGTTATAAGTTGCTGATCAACGAGCGACGCGATCTGGCCAAGGTGCTGCGCATCGCCCGCGAAGAACACAGCCCGCTGCAACAGCAACAACTGATGGACGCCGACCCCAACCTGCGGCGCTGGCTGAACCAGCCAGCCAATACTGTTTTGCTGGGTAACGGCCTGGCGCTGGCGGCGCAACATGCCTGGAACAGCCCGCATTGCCTGCGCTGGGAACGGCTGACCAGCCTTTACCTGCAACAGTCGATCAGCGAAGTGCAGCAGCAAGCGCATCAAAACGCTGCCAGCAGCGCGCGTATTCATGCGGAAAAAGACCTCTGGCACCCGGCCGAATCGCTGCTCTGGCCCTGGGATGCGCGCCGCGTACGGCGCGACAACGAACCCGCCCCACCGCCCTCGGCCGACGCCCTGCAGCTATGGCGCAAGCACTGTGCCGAGCTGCTGCAGGACCCCAGCCCGTTCATCAACGCCATGCACTTGACCACCTCGGCGCGCGACGCGTTCATGTCGTGCGGTATGGAGCGGGTCATGCTGCTGATGCTGGACAAGACCTCGACCGTACTGCGCGTCAATCAGATGGCCGGACTGCCGCCCGAAACCGCCTCCTTGCAGCTGTTCATCAAGGAAAGCACCGTGTTGCAACGCTTGCTGACCCAGCCGACGCAGTTGCGCATGACGCCCGCGAACAACGCGCAGTTTGCCGCCCTGCTGCCCGCGCCGCTGAAAACCCTGTTCAGTGGCCAGCACTGGCTTATTCGCTCGCTGAGCAACAACGGTAAAGTCATGCTGCTGGTGGTCGCCGACCAGGGTGGTGGGGCCTTGTCGGAAATTTCCGTCCAGGCATTCGGAAAAACCGCGCAATGTATTGAAAAGGCACTTGGCATCTTTAGTCATCGCAAAGCGTGAGGCCTGGCGTACAATTCGCCTCTTTCCTTTCATCGGAGGCTGCAAATGTCCGCATTCAATGGCTTGTCGCTGGTCATCGAACCCAACGATCTGCTTGAGCGTCTAGACGCCCCGGAATTGATCCTCGTGGATCTGACCAGCAGCGCTCGCTACGAAGCCGGGCACATTCGCGGCGCCCGTTTTGTCGATCCGAAACGTACGCAACTGGGCAAGCCTCCTGCGCCTGGTCTGCTGCCCGACACTGCCGATCTGCAGCAGCTGTTCGGCGAGCTGGGCCACAATCCCGATGCAGTCTATGTCGTCTACGATGACGAAGGCGGCGGCTGGGCCGGGCGTTTTATCTGGCTGCTGGATGTCATCGGCCACCACCGTTATCACTATCTGGATGGCGGCGTGCTGGCCTGGGAAGCGCAATCGCTGCCGTTGAGCACAGACGTTGCGCCCGTTGCAGGCGGCCCGGTCACGCTGACGCTGCACGACGAACCTA
Source organism: Pseudomonas syringae group sp. J248-6 (assembly GCF_032586995.1). NCBI lineage: Bacteria > Pseudomonadati > Pseudomonadota > Gammaproteobacteria > Pseudomonadales > Pseudomonadaceae > Pseudomonas > Pseudomonas syringae group sp. J248-6. Next base: position 19,280 of record NZ_JAWHOP010000014.1, on the reverse strand, counting down.
CCGCCACACGTGAATACCTGCAAAGCCGTCTGGGCGCCGCCGACCTGGCAATCTGGGACGCTCGCGCCCCGACCGAGTATTCGGGCGAAAAAGTAGTCGCGGCCAAGGGCGGACACATACCCGGCGCGGTCAATTTCGAATGGACTGCGGGCATGGACAAGGCGCGTAACCTGCGTATTCGTCAGGACATGCCGGAGATTCTTCGCGACCTGGGCATCACGCCCGACAAGGAAGTGATCACCCATTGCCAGACTCACCACCGCTCGGGCTTCACCTATCTGGTGGCGAAAGCGCTGGGCTACCCAAGGGTCAAGGCCTACGCCGGTTCGTGGGGCGAGTGGGGCAACCATCCGGATACACCGGTGGAAGGCCCGCAAGCGGTCTCCACGCCCGTTGCAACGGTTGAGGCCGTCGAACCCGCCGCGCCTGTCCAGCCAGCCGAAAGCATCGAGCCTGTCGGTTCCGATGAACCGGGGGAGGCGTCCCGCAAATCCTCAGGGCACTCCTCTTCAAAACGCTCATTTTCAGGACACTCATCTCCAGGACCCTCAATGAAAGACCGCTTGTTCATCATCAGTCAGTACCTGTTGCCACACCACCTGCTGTCCCGACTGGCTGGCTGCGTTGCCGAATGCCGCGTGCGCTGGTTCAAGAATGCCTTTACCGCGTGGTTCGCCCGCCGTTATCAGGTCGACATGTCGCAGGCACTGGTCGAAGACCTGACGTCCTACGAGCATTTCAACGCGTTCTTCACCCGTGCGCTGAAAGCCGACGCCCGCCCGCTGGATACCACACCCGGCGCGATTCTTTCGCCGGCCGACGGCGCCATCAGCCAGTTGGGCCCGATTGATCATGGCCGGATCTTCCAGGCCAAGGGGCACAGCTTCAGCGTGCTTGAACTGCTGGGCGGTGATCCCAAGCTGTCGGCACCGTTCATGGGCGGCGAGTTCGCGACGGTCTACCTGTCGCCGAAGGACTATCACCGCGTACACATGCCACTGGCCGGCACATTGCGCGAAATGGTCTACGTGCCGGGGCGTATCTTTTCGGTCAACCAGACCACCGCTGAAAACGTGCCGGAACTGTTCGCCCGTAACGAGCGAGTGGTCTGCCTGTTCGACACCGAGCGCGGGCCTATGGCTGTGGTGCTGGTCGGCGCGATGATCGTGGCGTCGGTCGAGACGGTGTGGGCCGGGCTGGTCACGCCGCCCAAGCGTGAGTTGAAGACGTTCAGCTACGACGAAGCAGCGCGTGCGCCGATTCACCTGGAAAAAGGCGCCGAGATGGGCCGTTTCAAACTGGGCTCCACGGCTATTGTGCTGTTTGGGCCAAATCAGGTGAAATGGGCCGAGCAACTGTCCGCTGGCTCCAAGGTACAGATGGGCCAGGCACTGGCAGCTCCGACACAGGCATGATCGTGATTTGAAGTCACAGTGCCTGACATGGGCGCCCAATTAAAAGGGGCGCTCATGCAGTTTAAGACCGGACAGTAATGGCTCCAGGCCATATTTACTGCGTAGTGATACCGATACTGGTAAAGTTGCCTGATCGGTGCTGTAGGATACTTCGCACTTTCATGGGCGTATGCTCGACATGTCGCCGCTCCGCGATGACGTCAGCCCCCATTTAAAGCCACCGTCCGGGCCAATGAGTTGTTGGAGTTCGCCTGTCACATGAGTAATTTTAGCCTCCCTCTGCTGCTGCGTGCCCCCACGCCAGCGCAGTCGAGCCTGACATTCTGTGAAGCCAACCCCCGCGACCTCAAACGCTGGATCTCCAGGCTGCCCAAAGCAAACCTGGGAGAAATGGCACGCCAGCTCTATCAAGGGCTGACCGAGCTGAACCAACTGATCACCCCCAGCGAAAACCGCCTGCAACTGCTTGAACTGCTGCGCCCCGAGGTGTACTTCGTCTGCAAGCACCTTGAGCGCCACTTTCTCAACCAGGCCATTGTGCTGGACGAGCGGCCGCGCAAGGTCGCCAATCTTTGCCAGGCCCTGCAAAACCATCTGGCGACCGGTTACAAGCAGATCATCCAGCAGGTAGCACCCCGCTACACCAGGGATCAGGCCGGACTTTTCAGCACCGCACTGCAACGAGCACTGCATGGGCTCAACGGACCGCTGATTCGCGCCAATCAGCTCTACTGCCCGGTGCAGGACGGTCTGTGGCTCGAACTGCATCAGATCTACCAGATTGCCCGCCAGTACCAGTTGCACAACACGCCGGTCGAAGAACCTCTGGCTCATCACACCAAGGCGTTGAGTGTGGAACAGACGTATGTGATCGCGCTGCTGATGGGGTGTTCGCGCTGCAACCAGATGCGTCAGTTGAACATCGGCAAACTGGCCGATGCACTTGAGGCCTGGAGCCCGCTGGTCAAGCTGCAATCGCCTGCCGGGGAGAACAGCCTGTTTGCCCTGGACCCGACGGCAGACAAACCGCCGCTGTATCGCACCCTGTTCAGCGATGAACAATCACCGAGGCTACTGGGTATCGACACCCAGTCGCTGGCAGAGGCAATCAACCAGTACCTGGCCTTGCCGGACGACCAGCGCAGCCCGTCCAGACTGCTGATTCCTACCGGTATCAATACCGACCTGCTGCAACATCTGGCGGCCGCCTGGGGTGATGTGGCCGAGCGGACCTTTCAGCGCACGGCAGGCCAGGGCACCCTGAAGCTGTGCATAGGCATGAGCGCACTGCATTTTTATGTAGCCGGTCAGAAGTCGTTCAGCGAACTCCTGCAACTCAACAGCGCAGGCAGTGCTGCGAGTTTTTCGCTGAAGATCGCCAATGATGACGAAGACGACCCTTGGGCTTCAGCCTTCGATACACAGCGCGGCAAGACCTCATCGCACCTGCTGCCGTATGAAGAAATCGAATACCCGAAGAACGATGGCGATAACGACTCGCTTTCCAACGGTCAGCACACGTTTCCGACCTTCGACCTGAATATCGTCAACCACAGCCCGGGCGGTTACTGCCTTGCGTGGCAGAAGGAAGTGCCTCATCAGTTACAGGCTGGCGAACTGGTAGGTATTCAGGACGACTCCGGCCAGGGCTGGAGCATTGCCATTGTGCGCTGGGTCCGGCAAGTGCGCAGCGGCGGCACACAAATGGGCATCGAACTGATCGCCCCCTTTGCCCAGCCGTGCGGCATGCAACTGATTCGTGAACAACAGAATAGCCAGTACCTGCGAACCCTGATGCTGCCGGAAGTACGCGCTATGGAAAAACCTGCGACCTTGCTCGCACCGCGCCTGCCCTTTCAGGAGGGCAGCAAGGTAATGATCAACGTCGGGGGCGAAGAGCGCCGTGCCTCACTGAGCAACCGGCGCATCAGCAGCGCCAGTTACAACCAGTTCGAGTATCAGATCTACGATGCGCCGAAAGCCGCCGAGGTCGAAAAGGCAAAACCAGGGCAAGAGTTCGATTCTCTGTGGGGCACGCTGTAATCGCTGCAATTGTCGCGGACACTGCAACGACTACGGCGCAAGACTCAGCGCTTTCCTTCGCGGTCGCGAAAACCCAACAGATACAGCACGCCATCCAGCCCCAGCGTTGAAATCGCCTGCTTTGCCGATTGCTTGACCAATGGCTTGGCGCGGAATGCGACACCCAGCCCGGCAATCGCCAGCATCGGCAAGTCATTGGCACCGTCGCCGACCGCGATGGTCTGCTCCAGACTCAAGCCTTCCTTATGCGCCAACTCGCGCAACAGGTCTGCCTTGCGCTGCGCATTGACGATCGGCTCTACGGCGACGCCGGTTACCTTGCCATCGACCACTTCCAGCTCGTTGGCGTACACATAATCGATGCCCAGCTTTGCTTGCAGCTGCTTGGCGAAGTAGGTAAAGCCACCCGAAAGAATAGCGGTCTTGTAACCCAGACGCTTGAGCTCGGAGAACAGCGTTTCAGCGCCTTCGGTCAAGCGCAGAGAAGCGCCGATTTCATCCAGCACACTGACATCCAGGCCCTTGAGCAGAGCCAGACGCTCCTTGAAGCTTTCGCTGAAATCCAGTTCGCCGCGCATCGCCCGCTCGGTAATCTCGGAAACCTGCTCGCCTACGCCTGCAGCCTTGGCCAGCTCATCGATCACTTCGGCCTCAATGAGGGTCGAGTCCATGTCGAACACAGCCAGACGCCGGTTGCGGCGAAACAGCGAGTCCTGCTGGAACGCGATATCTACGTTGAGATCCTGGGCAACCGCGAGGAATTCGGCCTGCATGGCTTTCGGGTCGGCTGGCTCGCCGCGCACGGTGAACTCAATGCAACCCTTGCCTTTGTCGGCCGGCGTGTCGAGCGGCATGCGCCCGGACAGACGATCGATCTGATCGATATTCAGCCCGTATTTAGCCGTAATGGCGCTGACGCACTGCAATTGCTCGGCCGTGACCTTGCGGGTCAGCAGTGTGACGATATGACGGGCCTTGCCCTGACCTTCAACCCAGTGCTGATAATCCGCTTCGGACACTGCCGTGAAACGGACCTGCTGATCGAGTTTGTAGGCGGTGAACAGGATGTCCTTGAGCACGGAAGAACCCTGCACGGTATCCGGAATTTCAACCAGGATGCCAAACGACAGGGTGTCGTGGATAACCGCCTGACCAATATCGAGAATGTTCACGCCACCCTGGGCGAGGACGCCGGTGATGGCAGCAGTAAGACCTGGACGGTCGACACCTGTGATGTTAATCAGGACGATTTCGCGCAAGGCGCACCCCCATAGTGGAAAAAAACCGCATTCTAACCACATTCAGTGACCACCGGGCACAGGCAGCGCTTTGCCGCCACTGGGTCGCTCGTTATACTGCGCGACAACTTCACCGAAAGAGCCGTGCTCTGTGAACCGGCCCACGCCCGTTAAAACCGATAATTTCTTCCTGCTCATCTTTCGTGCCCTGCGTCATCGCCGTGTACCGATCGCTTTGCGCATTGCCAGCCATAACGTGATCCTGGTCGCTTTGGCGCTGGTGATCTACGCCGGTGTCATGGGTCTGCAATTCAAGCAGGCCATGCATGAACAGGCTGATGCGCTGGGGCAGGCCCTGACGACCCAGACCGCCACCTCGGCCACCGAGCTGTTGGTGTCCAACGACATCCTCAGTCTCAACGTGCTGCTGGGCAATCTGGTCAAGAACCCGCTGGTAGCGCATGCCGCTATCTACAGTGTGGATAACCGCATTCTTGCGGAGGCTGGCCAGCGCCCGAAAAACGGGCTTCTGGGCGAGGCTCAGGGCCTTTATGAAATCAAGATCACGTTTCAGGACGTGATGGCAGGTCATCTGCGCATCAGCCTCGACATGTCACAGTTCCAGCAGCCGATGACCATCAGCCTGCAGAGCATGGGCATTCTGGCGGGCATTCTGCTGGCCCTGGCACTGGCCCTGAGCCTGCGCCTCGGCCGCCATATCTCCACGCCATTGATGCAGATGCGCATCTGGCTGCGCGATATCGACCCGTACACACCGGCTACCGACCGCCAGGATGAAATCGGCGATCTGGCCCGGCAACTGCGCACCTCGTTCGCACCACCGGTTCCGGAGCCGGAACCGCTGCCCGAACCCGAGTATGAAGGTGACGAGGACGACGGTGACGATCCATACCTGGAGCCGGAAGAGCGACCTGCACCACCGGTCTCGGCACGCAGCAGCGAACCGAAGCCGCGCCTGCCGGCACCGCCAGTCCAGCGTCGCATTGTTGCCGAAGAAGATGAAGACGACGACGAAGATCCGTTTGCGGACCTGCGTGACAATTCGAATACCGCACCAGTTGCCCGCCCGGTGGCTGCGCCGGTAGCGCCCATCGAGCCGCACAACAGTGCTGTGCTGGCCGTGCAATTAGGCGCGCAGGACCAATTGCGCCGCCTGCCGCGTGCACGACTGACCGAATTGCTGCAACGTTATCGCGACTGCCTCGATCAGGCCGCCTCGCTGTATGAAAGCGAGCTGCATACCCTGAACGATGGCAGCACCCTGATGCTGTTTCACAGCCACGAAAGCGGTGATGACTACCTCACCAACGCAATCTGCTGCGGCGAGCTATTACGTGCCCTGAGCCACGCATTGCAGATCGAGGTGGCCGACAGCGGCATCACGTTGCAACTGCAACTGGGCCTTACGCTGGGCGAGGGCCTGAGTGGTCTGAGCCAGATCGATCTGCTGCTGACTGAAACGGCGCAGGATGCATTGGCGCTGTCTCAGCACAGCCGCAATCTGCTGCTGGTTGAACGCCGCATCAACGACGACCCGTTGATCCGCCAGCGCGCCCGTATCCGCCCTATCGCCAGCCCTGAAGGCGCCTGCTGTGTGGAACGCCTGATGGAGCCCTACCCTTCGATGCTCGAACGCCAGCTGGCGCGCATGCACGAATCCAACAAGGCCTGAACACCGCCTCTCGTTCACATGCGTAAGCACAGGGCGAGAGGCGTCCGACCTTAACTGTGCAGCGTGGCGCAAATCTGTGACGCAGAGCGTCACCCAAGGCATTCCCACGCTGGAGCGTGCGGAACGATAGGTGTTCGCGAGATCACCATCGTGCCCATGCTCCGCGTGGGCATGCCGTTCTGGACGCTCCGCGTCCTATCCTGACCGCACTGGAGCATTTGGAACGATAGGTGTCCGCAAGATCACCATCGTGCCCATGCTCCGCGTGGGCATGCCGTTCTGGACGCTCTGCGTCCGATCCTGACCGCACTGGAGCATTTGGAACGATAGGCGTCCGCAAGATCACCATCGTGCCCATGCTCCGCGTGGGCATGCCGTTCTGGACGCTCTGCGTCCTATCCTGACCGCACTGGAGCATTTGGAACGATAGGCGTCCGCAAGATCACTATCGTGCCCATGCTCCGCGTGGGCATGCCGTTCTGGACGCTCTGCGTCCTATCCTGACGGTGCAAAGCGTCAGGAATGTCGAGGTGTGAGAAGCGAGGATTCGCGTCCAACAAAAAGCCCGCATCGCTGCGGGCTTTTTGTTGGGCCAATCCTAGAAGCGGAACACTTCAAGGTCGGTGCGTATGGGCGAGGCCATTGGAATTCTTGGTTTGTCAGGCTCTTTGGCCTTGGCAACCGGGGGCTTTTTCGGTTCTTCGATCGGCTGCCAGGAAATCGGCTTGATCGCAGTGCTGACCTGATCGGCCAGGCGTTGCAACAGCATGCCCTGGGCCTTGACCTGGTCGGCGGAGCTGCCGGCATGGACCTGTTCCAGGTGGACCAGTCGACTGTCACGAACATGGCCTTTACGGTCCAGAAGACGCCATTGCGCATCCAGAACAGCAGGCTGTTTGGCACCGGAGTCCAGACGGGTGATCGACAGTACGACCTGAACGTCCGGTGTGAAGTTGGCAACCGCAGGTGCCATGACGACACGCTGGCTGTCCAGCTTCCAGGCCAGCTGGCGCAAAAGCAGCTGGTCGATGTCGGAAGACAGATTGCCCGCCCAGCGCCCGTCAGGCGATGCGGTCAAGGTGCCGTCGGGCTGGCGTTGCAGCAGGGTTTCACGTTGCAGATAGTCGGCCACCGAAACAGGACCCAGCAATACTGCCAGACCACTACTCTGTTTCGGCTGACCAGGCTCACCGCTATCGAGCTGATAAAGCGCGGTCGGCTGGCGCACACTGCAACCAGCCAGACCCAAAACGCCAGTCATCAGCAGGATCAGGGGAAGGCGTAGAAAATTCATCATCCCATCCAGGTGGCCGCCCCGAGGCAGGCCACAGTATAAGTACTTTCAAGACCCATGCAGGCACTGAGCCACGCATGCACCCCAAGACCCCATATCATCCGTGAATATGCATCATGACTCCAGCGATTATGCATCGTACTTCATGGCAAAACGAAGAACGCTGGTGCCAGATCAATGTTTTCAGCTATTTTCCACCAATAACGCGTCTACGCGCTGGAAGCCTCTTGGCAATTTATTGCCACGTCGGCCGCGTTCACCCTTGTAATGTTCAAGGTCTTCAGGTTTAAGCGACAGCGTTCGCTTGCCCGCCTGGAGAACCAGCGTCGCGCCCTGCGCAATCACCGCCAGATCGGTCACATATTCTTCTCGGCTGGCTACCCGCTCACCCGGAATACCGATGATCTTGTTGCCTTTGCCTTTGCCCAACTGCGGCAAATCGCTGATCTTGAACACCAGCAGACGGCCTTCAGTGGTCACCGCTGCCAGCCAGTTCTGCTCACGGTCGGGCACCGGCCGAGGCAAGATGACTTTTGCCCCGTTCGGCAAGCTCAGCAACGCCTTGCCCGCCTTGTTCTTGGCCTGCAGGTCTTCGCCTTTGACGACAAACCCATAACCGGCATCCGAAGCGATCACATACAGCGCGTCATCTTCAGGCATCAATACGCACTCGAACGTCGCACCCGGTGGCGGTTGCAGCTTGCCGGTCAACGGCTCGCCCTGGCCTCGTGCAGATGGCAGGGTGTGTGCAGCCACCGAATAGCTGCGCCCGGTCGAGTCGATGAACACGGCGAACTGATTCGAGCGGCCGGTGGACGACGTCTTGAAACCATCCCCTGCTTTGTAGGAAAGCCCGGTGGCATCGATATCGTGGCCTTTGGCGCAACGCACCCAGCCTTTTTCCGAAAGCACGACAGTTACCGGCTCGGTGGGCATCAATTCGTTTTCAGACAGCGCCTTGGCTTCGGCACGGGCAACAATCGGCGAGCGGCGATCATCGCCATAGGTTTCGGCGTCGGCGATCAGTTCGGCACGGACCAGCTTGCGCAACTTGGACTCACTGCCCAGCAGTGCCAGAAGCTTGGCCTGCTCTTTGCGCAGGGCTTCCTGCTCGCTGCGCAGCTTCATCTCTTCCAGACGCGCCAACTGACGCAGACGGGTATCGAGGATGTAGTCTGCCTGGATTTCCGACAGGCCAAAACGTGCAATCAGCTCCGCCTTGGGATGTTCGGCGGTGCGGATGATGTGAATCACTTCATCCAGGTTCAGGTAAGCCGTGAGCAAACCGTCCAACAGGTGCAGACGATGCTCGACCTTGTCCAGACGAAATTGCAGACGACGCCGCACAGTACCGATGCGGAACGTCAGCCATTCGCCGAGCAGAGTCTTGAGGTTCTTGAGCTGCGGCTTGCCGTCCAGACCGATGATGTTGATGTTCACCCGATAGCTGGATTCCAGCTCGGTGGTCGCGAACAGATGCTGCATCAACTCGTCCAGCTCAACCCGGTTGGAGCGCGGAATGATCACGATACGACAAGGGTTTTCGTGGTCAGACTCGTCACGCAGGTCGGCAACCATCGGCAGCTTCTTGGCCTGCATCTGCGCGGCGATCTGCTCCAGCACCTTGGCACCGGATACCTGATGCGGCAGTGAAGTCACGACAATGTCGCCATCTTCAATGCGGTACACGGCCCGCATGCGCACCGAACCGCGCCCGGTCTCGTAGATTTTCAGCAGGTCGGCACGCGGCGTGATGATTTCCGCTTCGGTCGGATAGTCCGGCCCCAGAATGTGCTCGCACAGTTCCGGAACCGTGGCCTTGGGGTCGTCCAGCAGATGAACGCAGGCGCTTGCAACTTCGCGCAGGTTGTGCGGCGGCACGTCGGTGGCCATACCGACGGCAATGCCGGTGGTGCCATTGAGCAGGATATTCGGCAAACGCGCCGGCAGCACGGCCGGTTCGTCCAGTGTGCCGTCAAAGTTCGGCACCCAGTCAGCCGTGCCCTGGCCCAGTTCACTGAGCAGGACTTCGGAATAGCGCGACAGACGCGCCTCGGTGTAACGCATGGCCGCGAAGGATTTGGGATCATCCGGCGCACCCCAGTTACCCTGCCCGTCCACCAGCGTGTAGCGGTAGCTGAATGGCTGAGCCATCAGCACCATCGCTTCGTAGCAGGCCGAGTCGCCGTGCGGGTGGAATTTACCGAGTACGTCGCCGACGGTACGCGCCGATTTCTTGTGCTTGGCGTCAGCCCCCAGGCCCAGTTCGCTCATCGCGTAGATGATGCGCCGCTGAACAGGCTTCAGACCGTCCCCGATATGCGGCAAGGCACGGTCCATGATCACGTACATGGAGTAGTTGAGGTAGGCCTGTTCGGTGAAGTCAGCCAGTGATCGGCGTTCTACACCATCCAGGCTGAGGTCAAGGGAGTCGCTCATGCGGGCCTCATTATTTCGTTGACTGGCGCAGCAGCAAGTTGCCGCCACGCTGTGTGAATTCGAGTTGTTTCATGGCGCTCATGCCCAGCAGCACCTGCTCACCGTCCAGACCGGGTGCCACCAGAGCACGCACATTGGTCAGGACTATATCGCCCAGTTGCAAGCGGTCGAGCGTGGTCCGAAAACCCTGACTGTTGCCATTGGCCGTGCTGACCGTGACCGCAAAGCCGCGTTTCAGGCCCAGGCTGTCAGCCATATCACCGGGTACGGCCACGTCGGTCGCCCCGGTGTCGATCATGAACTCTACCGTCCGGCCGTTGATCTGGCCGGTACTGACAAAGTGCCCCTGACGATTACCCGCCAGTTGCACTTCGATGTATCCGTCACCGTGTTGCGAAGCAACCACCGTATTAGGGTTCTGCTGTTTGTCTTCCCAACTGCCGAAAAAGCGCGTCGCCAGAAACAGGCCAGCAGCCCAGGCAACGATCATCAATATCTTGCCAGCGCGCTTGCCGGGTTGCGGTTGATTCGCTGGCTGGCTCACTGACCGGCGCTCCAACCCGCTTCAGGCGCAGCGAACCGCCAGACAATCGGGCGTTTTTCACCGTCGGCGCGCGCACCGAAGTTATTGTCGATGCCGATCCACGCGCCCTTCTCGTCCACCACCAGCGCTTCGGTCAGGCCATAGGGCTGATCATAACGACGCGAAGGCACCATCGCTTCCTTGGCGAACGACCAGCAACGTTCGACCTGGCCGGTCTCAAGCCCACGCCGACAGATGCGATAGGCCGCACGTTCAAGCGTGAACAGCTTGCCGTTGTAGAGCGACAGATCGGAAAAGTCCGTGGACACGGTCTTGTGCCCCTGTTCTGCAGGCAGCAGGTCTTTACCGTCTTCGGACAGCAGCACGCAGCTTTGCCCGCAGCTCCATTGTTCCTTGTCACGCTGCACCACCAGCAGCCCGCGTTTCTCCCGCTCGGCGGCCAGCCAGATGCGGTCGCCCGAGGCGTTCACGGCAATACCTTCGAAAATCGCGTTGAAGTGTTGCAACATGCCCTGGCCGCGCGCCTGTTCTATCAGCGCTTGCGGCAAATCCAGCCAGAACGGCGCACCACTGACCGGAACCTTGAGCACCGTGCCATAGGCCTCGCTGACCAGATAGCGATTACCGGCTGCATCACAACTCACGCCTTCAAAATCCAGATCACCGCCACGCACCAACGCCGAAAGGCCTGCCAGCGAACGCAACTTGAGCGGCAGAAAGCTGTGCGGCGCAGGTGCGTCAATGCGGTGTGCTTCTGCCTTCCAGGTGTCTTGCGACACATCGAGGCTGTACAGCACATTGTCGTCACGGTCGGAAACGGTCCACAGCTGGCCATTGCACATGGCCAGACCCGACAGATTGCCGCCGACCATGTCGTCTACCGGGTGCTCGGATTGCAGTTTCAGGACCTCAAGCGGCGCGGCGAAAACCGGCGCGGCAACCAGGGTCAGGGCGGCGAGCCAGGCTCGTATCAAGTCAGGACCTCGGCGAGGTTGCCCTTCGATTCAAGCCAGGACTTGCGATCACCTGCACGCTTCTTCGCCAGCAACATGTCCATCATTTCCGACGTAGCAGCGAAATCATCCAGCGTGAGCTGCACCAGACGCCGCGTGTTCGGGTCCATGGTGGTTTCGCGCAGTTGCGGCGGGTTCATTTCACCCAGGCCCTTGAATCGGGTGACCTGTGGTTTGCCACGTTTCTTTTCAGCCACCAGACGGTCGAGAATTCCGTCGCGCTCGCTTTCGTCCAGCGCGTAGTAGATTTCCTTGCCAAGGTCGATCCGGTACAGCGGCGGCATGGCCACATACACATGCCCGGCGTCGACCAGCGGGCGGAAGTGCTGGACGAACAACGCACACAGCAAGGTGGCGATGTGCAGACCATCCGAGTCGGCGTCGGCGAGAATGCAGATCTTGCCGTAACGCAACTGGCTGATATCCGCCGCGCCCGGATCAACCCCGATGGCAACCGCGATGTTGTGCACTTCCTGGCTGGCGAGCACTTCGCCGCCGTCCACTTCCCAAGTGTTCAGAATCTTGCCGCGCAGGGGCAGGATGGCCTGGAATTCCTTGTCCCGCGCCTGCTTGGCCGAACCACCGGCGGAATCACCTTCGACCAGAAACAGCTCGGAGCGCGCCGGGTCCTGTCCGGCACAGTCAGCCAGCTTGCCCGGCAGTGCGGGGCCTTGGGTAATGCGCTTGCGTTCGACCTTCTTGCTGGCCTTGAGGCGACGACCGGCGTTGTTGATCGCCAGGTCAGCCAGTTGCAGGCCCAGCTCCGAGTGGGTATTGAGCCACAGACTGAAAGCGTCCTTGACCACGCCGGAAACGAACGCCGCCGCTTCGCGGGAAGACAGCCTCTCTTTGGTCTGCCCGGAAAACTGCGGCTCCTGCATTTTCATCGACAGGACGAAGGCGATTCGCTCCCAGACGTCTTCCGGTGCCAGCTTGACGCCCCGCGGCAACAGGTTGCGGAACTCGCAGAACTCGCGCATCGCATCCAGCAAGCCCTGGCGCAAGCCGTTCACATGGGTGCCGCCCTGCGCCGTGGGGATCAGGTTGACGTAGCTTTCCTGAACGCTGTCGCCACCTTCGGGCAGCCAGAGCAACGCCCAGTCGACCGCTTCCTTGTTACCAGCGAAGCTGCCGCAGAACGGTTCGTCCGGCAGTCGCAGGAAGTCGCTGACCGAATCCTGCAGATACGAGCGCAAGCCGTCTTCGTAATGCCACTCGACTTTTTCGTTAGTGGATTTGTCTTCAAAGCTGACCAGCAGGCCCGGGCACAGAACCGCCTTGGCCTTGAGCACGTGCTTGAGGCGGCTGACCGAGAACTTCGGTGTATCGAAATACTTCGGATCGGGCGCGAAATAGACGCTGGTCCCGGTGTTGCGCTTGCCGACAGTGCCGATAACCGCCAGCTCTGTGGCCTTATAGCCGTCGGCGAAGGTCATTTCGTATTCGTTGCCATCGCGCTTGACCCGCACCCGAACCTGAGTGGAAAGCGCGTTGACCACGGAAATCCCTACGCCGTGCAGGCCGCCGGAGAACTGGTAGTTCTTGTTGGAGAACTTGCCACCCGCATGCAGCTTGGTGAGGATCAGCTCGACGCCGGACACACCTTCTTCCGGGTGAATGTCCACCGGCATGCCGCGGCCGTCGTCGGACACCTCAAGCGAGTTGTCGGCATGAAGGATGACCTGTACCGAGCGCGCGTGACCAGCCAGAGCTTCGTCGACACTGTTGTCGATGACTTCCTGAGCCAGGTGGTTGGGCCGCGAGGTGTCGGTGTACATGCCCGGACGTTTGCGAACCGGATCGAGGCCCGAGAGGACTTCGATGGCGTCTGCGTTATAAGAGCTAGCGCTGGGATTGGCCATGGGTTCTCGTTATCAATCTTTCATGGAATTTCGGGGGTTCAATGTTCTTGCATTCAGCAGGCCGGGCATTGATCGCCTACAGCGCCGACAGGTCGATCTTCTGCAGCAGATCGGGGGCAAACCCGGCAAAGCTCAACAACGCGGGCATTTGCTCGGCAAACCCCTGAAAACTGTGATCGCCACCCGCCTGAATGCGCAACGCACAGGCCCGGTAAAACTTCTCGGCGCGGCGATAATCAAGGGTCTCGTCACCGGTTTGCAACCACACCTGAAACTGCTGCGGGTCCTGGGGAGCAGGAACCTCCAGCTCGGCCAGCGCCTGAATATGGTCTTCGGTCAACTGCCACTGCTCGCCGGTGTACAGGTTCTGCTGCACGCCGAGAAACCCGTCAAACAGCTGATGCGGGTTGACTGCCGGGTTGATCAGCACCGCCTTGAGGCCATGCTGCTGCGCCAAATGAGTCGCATAGTAGCCGCCGAGCGAGCTGCCGACCAGTAATGGCCGTCCCAGCTCCTTTATAGCGGTTTCAAGCTGCCCCATAGCCTGACGCGGATGGTGATGCAGTTCAGGGACTTGCAGACGATCAGCCAGACCCAACGACTTCATCAGCGCGGCCAACTGACAGGCCTTTCTCGACAGGGCCGAGCTGTTCAAGCCATGAATGTATAGCAATGAAGGTGTGTCGCTCGTCACGCTGTCGCTCCCGAGTGCAAGGCAAAGCCGTGTAGTTTACAGGGACTTACGCTACAACACCTCACTGGAAACGTGTCCGCCCGCTCATTCAGTAGCCGGTGCCGCCGTAATCGACTTCGAATTCCATGCCGACCACTCTGGAAACAGCGGTTTCCAGCCGTCCGTCGTCATGCAGACGCAACCAGCGATAACCCGGCGCCGTGGTGTCCACCTTGAAATCGGCACTGCCCGGCGCGAACTGAATGCAGGTCGAAGGCGACGCCAGCAGGCGCACGCCGTTACGCATCTGGTCGAACTCCTGATGTACATGCCCCCACAATACGGCCCGAACCTGCGGGAATCGATCCAGCACCGCAAACAACGCGTCAGCATTGCGCAGACCGATGGGTGCCATCCATTCACAGCCGATGGCCACCGGGTGGTGATGCAGGCAAACCAGATGATGCCGGTCAGGCGCTTCGCTCAGTGACTGCTCCAGCAACTGCAATTGCCCAGTGGCCAGAAAACCTGGCACCGAACCGGGCACTGCCGAATCCAGCAGCGTCACCCGCCACTGGCCGATGTTGATGATCGGATCAAGCAGCCCTTCAGCCTGTGCCACATGCTCCATCTGCGGCAATTCATCATGATTACCGGCAAACCAGCGCGCGGGCGCGGCGATCTGCGTACTTATCCGGCGAAACGCTTCGTAAGACTCGACGCTGCCATCCTGCGAGATATCCCCGCTGGCCACCACAAGATCAATATGTGGCTGCTCGGCGAGGACCAGATCAACGACTTTTTCCAGACTGTTCCGCGTGCTCATGCCCAGCAACGCCCCATCCGCCTCGGCGAACAGGTGGCTGTCGGATATCTGCACCAGCAAAACTGACGATGAAGGGGCTGCGCTTGGCAAGACCGTCTCCCAGAGAGGATTCAGCGCGATTATGTGATGTGGCAGCGGGCGGGTAAACCGGGAATGTGGGTGCGGGTGAGCATTTGGTCACATTTGCTGATTCGCTCGGTGCTTGAGCACAATTGAAGCAATAAGTCCGGCCGACACCATGCCCGCCAGTCCCGCACCCAAGAGATAGCTCAGCACCCGCTCATAAGGCATTCCAGGCCAGAGATATCCCGCCAACAAAAGCTCCAGGACAACGCCAAGAATCATTCCTGCCAGTCCAGCCAGATGAACGATCCACGGCATGAGCCTCAAAGACAGAATACCGATGACCACTCCGGTAATGGCCGTATATAGAAAGTGTTCCCAACGCAGAGCGCTGCCTGCCAGGGTTATCAACCCGAGATAGCTGAAAAGGCTGAGGGTGATTCCCGAGAAGCACGCTAACAGACATCGTGGGGTGCCTAAGTCACTCATTCGTTATACCTGCAAATAAATTCAGGTCGAATGTAAGGCATGTGGTTTCAAATCCAAGGTGCCGGGGGATTTTCAGAAACCACCTACAAGACTGGAGCCTGCCCGCTGTCAGCTGACGTCACTTGTCGGTCAATCCGGTGCGGGAGAAACACAGGGCAAAGCCAAGGAGCAGTAGCGCGATAACAATTGAAGAGGGGTTAACGCACTGCCTCAAACTCATGCCCACACGCCAGGCAATGACTCAGCCACTCGCCCAGAAACAAATTGAGCTGGGCTTTTTCGTCCGGTTGATGCATGTCGGCGTTGGGGTAGGGATAAATCCCGCGAAAGCGCCGCGCATGCTCGGCGCCGATGACTTCGGCCATGCGTGCGTCGTGGTATACCTGAACCTCGAGCACCGGCACCGGCAGCCATGGCAGGCTGTGTTCCTGGCGGACTTGCAGGGTGGTGGTGTACGGGCAGTCGAGCAATACTTCGACGGCCAGTACGCCCAGCATCTGGTCACCCTGTGTAACGGCGACGCGGCGTGAGCGCTGTTCGTTGCGCATGTCGGGCAGCAGGCGCATCAGGCGCGCGTAGTTGGCCTCACACGCAGCCTGCAGTCCGGCAAGGTCGACACGGTAGCGCTCGCGCAATAGATTCACGACCATAAACCCCTTATCTCCGCACGATTCAGCGCCAGCCATTGCAGGGCGATAATCGTCGACGCGTTTTTGATTGTTCCGTCTTTCATCGCCTGCATTGCGTCATCGAATGACCAGACTGTGACCCGGATGTCTTCGCCTTCGGACTCAAGCCCGTGAATTCCGCCTGCCCCTTCACTGCTGCACTGCCCCAGGTACAAGTGAACAAACTCATTACTGCCACCTGGAGAAGGAAAGTATTTGGTGATGGGCCAAAGCGAGCGGAACACCAGTCCAGCTTCCTCCTCTGCCTCGCGATGAGCAACTTCTTCCGGCTGTTCATCCTTGTCGATCAGCCCGGCGACCAGTTCGATCAGCCACGGGTTGCTGGTCTTTTCCATGGCACCTACGCGGAACTGCTCGATGAGCACCACTTCGTCACGCTTGGCATCGTACGGCAGTACACAAACCGCATCGTGGCGAACGAAAAGCTCGCGGCTGATTTCCTTGCTCATGCCACCTGCGAACAGTTCGTGGCGCACATGCAGCTTGTCCAGCCTATAGAAGCCCTTGAAGCAGTTTTCACGCTGTATGGTTTCAAAAGCGCTTGGTGCAGATCGTGTGGTCTGGGTCATGGGTTTCTCGCTTGTCGCCGTTTTTGACATCGGGTCATCCTAACGCGCATCGACGGTAAGATGCAGCCCCCTTGAAGATGCAGGGTAGACGGCCGGGACTTAAAACAATTCTAATCTGCCATGATCGAACCGAAGACGTTGTTTACAGTCCAACCAGCCTGCATACGCACAACGCAACCGCCTTTACTGACACTGCCAAGGATCAACATGTCGTTACTGAGGATCACTTCACTGGCTTGCCTGGCCCTGTTGCTCGGCGCCTGCCAAAGCCTCTTCACGCCCAACATGCGCACACCGCTGCAAGTCCAGCGCGATGCCTCCGAGCTGATCAAGCCAGGCTGCACCACGGCGGACTGCCCGCTGGTGAACATCGATACTGTGCATTTTCCCGATGAGCCGCGACTGGACGCCATCGTTCAGAAGACCTTGCTGCAACTGACCGTTGCTGACAGCAGCGCCTCGCCGCCTGCGTCTATCAAAGCCTATCAGGAGCAGTTCCTGAGCCATGCCCAAGGCCGCAACAGCAGTTATCTGCAAGCCAAGGTACGCGAGCAGCATGACGGTATCGTGGTTGTCGAACTGTCCAGCTACCTGGATACCGGTGGTGCCCACGGCAACCCTGGCCGGGCGTTCATCAACTATTCGCGTCAGCAGCAGAAAGTTCTGACCCTGGCCGACATGATCATTCCGGGCAAGGAAAGCGAATTCTGGCAGAAGGCCCAACTGGCCCACCAGGGCTGGCTGGTCTCGACCAAGATGAATGAAGACAGCGAGTTCATGAAGACCTGGCCGTTCAAGCGCACGCCACACATCGCGCTGACCTACGGCGCAGTGATCCTCAAGTACTCGGTGGATACCATTGCGCCGTATTCGATGGGTCACATCGAGCTGAAGATTCCTTACCCTCAGCTCAATGGCATCCTCAAGCCGGAACTGTTCCCCGGTCGCGGTTGATTGCACCGCCGATCAACAACTGCAACACGCCAGCGACAACGAGCGCTGGCAGTGTTGCACCGACATTCGGGTAAAAGCCAGCCAGCAGGTGATAGGTGCTGAGCCCGCCCAGCCACGCCAGCAGACTCATCCAGCGCAAACCGCCCTCCGCTACCTGACCACTGCGACGACGCAGGATGAAATGGTCGACCAGCACCACGCCGAACAGCGGCGCAAACACCGAGCCGATCAGCAGCAGGAAGTTCTGGTATTGGGCCAGCGGTGCCAGACAGGCGATCAGCGTGCAGATCACGCCGATGATCAATGCCAGGTGCTCGACCTTGATGCGTGACAGCAAAGCACTCGATACCGCCGCCGAATGCATATCGGCGAACGCATTTTCCGTCTCATCCAGCAGAATCAGCAGCAGCGGGATACCCAGACCTGCGCCGGCCAGCGCCAGCAGCAAGGCATTGACCTCACCGCTCGGCGCGAACGCCAACGTATAGGCAACGCCCAGACTCATCAGCCAGAAGTTACCGATGAAAAAGCCTGCAGCCGTGCCGCCGAAGACACTTTTCGCACGTTGGCCGAAGCGCGAGTAGTCGGCAATGAGCGGCAGCCAGGACAGCGGCATGGCGATGGCAATGTCGAACCCCGAAGCAAACGGCAGCGAACCGTCACCGGATGTCGCCCACAGCGCTGCCAGATCAGCCTTGCTCAGCAGGTTCCAGGTCAGCCATGAACACGCGGCCAGCAGTATC
This sequence comes from Pseudomonas syringae group sp. J248-6, assembly GCF_032586995.1. NCBI lineage: Bacteria > Pseudomonadati > Pseudomonadota > Gammaproteobacteria > Pseudomonadales > Pseudomonadaceae > Pseudomonas > Pseudomonas syringae group sp. J248-6. The sequence continues at coordinate 733 of NZ_JAWHOP010000014.1, read as the reverse complement.
CAGATTCCCCACTTGCGTAAGAATCGGCGCACGAAGGTCAATGGCCCGCTGACCGCCAGCAGAGTGGCCAGCGCTCCGAAAAACAATGTCCAGAGCAGCGGACTGGTCAATAGACTGCCCTGCGAAAAAGCCCGATCGCTCAACAGACTGGCGGCGTCGCGCATGACGATGATCTCGAACGAACCCCAACCGATCAGTTGCAGCAGGTTCAACACTGCGGGCAGCGATGCGCCTTTGCTGCCCAGGCTGAGTTTGAGGGCTGCCATTGAAGACAAACCGGTGTCACTGCCGATCACGCCGACACTGGCGAGCAGTAAAACGCCCACCAGCGTGCCGAGGAAAATCGCCAGCATCGAGCCGGACATGCCCAGCCCCGGCGCCAGCAAGGCCCCGGTTTGCAGCACCATCAAACCGATGCCGAGGGAAAACCACAGGGAAAACAGATCCCGCCCACCGAACACCCGCTGGCTAGCGGGTACAGGGGTGTCAGGAGAATAGGTGCCAGGTGTGTTCACGTTTGTGTCTCGTATGGGGTGTTGATCGGTGATTCGGGATCGGACGCGGAGCTTCCAGAACAGCGCTACCACGCAGAGCGTGGGATCATCGCAATTATCGTGCGGCGCTCTGCGTCGCATGCCGTTCTGGACGCTCCGCGCCCTCTTGACGACGCAGAGCGTCGAGAACTGCATTCCCACGCTGGAGCGTGCGGAACGATAATCTCAACTATCGTGCG
>NZ_JAWHOP010000013.1:21114-161315 GCF_032586995.1 Pseudomonas syringae group sp. J248-6 | reverse complement strand
AATGCGCGGCGCGGCGCAGATCTGTGACGCGGAGCGTCACGCACGGCATTCCCACGCTGGAGCGTGCGGAACGATAATCTCGACTATCGTGCGGCGCTCCGCGTCGCATGCAGTTCTGGACGCTCCGCGTCCGATCCTGAATGCGCGGCGCGGCGCAGATCTGTGACTTGGAGCGTCACGCACGGCATTCCACGCTGGAGCGTGCGGAACGATAATCTCGATTATCGTGCGGCGCTCTGCGTCCGATCTTTCCTAGTACCAGCGCGCTTCGCCTGCCGGGCGTTTCTTGAAGCGTTTCATGGTCCACATATACTGGCTCGGGTAGGCCCGCACGTATTTCTCGACCACTTTGCTCATCGCCGCTGCCGAGGTTTCGGTGTCGGTGCTGTACATGGCTTCAGGGGCCGCTTCGAGTACCACTTTGTAACCCGAGCCGTCCGGCAGGCGCATGGCGTGCAGGAATACACCGACCGCCTTGCCGCCCGCCAGCATGTTCGGCACAAACTTGCTGGTCAGGGCCTGGGTGCCGCAAAAGGGTACGAAGATACCCGCAGACTCAGCCGGCTCCGGGTCGGCCGGAATACCTACAGAACCGCCTTTGCGCACTTCCTTGATGACGCTGAGAATGCCTTCCTTGGTCGACGCCGCCACCCGGTTGCCCAACTGCACACGCTGCTTGCGCAAAAGGTCGTCGACCGCCTTCAGCTTCGGTGGACGATAGAAAATGATCGGCTTGCACTGGCTGCAATAGAAGTGATTAAGCACTTCCCAGTTGCCCAGGTGGCTGGTGATGCCGACCACGCCCTTGCCGGACGCCAGCGCGTCCTTGAGCACATCAAGCCCTTCGACTTCACGCACCAGGTTGATCGATTTCTGCGCAGGCCAGATCCACGCACAAGCGCTTTCGGTCAAGGTCTTGCCGATGTCCATGAGGCTGCGGCCAACGAGCTTTTCCAGCTCGGGCTCGCTCAACTCGGGGAAGCACTTGGACAGGTTGATCCGTGCCACTTCGCGCGAGCGGTTGGGCAGCTTCCACATCAGCCAGCCAATCGCAGTGCCTGCCCATTGCACCGCGCGCCACGGCAACAGCGCAAACAATCGCAACGCCCCGACCATTACGGCGCCTTTGAACTTATCCACAGATGACTCCCAGATTCTCGAGGCGGGTAGTGTAACCGTCAGCGGCTCAGGATCGCATACCGATCACAATCCACAGTGTGATCCATGACCATACCGCTGGCCTGCATATACGCATAACAGATGGTCGGGCCGACAAACGTGAAGCCGGCCTTTTTCAGCGCCTTGCTCATCGCTTCGGCCTCGGCGGTAATCGCCGGAACTTCGCTGCGATCCTTGAAATGGTTGATCTTCGGCTCGCCACCGACAAACGACCAGAGCAGACCGACCGGGTCTTGCAGCGCCAGCCAGGCCCGCGCATTGGTGCGCACGGCCTTGAGCTTGAGGCGATTGCGGATAATGCTCGGATCGAGCATCAGCGCCTCTATTTCGGCATCGCTCAGCTGCGCCAGGCGCTCGACGTCAAAGCCGTGCAGCACTTCGCGATAACGCGCCCGCCGCTTGAGAATCGTGATCCACGACAGCCCGGCCTGGAACCCTTCGAGCAAAAGCAACTCGAAGAGCTTCTGCGCATCGCGCAGCGGCACTCCCCACTCCTGATCGTGATAAGCGATGTACAGGGGGTCTTCGTTGCACCAAAAGCAGCGTGTCATAGGGCTCCCAAGGAGTGGACGTGCGGCCGAATCGGGTATACTCCCGCTCTTTGAATCGCAGCCCAGCACAGGTGAAATTTGTGAGCCAGCCTACGCCAGCCGTGCGTACCTTCCAAGACTTGATCCTCGCCCTCCAGCAATACTGGGCAGAACAAGGTTGCGTGGTACTTCAGCCCTACGATATGGAAGTAGGCGCCGGCACGTTCCACACTGCCACGTTTCTGCGCGCCGTAGGCCCGGAAACCTGGAACGCCGCTTACGTACAGCCAAGCCGTCGCCCGACTGACGGCCGCTACGGCGAAAACCCCAACCGCCTGCAGCATTACTATCAGTTCCAGGTAATTCTCAAGCCCAACCCGGACAACTTCCAGGAACTGTACCTGGGTTCGCTCAAGCACATCGGCCTCGATCCGCTGGTGCACGACGTGCGTTTCGTCGAAGACAACTGGGAATCGCCGACGCTGGGCGCCTGGGGTCTGGGCTGGGAGATCTGGCTCAACGGTATGGAAGTCTCGCAGTTCACCTACTTCCAGCAGGTCGGCGGTCTGGAGTGCTACCCGGTTACCGGCGAAATCACTTACGGCCTTGAGCGTCTGGCCATGTACCAGCAAGGCGTGGACTCGGTCTACGATCTGGTCTGGGCTGACGGCCCGTTCGGCAAAGTGACCTACGGCGACGTGTTCCACCAGAACGAGGTGGAGCAGTCGACCTACAACTTCGAACACGCCAACGTCGACAAACTGTTCGAGCTGTTCGACTTCTACGAAAGCGAAGCCGCACGCCTGATCGAGCTGGAGCTGCCATTGCCCGGCTACGAAATGGTCCTCAAGGCCTCGCACACCTTCAACCTGCTGGATGCCCGCCGCGCGATTTCCGTGACCGCGCGTCAGCAATACATCCTGCGCGTACGCACGCTGGCCCGCTCGGTGGCTCAGGCCTACCTGCAGGCCCGCGCCCGTCTCGGTTTCCCGATGGCGCCGCCCGATCTACGCGATGAAGTGTTGGCCAAGCTGGAGGCAGCGCAATGAGTGCTCAAGATTTTCTGGTTGAACTGGGCACTGAAGAACTGCCACCCAAGACCCTCGTTTCCCTGGCAGATGCATTTCTGGCCGGTATTGAAAAAGGCCTTTCGGGCGCAGGTCTGACCTACAGCGCCAAACAGGTCTACGCCGCACCGCGTCGCCTGGCCGTGCTGATCACCGAGCTGGCCACGCAACAACCGGATCGCAGCGTCAACCTCGACGGCCCGCCGCGTCAGGCAGCGTTCGATGCGGACGGTAACCCGACGCAGGCTGCTTTGGGCTTTGCCAAGAAGTGCGGCGTCGATCTGAGCGAAATCGATCAGAGCGGCCCGAAACTGCGCTACAGCCAGACCATCCTCGGCAAGCCGACCACGTCGCTGCTGCCAACCATCGTCGAAGACTCGCTGAACGACCTGCCGATTGCCAAGCGCATGCGCTGGGGTGCCCGCAAGGAAGAGTTCGTGCGTCCGACTCAGTGGCTGGTAATGCTGTTCGGTGATCAGGTGGTTGACTGCACGATCCTCGCCCAGAGCGCGGGTCGTCATTCTCGCGGTCATCGCTTCCATCACCCGCAAGACGTGCGTATTTCTTCGCCTGCCGGGTACCTCAGCGACCTGCGCGCCGCGCACGTACTGGCCGACTTCAATGAACGTCGGCAGATCATCAGCAAGCGCGTCGACGAGCTGGCCACCCAACAGGAAGGCACCGCCATCGTACCGCCAAGTCTGCTGGACGAAGTGGCCGGTCTGGTCGAATGGCCGGTTCCGCTGGTGTGTTCATTCGAAGAGCGCTTCCTGGAAGTCCCTCAGGAAGCCTTGATTACCACCATGCAGGACAACCAGAAATACTTCTGCCTGCTGGATGTCGACGGCAAGCTGCTGCCGCGCTTCATCACCGTGGCCAACATCGAGAGCAAGGACCCGGCACAGATCATCGCCGGTAACGAGAAGGTGGTTCGTCCACGCCTGACCGACGCCGAGTTCTTCTTCAAGCAAGACAAGAAGCAGAAGCTGGAAACCTTCAACGATCGTCTGAAAAACGTCGTGTTCCAGGCGCAATTGGGTAGCGTGTTCGACAAGGCCGAGCGCGTCTCGAAACTGGCTGCCTACATCGCTCCACGCATCGGCGGCGACGCCCAGCGTGCTGCACGCGCTGGTCTGCTGTCCAAGTGCGACCTGTCGAGCGAAATGGTCGGCGAGTTCCCGGAAATGCAGGGTATCGCCGGTTACTACTACGCCAAGGCCGACGGCGAGCCTGAAGATGTCGCGCTGGCGCTCAACGAGCAGTACATGCCACGTGGCGCGGGCGCCGAACTGCCGACAACGCTGACTGGCGCTGCGGTGGCCATCGCCGACAAACTCGACACGCTGGTCGGTATCTTCGGTATCGGCATGCTGCCCACCGGCAGCAAAGACCCCTATGCGCTGCGTCGTGCTGCGTTGGGTATCCTGCGTATTCTGATCGAGAAGAAGCTCGACCTTAACCTGGTCGAAACGGTGAAATTCGCAGTCACGCAGTTTGGCGCGAAGATCAAGCCTGCCGGTCTGGCGGAGCAGGTACTCGACTTCATCTTCGACCGTCTGCGTGCGCGTTATGAAGACGAAGGCGTCGATGTGGCTGTGTACCTCTCGGTACGTGCGCTGCAACCCCCTTCGGCGCTGGATTTCGATCAGCGTGTTCAGGCGGTCCAGGCTTTCCGCAAACTGCCACAGGCCGCTGCACTGGCCGCGGTGAACAAGCGCGTATCGAACCTGTTGAGCAAGGCCGAGGGCAGCATTGCCCAGACCGTCGAGCCCAAGTATTTCGACAACGCCAACGAGTTTTCGCTGTACTCGGCTATTCAGCAGGCTGACCACGCGGTCCAGCCGATGGCTGCCGAGCGTCAATACAGCGAATCGCTGGCGCGTCTGGCGATGCTGCGTGAGCCGGTCGATGCATTCTTCGAAGCGGTAATGGTCAACGCGGAAGACGCCAATGTGCGCGCCAACCGCTATGCCTTGTTGTCGCGTTTGCGCGGCCTGTTCCTTGGCGTTGCCGATATTTCGCTGCTGGGCTGAGAAGGGGTCGATGGTGAAACTGCTGATACTTGATCGAGACGGAGTCATCAACCATGACTCCGATGCTTACATAAAGTCCGTGAAGGAGTGGGTGCCCATTCCCGGCTCGATCGAGGCTATCGCAGATCTGAGCAAGGCCGGCTGGACGGTGGCGGTCGCCACCAACCAGTCGGGCATTGCCCGAGGTTATTATGATCTGGCCACGCTGGATGCCATGCATGCGCGCTTGCGCAAGCTGGTGGCAGAGCAGGGTGGCGAGGTCGGTTTGATCGTCTATTGCCCGCATGGGCCAGACGATGGCTGTAGCTGCCGCAAGCCTAAACCCGGCATGCTGAAGGCCATCGCCCTTCATTACGCAGCAGACCCCAAAGGTCTCTGGTTTGTGGGCGACAGTAAAGGTGACCTGCAGGCCGCATTGGCCGTCGATTCTCAGCCTGTGCTGGTGATGACCGGCAAGGGTCGTAAAACGATGGACGACGGAGTGCCAGCAGGCACGTTGATTTTTGACGATCTGGCGGCGGTTGCCGCAGAGCTTATCCACAACAGCGCCTCACTGAACAATTAGCTCGTCAGGTTCAGGACGCTCAAGGAGCGGGCACCTGCCCGTACGGTAAACGTAACTATGTCGATCATGCAGGCAATCAGGACCTTCTTCTTTTACCTGTTGCTGGGCACCAGCTCGCTGTTGTGGTGCACGTTGAGTTTTTTCATTGCGCCTTTTCTGCCGTTCAAAGCCCGCTATCGCTTCATTAACGTCTATTGGTGCCGCTGCGCCATCTGGCTGACCAAGGTGTTTCTGAACATCCAGGTTGAAGTGACTGGCGCCGAAAACGTACCGAAAACCCCCTGCGTGATCATCTCCAACCATCAGAGCACCTGGGAGACTTTCTTCCTGTCGGCGTACTTCGAGCCGATGAGCCAGGTCCTCAAGCGTGAACTGCTGTATGTGCCGTTCTTCGGCTGGGCCATGGCGATGCTGCGCCCCATTGCCATTGACCGTGATAACCCTAAAGCCGCACTGCGGGAAATCGCCAAGAAAGGCGACGAACTCCTAAAGGATGGCGTCTGGGTGCTGATCTTCCCGGAGGGTACACGCGTACCTTATGGCCAAGTCGGAAAATTCTCTCGCGGCGGTACTGCGTTGGCGGTAAACGCTGATCTGCCAGTCCTGCCTATCGCGCATAACGCTGGCAAATACTGGCCTCGAGATGGCTGGGCGAAAAAGCCGGGCACTATTCAGGTGGTGATTGGCGAACCGATGCACGCAGAAGGCACAGGCCCGCGCGCCATTGCTGCGTTGAATGACCGTGTGCAAGCCTGGAACGAGGACGCACAGCGCGCGATGGGCTCGCCTGTTGCACCGGCAGCAAGCCCTGAAAAAGTCCCAGCGTGATTTTGTGGATAACCTGTGTACGGTTTTTCTGAAATCCGTCAGAAACCTTGGCTAACTCTCTAATTCGTATACATATTTTTTCAGGCTATAAAAACCGGAAAAACGTGCATAAGTTTTGGTGATGTATCAAAAACCGACCTGCAAAAGGTCGGTTTTTTATTGCTTGGGCTAACGCACGAGGCGAAGCCGATTTCAGTCAGGCCAACGTACCGCTCCAATATTTCTGGAAGGGCAGAAGGGGAACATGTCCCGTTCAATCTGGCTGCAACGTTCCCTCAAATCCTCGCGCTTGTACCACTCTTATTGCTGCCATAACGCCTACCTTCAGGTAATCTTGCATTTTTGTAATGGAGTACGGCGATGAGCAATTTACCTTTTACAGCCAAAGGGTCTAACGGCGAGATTACATTCACCGGATCTGAGGTTCTAATTCGCCGCACAGGATTGTTTGGTGCACTGCGACAATTCTCAGGCATGGGCAAAGGTAATAAAGATATTCCAATATCAGCCATTTCAGCTATTCGCCTGGAGCCCGCCTCACTGCTTAATAAAGCTTTCTTCCAAGTGATCCACGCTGGTGATCTGGCTTTTCGCGGCGGTTCAACAAATATTGCAAACGATGACAATTCCGTATTCTTCGGCAAGGGCAGCAACGCGGATTTTGAGCAGATCAAGAAAATGATTCTCGATGCAGTAGCAGCGTCGCACCAACCAGCCAAGACCTCGTCGGCTTCGACAGAGGACATCCCTGCAATGTTGAAAAAACTCTCCGACTTAAAGGACCAAGGCGTCCTGACCGAAGATGAGTTTCTGATAAAGAAAGTAGATCTGCTTTCACGGATGTAGACCGTAACGAGCCTATTAGGTAGTGGACACCTGATTCCGGACACGACGTTAAATTTCCGCTAGGACTGGGCGGTTGCCTGGTCCGTTATTGAAAGGGCGTGGCCGGCATTCATTGATGCGTAAAATAGTCACTGATACCCCAAAACCATGGTGTTCCACGTGGAACACCAGTCGTAAGTTTTCTCAGCTCCAATGCGCGCACAATTATCGCGGTGACTACGCCGATGTAAGCACAGCAGTCACTGTGGATCCGCTCGTCGTTTCAATCAAAAATCTGCCACCTTACCCCAAGATGAACCGTGGAAACGGTCCGGGTGATAAGGTTTAGGGTCGACGATAGGGGCGACACCGCTGACAATGTCAGCGATCAAATGACCTGCTCCTGGTCCAATACCGAAACCATGGCCACTGAACCCGGCAGCCAGCACCAGCCCGGGCAGGCTGGCGATTTCGCCTATTCCCGGCACACCATCAGGGGTGCTGTCGACATAACCGGCCCAGGCTGCGTTGACCGATGATTGCTTGAGAGCGGGGACCATCGCCACCGCGCGCTTGTAGGTCAACTCCACCGCAGACGTATCTACCTTGGGATCGAGTATGCGCATCTTCTCCATAGGTGTCGGCTGGTCGAGACGCCACTTGCCACGGCCCTCGTGACCTGAGCGCAAGCCTTCCAGACCTCCCGGTGCCAGATTGCGCCAACGGCGCTGAAACATGGGCAGGAACTGTGTAGCAAAACCAAATAACTGCGGAGTAGGATCAACCCTTCCACGGCCGCTGATTGCCAGCGTGTAGCTACCGTCATAGCGGCGAGTCATGGAGATATTTGAAGTATGCAACGCCGCCACCAACGCGTCGGTCGGCGGGGACACTGACATTACCGTCTGGCGAATAGTGGCTTGGGGAAAACTGATACCGTACTGGCGACAGAACGAAGAAGCCCACGCGCCTCCGGCAAGTACCGCGAGCCGGGTACGAATGGTGCCGTGCTCAGTGACCACAGCGGACAATCGCCCACCTTCGGTTTCCAGACCCCGAGCAGCGCAACCCTGATGCACGGTGCCGCCCAGCGCCATGATCGCTCTCGCAACAGCTGGCGCTGCACGAGATGGATCGGCAGTACCATCCGTAGGCGCATAGACTCCGCCCTTCCATTGCTTACCTGTAGCCTTGCCGCGTTCGGCAGCCTGCTGCGCGGTCAACATGTAGGTCTGGACATCTACGGTACGAGCAAACTCTCCCCAGCGTGCCCATCCCGCCAGTTCTTTCTCGTCGTTGCTCAAGTACAGCAGGCCGCAGCGGGTGAAGCCTGTCTGCTCACCGCTCTGCTTGGCAAACTGCTCCCACAGGTCCAGGCTTTTGGTTGCCATCGGCAGCTCCCGGGCATCCCGATTCTGCTGCCGGCACCACCCCCAGTTACGACTCGATTGCTCGGCACCGATACGGCCTTTTTCAACCAGAGCGACCTTCATGCCGCGCAGGGCGAGGTAGTAGGCGGTGAAGCTGCCTATTATGCCGCCGCCAATGACAACTACATCTGCCTCCAAGGGAAGCTTGGAGGAGGTCTCGACGGGGATCAGAGGTGCGGGCATTTTTGCTATTCCTGCCAATATCGTGGTGATATGTGCAGCCTTGAGCGGCTGCGATATTGATCAGGTTAATCGCTCAGCGAAATCATCTGCGCCGAAGTTTCCTGTGTAAACATACGGATCGACTGTTTTAGCCACTATAAACGGCAGATTGCTTCAACGTTCATTGTGATCAAGTCGATGAGATCGTTGCAACGCAGGACAGGCCTGGAAGATCCTCAAATGAAAAAGGCCAACCCCAGGGTTGGCCTTATCAAGTCGAAATCACCATAGCGGGATAACGGCTAGCTTTTCTGTGAAGCTACAACTGAATCAGAAGTCCAGGTTGGACACTGCCAGCGCATTGCTCTCGATGAAGTCACGGCGTGGTTCGACCGCATCACCCATAAGGGTGTTGAAGATCTGGTCAGCGCCAATGGCGTCTTCGATGGTCACTTTCAGCATGCGACGCACACTCGGATCCATGGTGGTTTCCCACAGTTGGTCCGGGTTCATCTCACCAAGACCCTTGTAGCGCTGGATGGTGTGGCGCTTGGTGCTTTCGGCCATCAACCAGGCGAGGGCTTCCTTGAACTCGGTGACGGGCTTCTTGCGCTCGCCACGTTGCACGTAGGCACCTTCTTCCAGAAGCGTGCTTATCTGCAGTCCCAGAGCGGTAACGGTCTTGTAGTCATTGCTGCCGAAGAAGTCACGGTTGAAGGTGACATAGTTCGACAGACCATGGGAGATCAGTTCGACCTCTGGCAGCCAGACGTTACGTTCACGGTCTTCACGCAGGCTGGCCTTGTAGACCAGACCTGACTTCTCACCGGTACGCAGACGCGCGTCGAACAGTGCCAGCCAGGCCTGCATGCCCTCGTGGTCGGACAGTTGTTCCAGCGTGATCGGCGGCAGGTAGACGAAGTGTTCGGTCAGTTCCTGTGGATACAGACGCGACAGACGCTTGAGGGTCTTCATGACCATGCGGAAGTCGTTGACCAGTTTCTCCAGCGCAGTACCAGAGATGCCCGGTGCCGATTCGCTGAGGTGCAAGCTGGCGTCTTCAAGGGCCGATTGGGTCATGTATTCTTCCATGGCCTCATCGTCCTTGATGTACTGCTCCTGCTTGCCTTTCTTGACCTTGTACAGCGGCGGCTGAGCGATGTAGATGTAGCCACGCTCGATCAGCTCGGGCAACTGACGGAAGAAGAAGGTCAGCAGCAGGGTACGGATGTGCGAGCCGTCGACGTCAGCATCGGTCATGATGATGATGTTGTGATACCGCAACTTGTCGATGTTGTACTCTTCACGGCCGATGCCACAGCCCAGCGCGGTGATCAAAGTGCCCACTTCCTGAGAAGAGATCATTTTGTCGAAACGCGCTTTTTCAACGTTCAGGATCTTGCCCTTGAGTGGCAGGATCGCCTGGGTTCTACGGTTACGCCCCTGCTTGGCTGATCCGCCAGCAGAGTCCCCTTCCACCAGGTACAGTTCGGAGAGGGCAGGGTCCTTCTCTTGGCAGTCGGCAAGCTTGCCCGGCAAGCCAGCGATATCCAGCGCACCTTTGCGGCGAGTCATCTCGCGAGCCTTGCGCGCTGCTTCGCGGGCACGGGCTGCGTCGATCATCTTGCCAACGACGGCTTTGGCTTCGTTCGGGTTTTCCAGCAGGAAGTCGGAGAAATACTTGCCCATCTCCTGTTCCACGGCAGTTTTGACTTCAGAAGAAACCAGTTTGTCTTTAGTCTGCGAGCTGAATTTCGGGTCAGGTACTTTGACCGAAATGATCGCAGTCAAACCTTCACGCGCATCGTCGCCCGTGGTCGCGACCTTGTGCTTCTTGGCCAGACCTTCCTGCTCGATGTAGTTGTTCAGGTTACGCGTCAACGCGGAACGGAAGCCCACCAGGTGAGTACCACCATCACGCTGCGGAATGTTGTTGGTGAAGCACAGCAGGTTCTCGTTGAAGCTGTCGTTCCACTGCAGCGCAATCTCGACACCAATGCCGTCGTCGCGTTGAATATTGAAGTGGAACACCTGATTGACCGGCGTCTTGTTGGTGTTCAGGTATTCAACGAATGCACGCAGACCACCTTCATATTTGAACAGCTCTTCCTTACCGCTACGTTCGTCCTTGAGGACAATGCCGACACCGGAGTTAAGGAAGGACAGTTCGCGAATCCGCTTGGCCAGGATGTCCCAGCTGAAGTGGATATTCTTGAACGTTTCAGCGGAAGGCTTGAAGTGGATCTGGGTGCCCGTGGTGTCACTTTCACCGACGATTTTCATCGGTTCCTGTGGAACACCATGCACGTAAGTCTGCTCCCAGATCTTGCCGCTGCGACGAACCGTCAGCAACAGAATTTCTGAAAGGGCGTTAACAACCGACACACCTACACCGTGCAAACCGCCGGATACCTTGTAGGAGTTGTCATCGAACTTGCCGCCAGCGTGGAGCACGGTCATGATGACCTCGGCTGCCGACACGCCTTCTTCTTTATGCACGTCTACCGGAATACCGCGGCCGTTGTCGCGCACGGTGATAGATTCGTCTGGGTGGATGATGATGCTGATGTCGTCGCAATGGCCTGCCAATGCTTCGTCGATCGAGTTATCAACCACCTCGAACACCATGTGGTGCAGACCGCTGCCATCGTCTGTATCACCGATGTACATTCCGGGACGCTTGCGTACGGCATCAAGTCCTTTCAGCACCTTAATGCTGGACGAGTCGTACGTTTGGTTTTCGCTCATGCAATCACTCCCGATGGTCGTGGGTCTGGGTGATACGGCCTTGTTCCACGTGGAACAAAGCGACTGGCGTTTCCGTCTGCCAGCCTTCCCTCAAAAATTCTTGATCTACACAGGTGATAAACACCTGGCAGCGTAATTCTTCCAGCAAGCGGCAAAGCGCGCGTCGATGGTTGTCATCCAGTTCGGAGGGCAAGTCATCTACCAGGTAAATACACTGGCCGCGACGGACCTGGCTAACCAGGTGTCCCTGAGCAATACGCAATGCGCAGACCACCAGCTTTTGCTGACCGCGAGACAATATGTCCGCTGCGTTATGAGCGCCTAATCTAAGGCGCAGGTCAGCTCGTTGTGGTCCAGCCTGGGTGTGGCCCATTTGCTGATCACGATGCAGGGAAGAGGCGAGCACTGTACTCAGCTCTTTTTCCTTGTCCCATCCTCGGTAGTAGCTCAGGGTCAAACCTTCAAGCTCAACAAGTTCGCTCAAAGTCTGTTCAAAGACGGGCTTCAATGCCTTGATATAGGCGCGACGGAATTCATCTATTTCGTCACTTGCCGAGCATAGCTCTCGGTCCCATGCCGCCTGTGAAGCGGCGTCAAGTGTACCATGCCGAAGCCACGAGTTTCGCTGCTTGAGGGCCTTCTGCAGGCGCTGCCAAGTAGCCATGAAACGAGGTTCCACGTGGAACACTCCCCAATCCAAAAACTGCCTGCGTATCTTCGGAGCGCCTTCCAGCAATCGGAAGCTGTCCGGATTGATCAGCTGCAGTGGCAATATTTCAGCAAGCTGAGCGGCACTTTTCGCATTTTGCCCGTCAATACGAATCTGGAATTCGCCTTGTCGGTCGCGCGAAACACCGAGATTGCTGTGACCACCTTGTGCAAGATCGACTTGTCCGAATACGGTGCAAGAGGGCTGCTCGTACTGGATGACAGGAAGCAGGCGACTGCTACGAAACGAACGCGCGATCCCCAGCAGGTGGATAGCTTCCAGAACACTGGTTTTACCACTGCCGTTTGCGCCGTAGAGGATATTGATACGCGGGGAGGGGGAGAGGGTCACCGGGTGCAGATTGCGCACCCCGGTGACCGAGACGCGACTAAGAGACATCTAGGTTGCGCTGGACATGAAGTTACAGACGCATCGGCATGACAACGTAGGCGGAATCGTCGTTATCCGACTCTTGCACCAAGGCGCTGCTATTGGAATCCGACAGAATCAGGCGCACCTGCTCGGTCGTCATCACGCCCAACACGTCGAGCAGATAGCTCACGTTAAAACCTATTTCCAGCGAATCGCCGTTGTACTCTACGCCGATTTCTTCCTCTGCCTCTTCCTGCTCAGGGTTGTTGGCCTGAATTTTCAATTGACCACTGGCCAGTTGCAGGCGGATACCGCGGTACTTCTCGTTGGACAGAATTGCGGTGCGACTGAACGCTTCGCGCAATGCCTGACGATCGCCCAGCACCAGCTTGTCGCCACCTTTAGGCAGCACGCGCTCGTAATCCGGGAATTTGCCATCGACCAGTTTGGAAGTGAAGGTGAACTCGCCGGTAGTCGCCCGGATGTGATGCTGACCCAGAACGATGCTGACCATACCGTCCTGCTCAGTCAGCAGGCGCGCCATCTCGAGAATACCTTTGCGCGGGACAATCACCTGATGACGATCAGCATGTTCGATATCGGCAGACATCGAGCACATCGCCAGACGGTGACCGTCAGTGGCGACGGCGCGCAAAATACCGGCACTCACTTCAAGCAGCATGCCGTTGAGGTAGTAACGGACATCCTGCTGAGCCATCGCAAAGCTGGTGCGTTCAATCAGGCGGCGCAACTTGCTCTGCACCAGATTGAAGGTCAGCGAGCCCGGGCCTTCTTCCACTGTCGGGAAATCATTGGCAGGCAACGTGGACAGAGTGAAACGGCTACGACCTGCCTTGACGATCAGCTTGGAGTCATCGAGCTTGATGTCGATCAGCGCGTCATTGGACAGGCTTTTGCAAATGTCCATGAGCTTACGCGCAGGAACCGTGATTTCTCCAGGTTCTGCGGGCTCTTCCAGCTGGACGCGGCCAACCAGTTCGACTTCCAGATCCGTACCGGTCAGCGACAGTTGCTGACCTTCGACGACCAGAAGCACATTGGAAAGAACCGGCAAGGTCTGGCGGCGTTCTACCACGCCGGCGACCAATTGCAGGGGTTTCAACAGGGCTTCGCGTTGAATGGTGAAATGCATGGTCTAGTCCCTTGCCTTAATAAGCTGCACTGGCGTTATCACGTAGTCAGAGTGCGCAGCAGGTTCTTGTAGTCCTCGCGGATATCCGCATCGGATTCCTTGAGCTCGTTGATCTTTCTGCAGGCGTGCAAGACAGTCGTATGGTCCCGACCACCAAATACGTCACCGATTTCCGGAAGACTGTGGTTGGTGAGTTCCTTGGAAAGCGCCATCGCCACCTGGCGAGGCCGGGCAACAGAACGGGACCGACGCTTGGACAGCAGATCGGAGATCTTGATCTTGTAGTACTCGGCGACAGTACGCTGAATGTTATCCACACTCACCAGCTTGTCCTGCAACGCCAGCAAATCTTTCAGCGATTCGCGAATCAGTTCGATGGTGATGTCGCGCCCCATGAAGTGCGAGTGAGCGATGACGCGCTTGAGCGCGCCCTCCAGCTCTCGAACGTTGGAGCGAATCCGCTGGGCAATGAAGAACGCCGCGTCATGAGGCAGATCGACCTTGGCCTGATCCGCTTTCTTCATGAGGATAGCCACGCGGGTTTCCAGCTCCGGAGGCTCGACAGCAACCGTCAGACCCCAACCGAAACGCGACTTGAGCCGTTCTTCAAGGCCTTCGATTTCTTTCGGATAGCGGTCACTGGTCAGAATGACCTGTTGCCCACCTTCCAGCAGCGCGTTGAACGTGTGGAAAAACTCTTCCTGCGACCGTTCCTTGCGAGCAAAAAATTGAATGTCATCGATCAGCAGTGCATCGACTGAGCGGTAAAAGCGCTTGAACTCGTTGATTGCATTGAGCTGCAAAGCCTTGACCATGTCTGCGACGAAGCGCTCCGAATGCAGGTACACGACCTTGGCGTTCGGGTTCTTCTTCAACAGGTGGTTACCCACAGCATGCATCAAGTGAGTTTTACCGAGACCTACGCCACCGTAAAGGAACAGCGGGTTGTAACCGTGCTTGGGATTATCGGCAACCTGCCAGGCTGCAGCACGTGCCAGCTGGTTGGATTTACCCTCGACAAAATTCTCGAACGTGAACGTGCGGTTCAGGTAACTGGTGTGCTTGAGCGCACCTTCAACCTGCACGGTACGTTGCTCCGCACGAGCGGGTGCCTGTTGCGAGCTGGCGCCGGCCATTGGGTCGAAGCTGTCGCGTGAAGGCTCGTCGTGTGTTGCAACGTTCTGAGCCGGTGCAGGCATCGCGACAGGAGCAGCCGGAGCAGCCATGGCGGGCGCAGACGACGAGACGCTGCTGACCGAATTGGCAGACAGCGCCTGGGACGCTGCTGCGGCCAATGGCGCATTCGGAGCGGCACGCGGTGCAGAGCTGCGCTTGCTTCCTATTAATAAGGAAAGAGCAGGCGCCATGCCTTGACCATGCTCGCCCAGAAGCTCCAGCAAACGGCCGAGGTATTTTTCGTTGACCCAATCGAGAACAAAACGATTCGGTGCGTACACACGCAACTCGTCGCCTTCGGCTTCGACCTGTAGCGGACGGATCCAAGTGTTGAATTGCTGGGCAGGCAGCTCATCGCGCAAAAGCTCCACGCACTGCTGCCAAAGTTCCACTGACACGGATATCCCCTGAGTTGAAAGCCGGTGAGGCAAAAACAGCCGCCATTGTAACGATCCGCAGACGACTTATCCACATGTAGGTTGCTCACAGGCAGCTATAAATCAACGATTTATAGAGTGGCCACACGACAAACGGTCAAATCCTGAGCTCTGTGGATAACCCATCTTCAGCCCGTTGCATAAGTCAGGGCTAAACTCTGTGCATAACTCGCCTGTGGATAAAACCGCATTCCATGCACAGCTTTTCCGACGGTGTGGCACAGGCAAGGCACCGCTTCTAGACAACCTTTCTTTTCGCTGTACACATTGAATTACAAGGCCTGTAGGATTTTATCCACAGAAAGCGTCTACGTAAGAGTTATAAGCTTTATAAAGAAGCTTTAAATACTCTCTTCTTTTTATTTCTATAACTGACCAGAGCCTGAGTGCTCCCAAACGGGTTCCAGAGGAAAATTGCCTATAAAAGACGCGTATGAAGAAAAGCTGGTTGGAAATTGACCTGCGGGCCTCCTTTCTCTAGAATCCCCGGTCTCTTAAAACGGGGGCCATTCCGGCCCGTAGTGGACGAACCAGGTAACACGCCATGAAACGTACTTTCCAACCCAGCACTATCAAGCGCGCCCGCACCCACGGTTTCCGTGCACGTATGGCCACCAAAAACGGCCGCGCAGTCCTTTCGCGTCGTCGTGCCAAAGGCCGTAAGCGTCTGGCAGTTTGATAAATCGGCACAGGAGGTGAGTCGAGACTTCAGTCGGGAAAAGCGTTTGCTGACTCCCCGGCATTTCAAGGCAGTCTTTGACTCCCCTACCGGCAAGGTTCCGGGGAAAAATCTCCTGCTCCTTGCGCGCAACAACGACCTTGATCATCCCCGTCTGGGGCTGGTGATAGGTAAAAAGAGCGTGAAGCTCTCCGTCGAGCGCAATCGCTTGAAACGCCTGATGCGCGAATCATTTCGCCAACACCAAGACAGTTTGGTCGGTTGGGATATCGTTATCGTCGCGCGTAAAGGTTTGGGTGACGTAGAAAACCCTGAACTGATTCAGCATTTCGGCAAGCTCTGGAAACGTCTGGCGCGTAGCCGACCCATTCCGGAAGAAAAATCCGAACCTGCAGGGGTAGACAGTCCAGATGCGTAAACTGGCACTCGTTCCGATCCAGTTTTATCGCTATGCCATTAGCCCGCTGATGGCCAGTCACTGTCGTTTCTACCCCAGTTGCTCCTGCTACGCGTATGAAGCCATCGAAAATCATGGCCTTTTGCGCGGTGGCTGGCTGTCAATTCGTCGCCTGGGTCGCTGTCACCCATGGAATCCCGGTGGTTATGACCCGGTTCCAGCTGTCCCCACCTCCCGTTCTTCTTCGATGGCCGAGTAATCATGGATATTAAACGCACGATCCTGATCGTCGCCCTGGCAATCGTGACCTACGTCGGGGTTCTGAAATGGAACCAAGACTATGGCCAGGCTGCCATGCCGACCCAGAATGTTGCAGCCAGCACCACCGCACCGGGTATTCCGGACACGGCCGCTGGTACTAATGGTTCTGCAAGTGCCGATGTTCCAAGCGCAAGCGCTACGGCCAATACGGCTGCAGCACCTCTTGAAACTCCGGCCGTAGCCAGCAAAGACCTTATCCACGTCAAGACCGATGTGCTCGATCTGGCGATCGATCCGGTGGGTGGCGACGTCGTTCAGCTTCGTTTGCCTCTGTACCCGCGTCGTCAGGATCGTCCTGATGTTCCGTTTCAGTTGTTCGACAACGGCGGCGAGCGTACTTTTCTGGCACAAAGCGGCCTGACCGGGACCAATGGTCCTGATGCACGCGCTGCCGGTCGTCCGGTTTACACCTCCACACAAAAGACTTATCAACTGGCTGACGGCCAGGATTCGATGGTCGTGGATCTGAAATTCTCGGAAAGCGGCGTCAACTACATCAAGCGCTTCACCTTCAAGCGCGGTCTGTACGATCTGGTCATGACCTACGTTGTGGATAACCAGAGCGCACAACCCTGGTCCGGTAATCTGTTCGCGCAATTAAAGCGCGATGCCAGCTCTGACCCTTCTTCGACGACTGCTACCGGCACGGCTACCTACCTGGGCGCTGCCCTGTGGACTGCGGCCGAGCCGTACAAGAAAGTGTCGATGAAAGATATCGACAAGGGCCAGGTCAAGGAAACTGTTCAGGGCGGTTGGGTTGCATGGCTGCAGCACTACTTCGTGACTGCGTGGATTCCGGATCACAACGCCACCAACGCTGTTCAGACCCGTAAAGACAGCCAGGGCAACTACATCATCGGCTTCACCAGCCCGACTCTGTCGGTTGCACCCGGTGCACAAGGTGAAACCAGCGCTACCCTGTATGCAGGTCCGAAAAGCCAGGCGGTACTCAAAGAGTTATCCCCAGGTCTGGAGCTGACCGTCGATTATGGTTTCCTGTGGTTCATTGCCCAGCCTATCTTCTGGCTGCTGCAACATATCCACGCCATCCTCGGCAACTGGGGCTGGTCGATCATTGTCCTGACCATGCTGATCAAAGGCCTGTTCTTCCCGTTGTCCGCAGCAAGCTACAAGTCGATGGCACGCATGCGCGCCGTGGCTCCGAAGCTTGCACTGCTGAAGGAACAACATGGCGATGATCGCCAGAAAATGTCCCAGGCAATGATGGAGCTGTACAAGAAAGAAAAGATCAACCCATTGGGTGGATGCTTGCCGATTCTTGTCCAGATGCCGGTTTTCCTTTCGCTGTACTGGGTACTCCTGGAAAGCGTGGAAATGCGTCAGGCACCGTGGATCCTGTGGATAACCGACCTGTCGATCAAAGACCCGTTCTTCATCCTGCCGATCATCATGGGCGCGACGATGTTCATCCAGCAGCGTCTGAACCCGACTCCGCCGGACCCGATGCAGGCCAAGGTCATGAAAATGATGCCAATCATCTTCACGTTCTTCTTCCTGTGGTTCCCTGCCGGTCTCGTTCTGTACTGGGTTGTTAACAACACCCTGTCGATCGCTCAGCAGGCTTACATCACTCGCAAGATCGAAGCAGCTACCAAGAAAGCAGCTGCCTGATCTAACCTGTGAATAAGTTCTACAAGACGCCCCCTCGTGGGGCGTTTTGCTATCCGTCATTTGTCCGGGAGCCGGAGCATGAACGTTCCTCGTGAAACCATTGCCGCCATCGCCACAGCCCAAGGGCGTGGCGGTGTCGGTATCGTTCGGGTGTCAGGTCCTTTGGCCGGCAAGGCTGCTGAAGCCATTATCGGTCGGGTGCCAAAACCACGATTTGCGCATTACGGGCGTTTTGTCGACGAAGCGGGGCAGACCCTCGATGAGGGGATCGCGCTGTATTTTCCGGGACCCAACTCGTTCACCGGCGAAGACGTACTTGAGCTTCAGGGCCACGGCGGCCCCATCGTTCTGGATATGCTGCTGCAGCGCTGCCTGCAACTGGGCAGCCGACTGGCTCGTCCGGGCGAGTTCAGTGAGCGTGCCTTTCTCAATGACAAGCTCGATCTTGCCCAGGCAGAAGCCATTGCTGACTTGATTGAGGCGAGTTCTGCACAGGCAGCGCGCAATGCACTGCGCTCATTGCAGGGCGCTTTTTCGCGGCGTGTGGATAACTTGACCGAGAAATTGATCAGCCTGCGCATCTATGTGGAAGCTGCAATCGACTTCCCCGAAGAGGAAATCGACTTCCTTGCCGATGGCCATGTCCTGAACATGCTCGATGACGTACGTGCCGAGTTATCCACAGTGCTGCGTGAAGCGGGGCAGGGTGCCTTGTTACGCGACGGGATGACCGTTGTGATTGCCGGGCGTCCCAATGCGGGCAAATCCAGCTTGCTGAATGCCTTGGCGGGCAGAGAAGCGGCCATCGTCACCGAGATTGCCGGCACTACGCGCGATGTGTTGCGTGAACATATCCACATCGATGGAATGCCGTTGCACGTCGTCGACACAGCAGGTCTGCGTGATACCCAGGATCAGGTGGAAATGATCGGCGTGCAGCGCGCACTCAAGGCCATCGGTGAAGCTGACCGGATTCTGCTGGTTGTGGATGCAACGGCACCGGAGGCAGCAGACCCGTTTGCACTGTGGCCCGAATTCCTTGAGCAACGTCCGGACCCGGCGAAAGTCACTCTGATCCGTAACAAGGCAGATTTGAGTGGAGACCCCGTCGATCTACAAACCAGCGTTGATGGCCATGTCACCATCAGCCTGAGCGCCAGGTCAGGGGGCGAGGGGCTTGAACTGCTGCGTGACCATCTCAAGGCCTGCATGGGCTACGAGCAAACCTCTGAAAGCAGCTTCAGCGCACGTCGACGCCACCTTGAGGCACTGCGCCACGCCAGTGACTCGCTGGAGCACGGCAGGGCTCAACTCACCCTGGCAGGCGCTGGAGAGCTGCTGGCCGAAGATCTGCGTCAGGCACAGCAAGCGCTTGGCGAGATTACCGGTGCATTCAGCTCAGACGATCTGCTTGGTAGAATCTTCTCCAGCTTCTGCATCGGCAAGTAAACCTTCTGGCATGGCCCGCCCTGGGTCATGCCTTCCAGCACCACAAGACGCTTCTTTTCAGCGGTAGCGTTATCCAAATACTCCGCCATTCTTCCTTTAACTTCGCCTCGACACCTGAATCTGACGAGCAGAAATGCCCGAGTGAGGGATTTTCTGTGCCTGATTTTTGATGAAGAGCGGTTTTTTTGTGAATTAAGCCCTGTGAATAACTGCCCTTTAGCTCGGTGGGTAAGCGGGGTGCAAACCTGAAGATAAATCCCCCTGTGGACAAGTGGCTATCTTATCAACAGGCTCAGGACGGTTATCCAAACCCCTCATCCCCACATGAACACAGACTTTTTAAACTCTGTACACATTGGAAATAAAGGCCTGTAGCGATCTATCCACAGAAAGTTGGCTCAGTAAGAATAAACATAAAAACAAGGCTTTATAAACTTTCTTTCCTTTTTATTTTCTTTATCCGCGAGTTTTCCACAGCTGGTTAAATTTTGTCCAACGGGTTTCATTCAGGTGGGGTAAGTCCCTATACTTGTCAGCTATCCCAATTTCTCATCGACAACAGGCACGAGGTGCGTGGTGGATTTCCCTTCCCGTTTTGAAGTGATCGTCATCGGTGGCGGTCATGCCGGTACCGAGGCCGCACTGGCGTCGGCACGTATGGGTGTAAAAACCCTGCTGCTGACCCATAACGTGGAAACACTCGGCCAGATGAGTTGCAACCCGGCCATCGGTGGCATTGGCAAAAGTCACCTGGTCAAGGAAATCGACGCCCTCGGCGGTGCGATGGCCATGGCTACTGACAAGGGTGGTATCCAGTTCCGTGTGCTGAACAGTCGCAAAGGCCCGGCTGTACGGGCTACTCGTGCTCAAGCAGATCGCGTGCTGTACAAGGCAGCCATTCGTGAAATCCTGGAAAATCAGCCGAACCTGTGGATATTTCAGCAAGCCTGTGATGACCTGATCGTCGAACAGGATCAGGTGCGCGGTGTAGTGACCCAAATGGGTATGCGCATATTTGCCGATTCGGTGGTGTTGACCACCGGTACGTTCCTGGGTGGACTTATCCACATCGGCATGCAGAACTATTCTGGCGGACGCGCAGGCGACCCCCCATCGATCGCACTTGCTCACCGGCTACGTGAACTGCCGCTGCGCGTCGGCCGCCTGAAAACCGGAACCCCGCCACGTATTGATGGGCGTTCTGTGGATTTCTCGGTGATGACAGAACAACCAGGTGACACACCTATCCCGGTCATGTCGTTCCTGGGCAACAAGGAACAGCATCCGCCGCAGGTCAGTTGCTGGATCACGCACACCAACGCGCGGACTCACGAAATCATTGCGTCCAACCTCGATCGCTCGCCGATGTATTCGGGCGTGATCGAAGGTATTGGTCCACGTTACTGCCCGTCGATCGAAGACAAGATCCACCGGTTTGCCGACAAGCAAAGCCATCAGGTTTTCATCGAGCCGGAAGGGTTGACCACGCACGAGCTGTACCCGAACGGCATTTCCACATCGTTGCCATTCGACGTGCAACTGCAGATCGTTCAGTCGATTCGCGGCATGGAAAACGCACATATCGTTCGCCCTGGTTATGCCATCGAATACGATTATTTCGACCCGCGTGATCTGAAATACAGCCTGGAAACCAAGGTCATCGGTGGTCTGTTCTTCGCTGGCCAGATCAACGGCACGACCGGTTACGAAGAGGCCGGTGCCCAGGGTTTGCTGGCCGGGACCAATGCCGCGCTGCGCGCACAGGGTCGAGACAGCTGGTGCCCGCGTCGCGATGAAGCGTACATCGGTGTTCTGGTCGATGACCTGATCACACTCGGTACCCAAGAGCCTTACCGGATGTTTACCTCCAGGGCCGAATACCGTTTGATCCTGCGCGAAGACAACGCGGACCTGCGACTCACCGAAAAAGGCCGCGAGCTGGGTCTGGTCGACGACGCCCGCTGGGCTGCGTTCTGCACCAAGCGTGAAAGCATCGAGCTGGAAGAACAACGTTTGAAAAGTACCTGGGTGCGCCCTGGTACCGAGCAGGGCGATGCGATTGCCGAACACTTCGGCACGCCACTGACCCATGAATACAATTTGCTCAACCTGCTGACCCGTCCGGAAATCGATTACGCCAGCCTGATTTCAATCACTGGCCAGGGCTGCATCGATCCCCAGGTCGCCGAGCAGGTAGAGATCAAGACAAAATACGCCGGTTACATTGATCGCCAGCAGGACGAAATCGCCCGTCTGCGCGCCAGTGAAGACACCCGTCTGCCGGAAGACATCGATTACGCCGCGATATCCGGCCTGTCGAAAGAAATCCAGAGCAAGCTGGGGATAACTCGTCCGGAAACACTCGGACAGGCATCGCGTATACCCGGCGTCACGCCTGCAGCGATATCGTTGTTGATGATTCATTTGAAAAAACGCGGCGCGGGCCGTCAGTTGGAGCAAAGCGCTTGAGTTCTATGGTCACCCCGCAACACGCCCAAGAGTTATCCACCGGTGCCCGGGAATTGGGGATCGACCTCAGTCCGGCGCAGCACGAGCAATTGCTGGCGTATCTGGCGTTGTTGATCAAGTGGAACAAGGCCTACAACCTGACTGCGGTACGCAACCCGGACGAAATGGTATCCAGACATCTGCTCGACAGTCTCAGTGTGGTGCCCTTCATCGAAGGTGCACGCTGGATCGACGTCGGCAGCGGCGGTGGGATGCCTGGCATTCCCATGGCCATCCTGTTTCCGGAGCGCAAAGTGGCGCTGCTGGACAGCAACGGCAAGAAGACCCGGTTTCAGACACAGGTCAAACTTGAGCTGAAACTGGATAATCTTGAAGTTATCCACAGCCGTGCAGAAAATTATCAGCCTGATGCGCCGTTCGACGGGATCATTTCCCGTGCGTTCAGCAGCCTTGAAGACTTCACGGGCTGGACTCGCCATATGGGTGACGTGAATACACGTTGGCTGGCAATGAAAGGGCTGCATCCTGATGATGAGCTGGTAGCATTGCCCTCGGATTTTCACCTCGATAGCGCACAAGCCTTGACCGTTCCGGGTTGCCAAGGCCAACGCCATCTGCTGATACTGCGCCGCACGGCATGACGGGGAACACAAGCAAGAATGGCTAAGGTATTCGCGATAGCGAACCAGAAAGGTGGGGTCGGCAAGACCACCACATGCATCAACCTCGCTGCGTCGCTGGTCGCGACCAAACGCCGTGTGCTGTTGATCGATCTCGATCCCCAGGGCAATGCGACCATGGGCAGCGGTGTGGATAAACATAATCTGGAAAACTCGGTCTATGACCTGTTGATCGGCGAATGCGATCTGGGTGAGGCCATGCAGTTTTCCGAACACGGCGGGTATCAGCTGCTTCCGGCCAACCGTGATCTGACGGCGGGTGAAGTGGTTCTGCTGGAAATGCAGATGAAAGAGAGTCGTCTGCGCAATGCGCTGGCGCCGATCCGCGAAAATTACGATTACATTCTGATCGACTGCCCACCCTCATTGTCGATGCTGACCCTGAACGCACTGGTCGCGGCGGACGGGGTAATTATCCCCATGCAGTGCGAGTACTTCGCGCTCGAGGGGCTCAGCGACCTTGTGGATAACATTAAGCGCATCGCTGAACTGCTCAATCCGCAGCTGAAAATCGAAGGTTTGCTGCGTACCATGTATGACCCGCGTCTGAGCCTGATCAACGATGTTTCGGCGCAGCTCAAGGAACATTTTGGCGAGCAGTTGTACGACACCGTGATCCCGAGGAACATCAGGCTGGCCGAGGCGCCGAGTTTCGGCATGCCGGTGCTGGCGTATGACAAATCGTCTCGCGGTGCGCTGGCCTATCTGGCCCTGGCAAGTGAACTGGTTCGTCGTCAACGTCGCGGCGCAAAAACCGCTCAGCCAACCTAAGGAATTCCCATGGCCGTCAAGAAACGAGGTCTCGGACGTGGGTTGGACGCACTTCTGAGCAGTCCAACCGTCAGTTCGCTGGAAGAGCAGGCCGTCAAGGCTCCGCCAAGTGAGTTGCAGCATGTGCCGCTGGACCTTATCCAGCGTGGCAAGTATCAGCCGCGTCGCGACATGGATCCTCAGGCGCTCGAAGAACTGGCGCAGTCGATCAAGTCACAGGGCGTGATGCAGCCGATCGTTATTCGACCTATCGGCGACAACCGCTTTGAAATCATCGCCGGTGAACGTCGCTGGCGTGCCAGTCAGCAGGCAGGTGTCGAGACGATTCCGGCGATGGTCCGTGATGTTCCGGACGAAACCGCGATTGCGATGGCGTTGATCGAGAACATCCAGCGCGAAGACCTCAACCCTATCGAGGAGGCCATGGCGCTACAGCGCCTGCAGCAGGAGTTTCAGCTGACCCAGCAGCAGGTGGCGGATGCCGTCGGCAAGTCGCGTGTCAGTGTGGCCAACCTGTTGCGCCTGATTGCCTTGCCTGAAGCCATCAAGACCATGCTGTCCCACGGCGACCTGGAAATGGGGCATGCCCGTGCCTTGCTCGGTCTGAGTGAAGATCGGCAGGTCGAAGGTGCGCGACATGTTGTCGCACGCGGGCTTACCGTGCGCCAGACTGAAGCACTGGTCAGGCAATGGCTGAGCGGCAAGCCGGAGGCTGCCGAACCAGTCAAGGCCGACCCTGATATCAGCCGCCTCGAACAGCGTCTGGCCGAGCGTTTAGGCTCTGCGGTGCAGATTCGTCACGGGCAGAAGGGTAAAGGCCAATTGGTCATCCGTTACAACTCGCTGGATGAGCTGCAAGGAGTGCTCGCTCACATCCGCTGAAACAATTGCTCTGTAGCGTATAGTCGGAAATCACTACCCGACTGTTGAATAGGGGCTGAACCGCCCCTATACTCTGCGCGCATTTTGTCGGCACAAATTATGCCAAGTTATTGATTATGGCGACCGACATCAAAGGAGCAGTTGCGATGGAATCCCGCATGCCAGACCGCTTGCCGTTCTATCGCCTGGCGGTTTTTCCGCTATTGCTGGCTCAATTGATCGTGCTGCTCATGGCCGCATTGGTGCTGTGGCAGTGGCAAGGAGTCGTTGCAGGATATTCGGGACTCTGCGGAGGCCTGATAGCCTGGCTACCCAATTTATACTTTGCTCACAAGGCATTCCGGTTTTCCGGGGCCAGAGCAGCGCAAGCCATCGTGCGGTCGTTCTACGCCGGCGAGGCAGGCAAACTGATTTTCACGGCAGTGCTTTTTGCATTGACGTTCGCAGGTGTGAAGCCACTGGCACCGCTGGCGGTATTCGGTGTGTTCATGTTGATCCAGGTGGTCAACTGGTTCGCTCCCCTGCTTACGAGAACAAGACTTTCGAGACCTTAGGGCGTTTGAGGCAACCATGGCAGAGCAAACAGCTTCGGGCTATATCCAGCACCACTTGCAGAACCTTACATTCGGGCACCTGCCCAATGGCGAATGGGGCTTTGCCCACACCGCAGCAGAAGCCAAGGAAATGGGTTTCTGGGCCTTCCACGTCGATACCCTCGGCTGGTCGGTTGCGTTGGGTCTGATTTTCGTTCTGATCTTCCGCATGGCGGCCAAGAAGGCAACTTCCGGTCAGCCTGGCGCGCTGCAGAACTTCGTCGAAGTGCTGGTCGATTTCGTCGACGGCAGCGTGAAAGACAGCTTCCACGGCCGCAGCGCGGTTATCGCACCACTGGCGCTGACCATTTTCGTCTGGGTTTTCCTGATGAACGCGGTCGACCTGGTACCGGTGGACTGGATTCCGCAACTGGCGATGCTGATCTCGGGCGACGAGCACATTCCGTTCCGTGCCGTTCCGACGACTGATCCGAACGCCACACTGGGCATGGCCCTGTCTGTGTTCGCACTGATCATTTTCTACAGCATCAAGGTCAAGGGCATCGGCGGTTTCATCGGCGAACTGACCCTTCACCCGTTCGGCAGCAAGAACCTGTTCGTTCAGGCGCTGTTGATCCCGGTCAACTTCCTGCTGGAATTCGTGACGCTGATCGCCAAGCCTATTTCCTTGGCTCTGCGTCTGTTCGGCAACATGTATGCTGGCGAGCTGGTCTTCATTCTGATCGCCGTGATGTTCGGCAGCGGTCTGTTGTGGCTCAGCGGTCTGGGTGTAGTGCTGCAGTGGGCGTGGGCTGTTTTCCACATCCTGATCATCACCCTGCAAGCGTTCATCTTCATGATGCTGACCATCGTCTACCTGTCGATGGCTCACGAAGATAACCATTGAGATTCGTCTCAGGACGTGTCTGATGACCGTCTCGCCATCGGCGGGACGGTGCCCGCAAGGGCTGATGTAGAAACGATTTTGTTTTACCGCTTCAATTAAAAAAACCTAACCAATACGACGTAAAAGTCGGGAGGAAAGATGGAAACTGTAGTTGGTCTAACCGCTATCGCTGTTGCACTGTTGATCGGCCTGGGCGCACTGGGTACTGCAATCGGTTTCGGCCTGTTGGGCGGCAAATTCCTGGAAGGCGCTGCGCGTCAGCCGGAAATGGTTCCAATGCTGCAAGTTAAAATGTTCATCGTTGCGGGCCTGCTCGACGCCGTGACCATGATCGGTGTTGGTATCGCTCTGTTCTTCACCTTTGCGAACCCCTTCGTTGGTCAACTCGCTGGCTGATCACTCGAATTTTCGAGT
Source organism: Pseudomonas syringae group sp. J248-6 (assembly GCF_032586995.1). Lineage (NCBI taxonomy): Bacteria > Pseudomonadati > Pseudomonadota > Gammaproteobacteria > Pseudomonadales > Pseudomonadaceae > Pseudomonas > Pseudomonas syringae group sp. J248-6. Next base: position 134,967 of record NZ_JAWHOP010000013.1, on the reverse strand, counting down.
TGATTGGTGTGATGGACAACGAACGAGCGAGGTGTTGGCGTGAACATTAATGCAACCCTGATTGGCCAGTCCGTTGCGTTCTTCATTTTTGTGATTTTCTGCATGAAGTTCGTGTGGCCTCCGGTCATCGCGGCTTTGCACGAACGTCAGAAGAAGATCGCGGATGGACTGGACGCTGCTTCCCGAGCAGCTCGCGACCTGGAGCTGGCCCAAGAAAAAGCGGGTCAACAACTGCGCGAAGCTAAAGCTCAAGCAGCCGAGATCATTGAGCAAGCCAAGAAACGCGGTACCCAGATTGTCGACGAAGCCCGTGAAACGGCACGCGTTGAAGCTGACCGTGTGAAGGCCCAGGCTCAGGCCGAGATCGAGCAGGAACTGAACGGTGTCAAAGACGCCTTGCGCGCCCAGTTGGGCAGCCTGGCAGTCAATGGCGCAGAGAAGATTCTGGGTGCCACAATCGATCAAAACGCGCACGCGGAGCTGGTTAACAAACTGGCTGCTGAAATTTAAGCGAGGGCGATCATGGCAGAACTGACCACGTTGGCCCGACCTTACGCGAAGGCGGCCTTCGAGCACGCGCAGGCCCACCAGCAGCTGGCCAATTGGTCAGCCATGCTTGGCCTGGCTGCTGCGGTGTCGCAAGACGACACCATGCAGCGCATGCTCAAGGCCCCGCGACTGACGAGCGCACAAAAGGCCACCACTTTTATTGAAGTGTGTGGCGAAAAGTTCGATGCCAAGGCACAGAATTTCATTCACGTCGTTGCTGAAAACGACCGCCTCCCGCTTCTGCCGGAGATCGCCGAACTGTTCGACCTGTACAAGGCCGAGCAGGAAAAATCGGTCGATGTGGATGTCACCAGTGCTTTCGCATTGAACCAAGAACAGCAAGACAAACTCGCCAAGGTTCTCAGTGCACGGCTCGGCCGGGAAGTGCGCCTGCATGCTGCGGAGGATGCCTCTCTCATAGGGGGTGTCGTAATCCGCGCCGGCGACCTGGTTATCGATGGCTCAGTTCGTGGCAAGATCGCGAAACTAGCCGAAGCATTGAAATCTTGAGTTTGAAGGGGCAGCAGAGCAATGCAGCAACTCAATCCTTCCGAAATAAGTGAAATCATCAAGGGTCGCATCGACAAGCTCGATGTAACCTCCCAAGCCCGTAACGAAGGCACAGTCGTCAGCGTGTCTGACGGTATCGTGCGGATTCACGGTCTGGCCGACGTAATGTACGGCGAGATGATCGAGTTTCCGGGCGGCGTCTACGGTATGGCGCTGAACCTTGAGCAAGACTCCGTGGGTGCCGTTGTACTGGGCGCATACACGACTCTGGCTGAAGGCATGAGCGCCAAGTGCACCGGCCGCATCCTCGAAGTTCCGGTTGGTAAGGAACTGCTGGGTCGCGTTGTCGATGCACTGGGTAACCCAGTTGACGGCAAAGGTCCGCTGAACAACACCGAGACCGATGCGGTCGAGAAAGTTGCTCCAGGCGTGATCTGGCGTAAGTCGGTAGACCAGCCTGTACAGACTGGCTACAAGGCTGTCGATGCCATGATTCCTGTCGGCCGTGGCCAGCGTGAGCTGATCATCGGTGACCGTCAGATCGGTAAAACCGCTCTGGCCATCGACGCAATCATCAACCAGAAGAACAGCGGCATCTTCTGCGTCTACGTAGCAATCGGTCAGAAGCAATCGACCATCGCCAACGTTGTTCGCAAGCTCGAAGAAAACGGCGCACTGGCTAACACCATCGTCGTGGCTGCAAGTGCTTCCGAATCCGCTGCGCTGCAATTCCTTGCACCGTACTCGGGTTGCACCATGGGCGAGTTCTTCCGCGACCGCGGTGAAGACGCGCTGATCGTTTATGACGATCTGTCCAAGCAAGCAGTGGCTTACCGCCAGATTTCCCTGCTGCTGCGCCGTCCACCAGGCCGTGAAGCTTACCCAGGCGACGTGTTCTATCTCCACTCCCGTCTGCTGGAGCGCGCATCGCGTGTTTCTGAAGAGTACGTAGAGAAGTTCACCAACGGCGCAGTGACCGGCAAAACCGGCTCGCTGACCGCACTGCCGATCATCGAAACCCAGGCTGGCGACGTTTCCGCGTTCGTTCCGACCAACGTGATTTCCATCACCGACGGTCAGATCTTCCTGGAATCGGCCATGTTCAACTCCGGCATCCGTCCGGCTGTGAACGCCGGTGTTTCGGTATCCCGTGTGGGTGGTGCCGCTCAGACCAAGATCATCAAGAAGCTTTCCGGTGGTATCCGTACCGCTCTGGCTCAGTACCGTGAACTGGCGGCATTCGCCCAGTTTGCTTCTGACCTGGACGAGGCGACCCGCAAGCAACTTGAGCATGGTCAGCGCGTTACCGAGCTGATGAAGCAGAAGCAATACGCACCAATGTCGATCGCTGACATGGCGCTGTCGCTGTATGCCGCTGAGCGTGGGTTCCTGACTGACGTCGAAATCGCCAAGATTGGCAGCTTTGAACAAGCGCTGATTGCTTACTTCAACCGCGATCACGCCGATTTGATGGCGAAGATCAACGTGAAGGGTGACTTCAATGACGAAATCGATTCTGGCATGAAAGCCGGCATCGAGAAGTTCAAGGCCACCCAAACCTGGTAAGCCGCAGCGGGGGCCGCAAGGCTCCCGCTTGCTAACCTGATAGGTGTTACATGGCAGGCGCAAAAGAGATTCGCAGCAAGATTGCGAGCATCAAAAGCACGCAAAAGATCACCAGCGCCATGGAAAAAGTGGCGGTCAGCAAAATGCGCAAGGCTCAAATGCGCATGGCTGCTAGCCGTCCTTACGCGGAGCGCATTCGTCAGGTGATTGGTCATCTGGCAAACGCCAACCCGGAGTACCGCCACCCGTTCATGATCGAGCGCCCTGTGAAGCGCGTCGGTTATGTCGTAGTGAGCAGTGACCGTGGTCTGTGTGGTGGATTGAATACCAACCTGTTCAAGACTCTGGTCAAGGACATGGCGGTGAACCGTGAAAACGGTGTAGAGATCGATCTGTGCGTGGTCGGCAGCAAAGGTGCGGCATTTTTCCGCAACTTCGGCGGTAACGTCGTCGCTGCGATCAGCCACCTGGGCGAAGAGCCGTCGATCAACGACTTGATCGGCAGCGTCAAGGTGATGCTGGATGCCTACCTGGATGGCCGTATTGATCGCCTGTCCGTGGTATCCAACAAGTTCATCAACACCATGACCCAGCAACCAACAGTGGAGCAATTGATTCCGCTGGTGGCAACCCCGGATCAAGGGCTCAAGCACCACTGGGACTATCTCTACGAACCCGATGCCAAAGAGCTGCTAGACGGCCTTATGGTTCGCTACGTGGAATCGCAGGTGTACCAGGCGGTGGTCGAGAACAACGCAGCTGAACAAGCAGCGCGGATGATCGCGATGAAGAACGCCACAGACAACGCCGGTGATTTGATCAGCGATTTGCAGCTGATCTACAACAAGGCGCGTCAGGCAGCGATCACCCAAGAGATCTCGGAAATCGTCGGCGGCGCTGCCGCGGTTTAACGGTTCAAATATTAGAGGAACCAGCTAATGAGTAGCGGACGTATCGTTCAAATCATCGGCGCCGTGATCGACGTGGAATTCCCACGCGATAGCGTACCGAGTATCTACAACGCGCTGGAAGTTCAAAGCGCGGCAGGAACCACCCTGGAAGTTCAGCAGCAGCTGGGCGACGGCGTGGTTCGTACCATTGCGATGGGCTCCACCGAGGGCTTGAAGCGTGGTCTGGAAGTAACAGACTCTGGCGCAGCCATCTCCGTACCGGTCGGTAAAGCGACTCTGGGCCGGATCATGGACGTGCTGGGCAACCCGATCGACGAAGCTGGCCCGATTGCCACCGAAGAGCGCTGGGGCATTCACCGTCCTGCACCGTCCTTCGCTGAGCAGGCTGGCGGCAACGACCTTCTGGAAACCGGCATCAAGGTTATCGACCTGGTTTGCCCGTTCGCCAAAGGCGGTAAAGTCGGTCTGTTCGGTGGTGCCGGTGTCGGCAAGACCGTAAACATGATGGAACTGATCCGTAACATCGCCATCGAGCACAGCGGTTATTCCGTGTTCGCCGGTGTGGGTGAGCGTACTCGTGAGGGTAACGACTTCTACCACGAGATGAAGGATTCCAACGTTCTGGACAAAGTGGCACTGGTTTACGGTCAGATGAACGAGCCGCCGGGTAACCGTCTGCGCGTAGCACTGACCGGCCTGACCATGGCCGAGAAGTTCCGTGACGAAGGTAACGACGTTCTGCTGTTCGTCGACAACATCTATCGTTACACCCTGGCCGGTACCGAAGTATCCGCACTGCTGGGCCGTATGCCTTCCGCAGTAGGTTACCAGCCGACTCTGGCTGAAGAGATGGGCACTCTGCAAGAGCGCATCACTTCCACCAAGAATGGTTCGATCACCTCGATCCAGGCCGTATACGTACCAGCGGACGACTTGACTGACCCGTCGCCTGCGACCACGTTTGCCCACTTGGACGCCACCGTCGTACTGTCCCGTGACATCGCTTCCCTGGGTATCTACCCTGCGGTAGACCCACTGGACTCGACTTCGCGCCAGCTGGACCCGAACGTCATTGGCCAGGAACACTACGACACCGCTCGCGGCGTTCAGTATGTGTTGCAGCGTTACAAAGAGCTGAAAGACATCATCGCGATTCTGGGTATGGACGAGCTCTCGGAGACCGACAAACAGTTGGTTAACCGTGCTCGTAAGATCCAGCGCTTCCTGTCCCAGCCTTTCTTCGTGGCAGAAGTCTTCACCGGTGCTTCGGGTAAATATGTTTCCCTGAAAGACACCATTGCTGGCTTCAAAGGCATCCTCAACGGTGACTACGACCACCTGCCAGAACAAGCGTTCTACATGGTCGGCGGCATCGAAGAAGCGATCGAGAAAGCCAAGAAACTGTAATCCCGGCGCCCGGAAACGGGCGCTAATTAGGTTGAGGCAAGCAAATGGCTATGACAGTCCATTGCGACATCGTCAGCGCGGAAGGGGAAATCTTCTCCGGTCTGGTCGAGATGGTGATTGCGCACGGCAACCTGGGTGATCTCGGTATCGCTCCAGGCCACGCGCCGCTGATCACTGATCTGAAGCCGGGCCCGATCCGCTTGATCAAGCAGGGTGGGGAAGCCGAGGTGTTTTACATCTCCGGTGGTTTCCTTGAGGTTCAGCCGAACATGGTCAAGGTGCTTGCCGATACTGTGCAACGTGCTGCCGACCTGGATGAAGCTTCTGCTCAGGCTGCCGTACTGGCTGCCGAGAAGGCTCTGAACGAGAAAGGCGCAGATTTCGACTACGGCTCTGCAACTGCTCGTCTGGCCGAGGCTGCAGCTCAGCTGCGCACCGTTCAGCAAATTCGCAAGAAGTTCGGCGGCTAACCCCGCTGCATTCGATGCGCGATTGAGAAAAAGGGTAGCCTCGGCTACCCTTTTTCTTTTTTCAGATTTCCTCTTTCAAGTCAGCCCGCCTTCGGCCTGGTTGCCGCTCAGTTGGTAGTCCTATCATGTCTCTCGATATCGTTATTCTCGCTGCTGGCCAAGGTACCCGGATGCGTTCCGCCTTGCCCAAGGTCCTGCATCCCGTGGCTGGCAACTCCATGCTCGGTCATGTTATCCACAGCGCGCGTCAGTTATCCCCACGTGGAATACACGTCGTGATCGGACACGGCGCGGATGCTGTTCGTGAACAGCTGGCAGCCGATGACCTGAATTTCGTGATGCAGGACAAGCAACTGGGCACAGGCCACGCCGTTGCTCAGGCGCTGCCTGCACTTACGGCTGAGACCGTGTTGATTCTTTATGGCGATGTGCCGTTGATTGAAGTGGAGACGCTTGCGCGCCTGCTCAAACTCGTCAATCCGCAGCAACTGGGCCTGTTGACCGTTACTCTGGACGACCCCACCGGTTACGGCCGCATTGTTCGCGACGAGCAGAATCGTGTCTGCGCGATTGTCGAGCACAAGGATGCGAACGATGCACAGAAGGCAATCACCGAAGGTAACACTGGCATTCTCGCGGTGCCTGCCAAGCGTCTCGCTGACTGGCTGGGGCGGCTGTCCAACAACAACGCCCAAGGCGAGTATTACCTCACTGACGTAATCGCCATGGCCGTCAATGACGGGCTGATTGTTGCCACAGAGCAGCCTTACGACGCAATGGAAGTGCAGGGCGCCAATGATCGCAAACAGCTCTCCGAACTGGAGCGCCATTATCAGATGCGCGAAGCCCGCCGGTTGATGGCAGGTGGTGTGACCCTGCGTGACCCTGCGCGATTCGATGTGCGCGGCGAAGTCAGCGTCGGACGTGACGTGCTGATCGACATCAACGTGATCCTTGAAGGCAAGATAGTCATCGAGGACAACGTGGTCATCGGCCCTAACTGCGTGATCAAGGACAGCACCCTGCGCAAGGGTGTCGTCGTCAAAGCCAACAGCCACATCGAAGGCGCAATTCTGGGCGAGGGCAGCGATGCCGGCCCGTTTGCACGCCTGCGCCCTGGCAGTGTGCTGGGCGCCAAAGCGCATGTGGGTAACTTTGTTGAACTCAAGAATGCGAATCTGGGCGAGGGTGCCAAGGTCGGCCACCTGACTTACTTGGGCGATGCCGAGGTCGGCGCACGTACCAATATCGGTGCCGGCACCATCACCTGCAATTACGATGGGGCCAACAAGCACAAGACCACATTGGGTGCAGACGTGTTCATTGGTTCTAACAACTCACTGGTCGCGCCTGTGGATATCTTTGATGGTGCTACGACCGCAGCCGGTTCGACCATCACGCAGAACGTGCCCGCTGAACAACTCGGCGTGGCTCGCGCCCGCCAACGCAACATCGAAGGCTGGAAGCGTCCGGTAAAAATCAGGAAAGACTGAGTTATCCACAGCTCCCGGTGACTCACGTGCCAATGCTCAACATTGGCACGCGTCCATAACTATCCACACCTGACACTCAAGATAGGACGCGGAGCGTCCAGAACTGCATACCCACGTGGAGCATGGGTACGATCAGGCACAGATACCGAAACCTTGACCAAACCCAAAAAATAGGTTTTGATTGCCTTCGTTATCTTTCGAAACGAAACTTAAGGCTGTCATGTCGAAGCGCAATACACCACAACGTCGCCACAACATTCTTGCCCTGCTCAATGAGCTGGGTGAAGTCAGTGTCGACGATTTGGCCAGACGCTTTGAAACTTCTGAAGTTACGATTCGAAAGGATCTGGCAGCCCTCGAAACCAACGGTTTGCTATTGCGCCGTTACGGGGGCGCAGTGCCGCTTCCTCACGAGCTGATCAGCGAAAGCAGCCAGCCGGTTTCCCGTTACAAACAGGCCATTGCCCGCGCTGCGGTTTCCCGAATTCGCGAGCACGCCAGAATTATTGTCGACAGTGGCAGTACTACGGCTGCGTTGATTCCTGAGCTGGGCCAGCAACCCGGCCTGGTGGTCATGACCAATTCCCTGCATGTGGCGCGAGCCCTTACCGAGCTGGAGCACGAACCGGTTCTGTTGATGACCGGCGGAACGTGGGATCCGCACTCGGAGTCTTTTCAGGGGCAGGTCGCCGAACAGGTACTGCGCTCCTATGACTTTGATCAGTTGTTCATCGGTGCTGACGGCATCGATCTGACTCGTGGCACCACCACGTTCAATGAGCTGCTGGGTTTGAGCCGGGTCATGTCGGAAGTGGCCCGGGAAGTCATTGTCATGGTCGAGGCCGACAAGGTCGGTCGCAAGATCCCCAACCTGGAGCTGCCCTGGAGCAGTATCCACACCCTTATTACTGATGATCGCCTGCCCAACGAGGCTCGCGATCAGATACAGGCCCGCGGCATCAATCTGATTTGTGCTGCTGTCAGCTAGGAGATAACCATGTGTGGAATCGTCGGCGCCGTTGCTGAACGTAATATCACGGCCATTTTGCTCGAAGGCCTCAAGCGTCTTGAGTACCGCGGTTACGACAGCGCGGGCGTGGCTGTTTTCACCAACGAAGGCACCCTTGAGCGCCGACGTCGCTCGGGCAAGGTCAGTGAGCTGGAACAGGCACTGGCAGGCGAGCCGCTGATTGGCCGTCTGGGTATTGCCCACACACGTTGGGCGACCCACGGTGCACCGTGCGAACGTAACGCTCATCCACACTTCTCGTCCGATAAACTGGCAGTTGTCCACAACGGCATCATCGAGAACCACGAAGCGCTGCGTGAACAGCTGAAAAGCCTGGGTTACGTCTTCGCATCCGATACCGACACCGAAGTCATCGTTCACCTGCTGCACCACAAGCTAAAGGACACGCCAGATCTGGCGGTTGCCCTGAAGGCTGCCGTGAAAGAATTGCACGGTGCCTATGGTCTTGCCGTGATCAACGCTGCACAACCGGATCGCCTGCTGGCCGCCCGCAGTGGCAGCCCGCTGGTGATCGGCATGGGCCTGGGTGAAAACTTCCTGGCCTCCGATCAACTGGCGCTGCGTCAGGTGACCGACCGTTTCATGTACCTGGAAGAAGGCGATATCGCCGAGATCCGTCGCGACAGCGTGCAGATCTGGAACGTCGACGGTGTGTCGGTCGAGCGTGAAGTGGTGCAATACCATGAAGGCGCTGAAGCCGCTGACAAGGGCGAATACCGTCACTTCATGCTCAAGGAAATCCACGAGCAACCCAAGGTCGTGCAGCGCACCCTCGAAGGTCGCCTGGGGCAACAGCAAGTGCTGGTCCACGCATTTGGTCCACAGGCTGCCGGACTGTTCGCCAAAGTACGCAACGTTCAGATCGTGGCGTGTGGCACCAGCTACCACGCAGGCATGGTCGCGCGTTACTGGCTTGAAGGTCTGGCCGGCATTCCTTGCCAGGTCGAAGTGGCCAGCGAGTTCCGCTACCGCAAGGTCGTGGTTCAGCCGGACACCTTGTTCGTCTCGATCTCGCAATCCGGCGAAACCGCCGACACACTGGCAGCGCTGCGCAACGCCAAGGAACTGGGCTTTCTGGCCAGCCTGGCTATCTGCAACGTCGGCATCAGCTCGCTGGTACGTGAATCCGACCTGACCCTGCTAACCCAAGCCGGCCCGGAAATCGGCGTGGCATCGACCAAAGCCTTCACCACCCAACTGGTCGCCTTGCTGCTGCTGACCCTGTCACTCGGTCAGGTCAAAGGATCGTTGGAGGAGGGCGTTGAGGCACAACTGGTCGAGGAACTGCGCCGCCTGCCAACCCGACTCGGCGAAGCCCTGGCAATGGACGGCACCATCGAGAAAGTCGCCGAGCTGTTCGCCGAGAAGCACCACACCCTGTTCCTCGGTCGTGGCGCGCAATTCCCGGTAGCAATGGAAGGCGCACTCAAGCTCAAAGAAATCTCCTACATCCACGCCGAAGCCTATCCGGCTGGCGAGCTGAAACACGGCCCGCTGGCGCTGGTCGATGCCGACATGCCGGTCGTCACCGTCGCGCCGAACAACGAACTGCTGGAAAAACTCAAATCCAACCTGCAGGAAGTACGCGCCCGCGGCGGCGAACTGATCGTGTTCGCGGATGAGCTGGCTGGGCTCAAGAACGGCGAAGGCACTCACGTCATCGCCATGCCGCACATCATCGATGCCTTGGCACCGATTCTGTACACCATTCCGTTGCAGCTGCTTTCGTATTATGTGGCGGTGTTGAAAGGGACGGATGTTGACCAGCCGAGGAACCTGGCGAAGTCGGTGACGGTGGAGTGAGTTATCCACAGGGGGAAATGTTTGGTATTTGTGAATTAACATCGTCGCAAGCGGCCGCTTTTCCCCCACCTGTTTCCCTTAAGCCACGAACATCGCTGGCTTAGGTCCCTGAAAAGCACCGGTCCGGAGTGTTCTGCATCCGCGGTGATGTTCCTTAAATGGCCTATCACCGCGCCGCGTTACCTAAGTAGGGATGTCGCGGAAGACGTCATGGCCCCATGCTCCTGAGCACTTTTCGCTCAAGCTGCCCAAGGGCCTGTCGCTTTATCCACGCTCCGCCATCAAGCCATTCAACTTCCCATACGTAAAACCCGTAAGCGCCTGCGTATCCAGCTGCCCGCGCTCGATGAAAGAGCGGGCCAGCCCTTCCATCGCGCCGTACAGGAACTCCGCAATACTGGAACCAGCGCTCAGGCGTCTAACGCCTAGGCGCTGCAGTTCTTTGGGCGCTGACAGCCCATCGCGTGCAAGCAGGTTCACCGGCAGTGGGGAGGCGTTGCAGAGTGTGGAAATCTCGGCGGGCGTGACCATACCTGCGGCGAAAAGGCCGTTGGCTCCTGCTTGTGCATAAAGCGCTGCACGCCGGATGATTTCATCGAGACGCTGGGAGGCGGGCACCAGGCTTTTCAGATAGACGTCACTGCGCGCATTGATGAATAGGTTAACGCCGTGCTTGTTGGCGACTTCTCGGGCAACTCCGATTTTGCGCACAAGTACCTCCGGTGGTGCGGCACCGTCTTCGATGTTGATACCCACGGCACCTGAAGCGACAACTGCTTCGACAACCTTGGCAACGTGTTGGAGGTCGTCGGAGTAACCGGCCTCAATGTCTACGGTCAGGGGGACGTGCAGTATTCGCGTCATGGATTCAACGCTGGCCGCCAGCCGCGTAAGGGGGAGCTGGTTACCATCGGCGTAACCATGCCCCCATGCCATGCCCGCACTGCTGGTAGCGATCGCGGCGGCACCCAATGACTCTACGACTCTTGCGCCGCCTGCATCGCTGACATTGGCCAGGATCAAAAGGCCATTCTTGTGCAACTCATGAAAAACATTGTCCAGTGGTTTCATAACACTTCCTGTCTGAAAGTTGCCATCTGTTGACCTTGGCAGGCAGGCGACTGGAGGTAGAAGCCGTCCGCTATACAAGCGTGGTTACTCCGCGTTGAGGCGCGATCCAGCCCACACAAGCCCTTCATTTCATAACGATTCCCTCACCACAAGCGGGCAATCTACCGGCTGGGCACCCGAGACTTCGAGGCCATCGATCAAGTACCGGGCGGCATTGCGACCGATCTCGTAATACGGCAGTTGCACGGTGGTCAGCGCAGGGATGAACAGTTCGGAGATGCCGATCATATTGTCATAGCCCAGCACGGCGACATCACCGGGGATTTTCAGGCCACGACCCAGCAGCAATTGATAGGCACAAAAGGCTATGCGGTCATTGCCGCAGATCAGAATATCGAACTGCGGACGGCCATCAATCATGTGCCGTTCGAGGATGGCTGCGGTTTCCCCATAGGCGTCGTGCTCGGAGAGGTCGTACTGCAAGAGTTCGCCGGTAGCCAGGCCGAATGCCTGGCAGGCACGCTGCATACCCGCCTGGCGAATTTTCCAGGCCAGGCTCTTTTTTGGCAGATTGATAAACAACGGACATCGGTAGCCCTGGCTGAACGCGTAGTGCAAGGCGCGGTACTGCCCTGTTTCGTCGTCCGGCACATAACTGACGAGGCTGCTGTCATCGGCTACGCAGTTGGCGAGCACCAGCGGTTTGCTTTTCAAGCGCTGGGGAATAGTTACTTCGCGCAACCCCATGGCGCTGAAGATCAACCCGTCAGGTCGGTGGGACAGCATCAGGTCGACGTTCTGGTCGGTGGGCGGGTTGCTTAGCAGGTTGAGGATAAATACGTTCCAGCCTGCTTGCTGTGCGGTCTGCTCGATGGACAGCAGCAGTTCGACCGCGAACGGCGTTGTCGCGGTGTCCAGCGCAAACACTCCGATGGTTCGTGTCTGCAAGTTGTCGCCGCGAATCCTGCGCGCTGACAGGCTGGGTACGAATTGAAGCTCGTCAATCGCGCTACGGACTCGCTGATACGTCTCGGGGCTCAGTTTTTCCGGATTATTGAGTGCCCGAGATACCGTCATCAGGGACACACCGGCCAATCGTGCAACGTCTTTAACTGAGGTCATGCAAGGCGGGGCCTGTCAGGTTGACTGATAATTATCATGCTACAGAGGCCTGATTTTTTTCGCGACTTCAATGATTTACCTGTAAGTATCCCGAGGAGAGTTCCCAGGCGTTGGCAATACGCACCCGGCCTCCGGTTCCGTTGGCAATAAGCTTGACCCCCAGGCTGTCGGTCTGTGGATAAAGGCGGCTACTGAAGCTGAAGCGGCCGTTTTGATCGAATACCTCAATGGATGAGCGATCCAGGAAGACTCGCAACTCAAGCCGCTCCTGTTGTGGGTCTATTGCTACGCTGCGTTGACCGCTGACGTGGGTGCCCGACTGATCGCGGTCCAGTATCAAACGTTTTAGCGATGCATCGTAGTAAAGCAGAGTTTGCTCCTTGCCATCTGAACTGCAACGCAACGCCACTCCCAGTTGACCTTCGATGCAGTCGAGCAGGTCCAGGTGCACGTGGATTTCGAGCAGATCGCCGTGTACGTCGGTCAGCCACTGGGTGCCCGCTTCGCTCCACCATGGAGTGCCTGGCAATGACGCGTTGCGCAACGCTGTCAGTTCGCGAGCGGGGTGTACGCAAAGGCGATCGCCACGCAATTCGAGTTCGCGTGGCAGGCCGAGCATTCCGCGCCAGTGATGGGTTGCAGTGGGGGTCGGGCTTTCCCACATATCGAGCCACGCCCACACCAGACGTCTGCCATCGGCAGCCACAAGGGTCTGCGCAGCATAGAAGTCATGGCCGTTATCCAGTTCGATAAAGGGCCCACCGCTGAACTGCCATTGGCTGTCGATTTGGCCCACTCGGTAGCCGGTATGAAACTTGTTCAGTCGCTCGTAGCCCTGGGCTGGCATGCCTTGCGGGGAGTAAAGCAGTACATCGCGTCCATCAAGGCGAAACAGGTCTGGGCATTCCCACATATAACCATCGCCTTCGTTGCCACTGGATACATAGCTCACGAATTCCCAGGCGTGCAGGTCCGCAGACCGGTACAACGGCAGCAGCGGCTTGTCGCCCAGGCGCGCGCCAGCAATCAGGTACCAGTGGTCATCTTGCTGCCAGACCTTCGGGTCACGGAAATGAATGATCGTGTCTTGCGGCGGGCTGTCGATGACGGCGCCGTGTTTGACGAAGTTGATGCCGTCCAGACTGGTGGCCAGGCACTGCACCTGACGGATCATAAGCTCGTCGCCTACCTCACCCAGCCAGGTGTGCCCGGTGTAGATCAGTGCCAGTGTGTCGCCACACACCACTGCGCTGCCGGAAAAACAACCGTCCCGGTCGCAGTCATCGCCCGGTGCCAATGCAATGGGCAGGTGCTGCCAATGGACCAGATCAGCACTCTTGGCGTGGCCCCAGTACATCGGGCCCCATTTCGCATCGAAGGGGTGGTGCTGATAAAACACGTGGTATTCGCCGCGAAAGTACACCACCCCGTTAGGGTCGTTCATCCAGCCCGCAGGCGGGGCCAGGTGATAACCGGGTCGATAATCGTGGATTACCTGCGCCAGGCTATCCCTCAATGCATTGTGCGCGCGCTCAAGGGCGGTGGACATTGGACCGTTCATGGCATTCACAGAAAAACTCATAGGGAACCCGCTTGTACGAAGTGCGGCGTGGTGCCGTGGGCCAGGTGTTGGTCGGCGTCAGAGTGGCGTTTCAAGGCCAGGCCATCGGCGTCGAACACGTGCAGATTTTCGGTATCGAAATGCAGCGCGACCCGGTCGCCCACCTGCCATCCGGCTTTTGCTTCGCACCGGCAGATCAAGGGTTCGTTCTCGTCTGTAGCGAGGTGCACGTAGACCTCGCTGCCCAGGTATTCGACACCGCTCACGGTGACGCCAGTGCCACTGTTCGCCGCACTTAGAGATATGTGTTCCGGACGGACACCCAGGGTCAATTGCGCGTCTTCGGCAAGGCTCGAGCTGTCGAAGGGCAGGGATGTCATGCCCAGTGCCGGGATATCGACCAGGCTGTTGCGGCTTGGTGCGTGCAAGCGTACTGACAGAAAATTCATTCTCGGCGAGCCCAGAAAACCGGCGACGAAGTGGCTGGCGGGGCGCTCGTAGAGTTCGCGTGGTGAGCCAACCTGTTCGACCTGACCGCCGTTGAGGACGACAATTTTGTCAGCCAGGGTCATGGCCTCTACCTGATCGTGAGTGACGTAAATCATGGTCGAGCCCAGCCGTTTGTGGAGATGGGCGATTTCGTTGCGCATCTGCACCCGCAACGAGGCATCGAGGTTGGAGAGCGGTTCATCGAACAACAAAATGTCCGGTTCCCGCGCCATGGCTCTGCCCATTGCAACACGCTGGCGCTGCCCACCGGACAGCTCTCTGGGTTTGCGTTGCAACAGTTTTTCCAGTTGCAGGATCTGTGCGGTTTTCAGCACGCGTTCGCGCAGGCTGCCTTTTTCAGTCTTGGCCAGCTTGAGACCGAAACTGATGTTGTCGTAGACGCTCATGTGCGGATACAAAGCGTAAGACTGAAAGACCATGCCGACGCCACGCTCGCGCGGTTCCAGGTCATTGACCCGGCGTCCGTCGATCAGCAGGTCGCCACCACAGATCGAGTCCAGTCCGGCAATCAAGCGCAGCAGAGTCGACTTTCCGCAGCCCGAAGGGCCAACGAACACAACGAACTCACCTGCAGAGATCTCCAGGCTGACGTCGCGCAGAATACGTGTGCCGCCCAATTGCTTGTTGATGTTGGCTAGCTTCAATTTCATCATGATGCTGTTCCTCGTCAGTTGTGTGCATCAACCTTTCAACGCGCCTGCAGTGAGGCCGGAAACGATGCGGCGCTGGAAGATCAGCACCAGAATCACCAAGGGGACGGTCACCAGTACCGACGCCGCCATCAACAGACCCCAAGGCAATTCGTGAGAGCTGCCACCTGAAATCAGGGCGATGGCGACCGGGACCGTTCGTTGGGCATCTGTCAGGGTGAAGGTCAGGGCAAACAGAAATTCGTTCCACGCGGCAATAAAGGCCAGCAGGCCGGTGGTGACCAGCGCGGGCGACAGCAGTGGCAACAGCACACGGGTGAGCGTGACCCAAGGCGAGGCACCATCCATGATTGCCGCTTCCTCCAGTTCATGCGGCAGTTGCCCCATGAACGTGGTCAGCACCCAGACGGTGAAGGGCAGGGTGAAAATCGTGTAGCTGAGGATCAACGCCCATGAGGTGTTATAGAGACCCAGCGCGCGGATGACTTCAAACAGCCCCGACAGCACCGCGACCTGAGGAAACATGGAGACGCCGAGAACCATCATCAGGACCGTGCCGCGCCCACGGAACTTGACCCTGCCCAAGGCATAGGACGCGGTCAGACCGAGAAACAGCGCCAGCATCACGACACTCAGCGCAACCACCAGCGAGTTGGCGATGGCCTGCAGGAATGACGGCTGGCTGAGAACTGCCGCGTAATTGGAGAAGTCGGGTTTGGCAATCCAGTAGCTAGCCTCGAACAAGGCACTGGAAGGCTTCAGCGATGTCACGATGGCGTAGTAGAAAGGGAAGATCGCGTAGAGCAGCAAGATCCCGATCAGGCACCAGAAACCCACACGTAGCAGTGCTTTCTTCAGTTGGCGCAGGTTCATGAACGCACCTCCAGTTGGCGACGGCCGAGGTACAGATAAAGCATGGCAATCACTGCCACGACCAGAAACAGCAGGGTCGAGGCGGCGCTGCCGTAGCCTACGTCCTGGAATTCCACCAAATGCTGGCGGGCATAGACCGACATGCTCATGGTGCTCGAGGAATTAGAGGTCAGCACATAGATGACGTCGAACACCCGTAGTGAGTCGAGGATGCGAAAGATCGCCGCGACCAACAAGGCCGGCATCAGCAACGGCAACGTGACACGCCAGAACACCCGCAGCGGATGAAGGCCGTCAACCCTGGCGGCTTCGTAGCAATCGCTTGGCAGCATCTGCAGCGCCGCGAGCATCAGCAGGGTGACGAAGGGTACGGTCTTCCAGACGTCGACAATGATCACTGCCCACATCGACAGATCCGCATCTGCCGTCCAGGCCAGCGGCGCGTCGATCAGGCCCAGGCTCAGCATCATGTGGTTGATGATGCCGAACTGGTCATTGAGCATCCATGACCAGATCTTCGCCGAGACAATAGTCGGAATCGCCCAGGGGATCAGGATCAACGCACGGACCAGCGCGCGGCCAGTGAATTTGACGTTCAACAGCAACGCCACCAACAGGCCCAGGACCATTTCCAGCCCTACCGACACCACTGTGAAATGCAAGGTGTTGCGCACCGCGTTCCACCATTGCGGATCGACCAGCACGCCAGACCAGAGGTTGCCGTCGTAGAGCAGATAATTGCTCAGGCCAATGAATGAGCCGCCTTCAGTGTCCGACAGATCGGCGTCGGTAAGGCTGAACCAGAAAGTGCGAAGTAACGGCCAGGCCGCCACCAGCGTCAGGCACACCAGCATCGGCGTCAGAAACAGCCAGGCGGCACGCAACCTGCGACGTTGCACAGGCGTTTCCCGGGTAATGAGGACGTCGTCACCGGGAAAGTCGATAGAAGAGGAAGGCATGTTGATCTCCTTACATGTGGCTTACCAGTTCCGGCGTTTGATGCGCGTCAGGTCGCGTTCCAGGTCGACCAGTGCCTGATCGACCGGCAAATCGCCCGCCAGCACGCTATGCACTCGATCAAAGAACACGTTGGAGACACGCGGGTAGCCGCTGGCGGTGATGGCGGCAGGGCGCATGACCCCATTGCTGAGGATGCCGTGCAACTGGGTGTAGTAAGGCATCGCCGCGAGCAACTCGGGGTCGGTATAAAGCGACTCGATAACCGGGTTGTAAGCGCCTGCCAGGGCACGCTGTTTTTGCTGTTGGGCACTGGTCAGGTAGGCCACCAGTTCTGCGGCAAGCTTGGGGTTGCTGCTGTATCGCGATACCGCCAGGCCCCAGCCTCCGAGCGTGGAAGCATGAGTACCGTTCGCACCGCCACGCGGCAGGGGAGCGACGCCAACCTTGTCTTTTACCGCGCTGTCCTTGCTTTGCACCAAGGCCCAGACGTAAGGCCAGTTACGCATGAACAGCGCGTTACCCGACTGGAATACACCGCGCCCTTCTTCCTCGGTGTAATTGAGCACGCCGCGCGGGGAGATGTCGCCGACCCAGCTTTTTGCCAGGGTCAATGCGGCTCTTGAGGCCTGGCTGTTCACCACGATGTCTCCTCGTGGGCTGATCAGTCCGCCGTCCGGCTGGCTGCTGATCCATTCCAGGGCGTTGCACGTCAGGCCTTCATAGGCGCGCCCCTGGAACACATAGCCCCACATATTGGCGTTGCCCGCATCGCGCTCGGCCTGTTGCACCTGCCTGGCGGTAGCGGTCATGTCCTCCCAGGTCTGGGGGATGGGCTTTTGGTATTTTTCGAGCAAATCCTTGCGGTAGTACAGCAGCCCCGAGTCGGTGAACCAGGGCATTGTCACCAGCCGGCCGTCGACGGTGGCGTTGTCCACCTGTGCCTGGAAATAGCCTTGTGTGGCATTCGCTGGAAGCAGCTCGCGCAGGTCCGTCAGGTGCGTGGCGAGCATACCCGGCCACACCATGTCGATCTGGATGATGTCGATGTCGGTGGACTTGGCGCTGAGGATCTGCTGGTAGAACGACAGGCGCTCGGTTGCAGAGTTAGGCGTGGAAACCACCTGAACGTTGTTGCCGGTCTGTTTTGACCAGCTATCGACTGCCTCCTTGCACAGTTGCAATTCAGCGCCGACGGCCCCGCACGAGATCGTCAGATCGGCTGCGTTCGACAGCGCAGAAAACCCGGCAGACAGGGTGAGCAGCGCGGCGGGAAGAAGAGATTTCAGCTGTTTCATAGAGCCCTCTTTATTTTTGTTTTTATAAAAGTTAACGTTAACATCGTCAATGTAACAGCGTATTTTCGATGTGGCACCCTTTTTTCTCCGATTTGCACAATTTTGTGCTGAAGGAAAAAGGCTCGGCCAACGTCACGAAAACAATAAAAACAAAACAGGAAGTCCACATGCAGAACGCATCAAGATGGCTACTCGCAGGGGTACTCGGCACCTCGACAACCGTCTCTCAGGCCGCGACTCTGGAAGAGCGGATGGCCGCATTCGAAGCCCGTGCCAGCGCTGCGGAAAAACGTGCAGCCGCAGCCGAACAGCAAACCCAGGCGCTCGCCAGGGAGCTTCAGCAACTCAAACTCTCGACCCCCGTTGCGCAGCCTGCCGCACCCACTTCTGCGTCCACCGTTGCGGCCAGTTCACAGCCGGCTCTGGATGATCGCGTGGCAAAACTCGAAGCCCGCCAGCAAAGCATGGAGAAGCCAGGCAGTGCCGGACACCTCACCGACGGGTTCAGCTTCAAGGGCTACGCTCGCTCCGGTCTATTGATCAACGACGGTTTGGGCGGCGGTCGCGGTGGGCCTTATACAACCCCCGCAGGTTCAGTCGGTGGTGCGGTCGGGCGCCTGGGTAACGAAGACGACACCTACATGCGCTTCGATCTGTCGAAAGAAATCTACGCGCAGAACGGCACGCGTTCCAAATTCACCGTCTCCATCGCCGACGGCGTTGAAAGCTATAACGACTGGACGGCCACCGAAAGCAGCCTGAACGTACGTCAGGTATTTACCGAACTCGACCACATTGCCGCCTTCAAGGGTAATTCGGTGTTCGAGAACGCCACGCTGTGGGCCGGCAAGCGCTTCGACAGGGATAATTTCGATATCCACTGGCTGGACTCGGACGTGGTCTTTCTGGCCGGTACCGGTGGCGGTATCTACGATGTGCAGATGAACAAGGACTGGCGCTCGAACTATTCCCTGATTGGACGTAACTACGGAGATTTCAGTGAGGGCGGCGTCGATGCCGATGTGGAAAGCTACATCCTGACCTCCAACCAATTCTTCGCCAATGGTCAGTGGCAGTGGATGTTCAACGCCATTGGCGCAAAGAAAAACGACGTCGGTACGCGCACTAATCAAGCGGGTTTTGCGCCCGCAGATTCAGGCCTGCACACCATGTTGGCCAATCACCAGAAAGACTTTTTCGGCAGGGAAGGCTTCTTCAAGACGGCGTTGCTCTATGGGCAGGGCCTGGGGGCTCAGGTCAAGGACATTGGCGCGGATGGCGAACTGATCGACGACGCCCGCGCGGTGCGTCTGGCCATGTACGGCGAGACACCTATCGCGCCGGGATGGCGCATCGGCCCGAGCTTGCTGGCCGAGCAGAGCAAAGACCGCTACGTCAAAGGCGATGATTACCGCTGGCTCACGCTGAACATGCGCCTGGCCAACGAGATCAACAGTAACTTCGAGATGGCCTACGAGCTGAGTTGGCAAACCATGGACCTTGACCCCAAAGGCTACCTGCAACGCAACGCAGTCGACGGCAACTTCTGGAAGTTCACGGTTGCGCCGACCTTCAAGCCGGACATGGGTGACCTGCTAACGCGTCCCGAATTGCGAGTGTTCGCAAGCCTCATGAACTGGTCTTCGGATCTGGACCGCTACAGCACGACCGGCAACTTCGGCAAAAGTGATTTCAACTCCGGTGGTGTCTGGCAGTTCGGCATCCAGATGGAAACCTGGTTTTAGTGAGGTATTTCAGAAGTGCCAGTGAAAATTCAGGCTCTCAACTCATCGCTGCGCTCAGGGCCTGATTTCTTCAACGGGTTGTTTCGGCACTTTTGAGAACTTGTAAAACAGATTTGGCTCACTCACGACGTACAGGTTGCCGTCGCGATCCATGGTCAGGCCTTCAGGTTGGGGAGCGCTGTTCTGGAGGTCGGAAAATGTACCCAGCAGTGATCGAATGCTGACGAAACGCCCTTTACCGTCCAGTTCTGTGATCGAGCGTGACTGATCGCTGAGCAGCAGTAAATGACCGGTTCGCGGATCGTAGTAACCGTCTGAAAGGTCGCGTGCAGCGACACTTTTCGTGATCCAGTCCAGCCGGTCGGCAATTTTGATCTGCAAACGGCCCTGATCGATGGAGCGCAGAACTCCGGAAACCTCGAACATCTGGCGCGGATCGCGTTCCTTGATCGCGAACAGGCGGTCGTTGGCAGGATCATAGGTCACGCCCTCGAATCCCTTGTTCTGGTTGCTTGGGTTGATCAGTAGCGCAATGAACTGGGCTTCCTCGACGTGGATTGGGCGTGCTTGCGTCGGCAACGTGATGATGTCCAGTTGCTGAAGATCTTCATCGCACAGCACGATGCGACCGTTACCCAGATAAGCCACGCCTTCTGTGTCGTCGAAACCGATCAATGGGTAACGAGCGATTATGTCGCCGTTCGCGTCCAGCGCCAGCAGTTGCATGGGGCCTTTGTTGGTCACTGCCAGCAGTCGATCATTGTCGTAGTCGTAGGTTATCCCGGAGATATTGGCGACGTCCGGGGCAAGTGGTTTGGCGTCGATAACCACATGGAAATCCGGCAACCAGATATTCTTTTCGGCTGCCGTATTGCCCTTCAACCAGATGCGACCGTAGTGGTACAGCTGTTGGTGGACCTGAAAGTGTGCCGACACGGCGTAAGCCAGCAGCAGAACCCCCAGAGCACCTGCACTCAGCACTATCTGTGCGAGTGATACCTGCCTTCGAGCGACATTCGACCACGTCAGCCGCTTTGCCTTGATCGTTTCCAACTGCATGGCTTCAGGCACTCCCGCGTGTCGGGCGGCTGGGCGGGTGATTAATCAACATTCTGCTGCCAGGCGAAGCGATAGGCTTTCATGAGCGGTTCCGGTTTACACAGGCCGTTGTCGGCATCGGCATCGACGATGAACCAGTCAGCTCTGGAGGTCTGACCCAGCGGCCGGGCTTTTTCCAACAAGAAGCAATTGGCCAATTGTTCACCCGGGACCAGAGCAAAGGTGCCGGGATGTTCTCGTAGCCAACGGGCGGACTGTTCGATTGCCGACGGCTTGGCAAAGCCGAAATGCACAATGGGTTGGCGTGCATACAGCCAGTGGCCCTCTCGCCAGTTGACCAGTACCAGGTCGGCTCCCTGGGTGACGCTGGCGGCTTGTTCCATCAGGCTCTTGTGTGGATTTTCTCCCTCTATGACGGGTTCGATGAACCCTCTGGCGAACCACAGGCCGAGCCACACAACCACCACTGCGGGTACCAGTCGCCCAGCCCTGACGCGGTCGTGGAACCAGCGTTTCAACAACCAGGGCAGCAAGGGGGCAGCGACCAGTACCAGACCGGGCAGCGCCGGAAAGATGTAGATCTTGCGTTTGCCACTGGAGAGGCTGAAGAACAACAGCACCAGCAAGACCCAGCCGAGCAGTACCAGAACCCGGCCATCCCGCTTGCTCAGTTGTCGGCGCCATGCCGGGATCAGCCAGGGCAGCACCAGCACCAATGGCAGCCAATACTGGGGGATGACTTTGACGAAGAAATACCAGAATGGCTCGCGATGGTCCCAGGCGCTGGCGTAGCGATTAGCCGTCTGGTGCAAGAGTATTTCCTGCACATAGGCGAAGCCTTCCGGCCCGCCATCACGCACGACCGAGATAACCATCGGCACCAGCCACAGGCAGCATGCAAGTAATAACGCCAGTAGACCCAGCGCCCAGCGGCCTATCTGTCCAGGCATGGCCACGACACCGGACCAGCCTTTACGCGTGGCATAGGCGTAAGGGATCAACATCAATGCGGGAACAAAACCGACGCCCTTGGTGATAATGCCCAGGCCCATGGCCGCACAGCTGAAATAAAACCAGCCCCAGGCCGGTCCGAGCAACAAGTGGCGAACCAGCCCATAGAAGCCCAGCGCAATCCATAAGCACAGGAAGCTATCGATTTGTCCGGTGCGCAGGATGCTGTAGGTCTGATAGGTCGCCAGGAACAGCAAGGCGGCGTACCGTCCGATACGTCGGTTCCACAGACGGCTGCCCAGATCGTAGAGGACTGCGGTGGTCGCGCCTGCCGAGAGCAGCCCGGGCAGGTAAAGCGCGATGTTCGGGCTGCCCGTCAACCAGATGAAAAATACGGTAGCCCACATGAACAGCGGCGGCTTGTCGGCATAAATCTCCCCGGCCCTGTGCGGGACGAACCACGAGCCGTTCTGCAGCATTTCCAGAGCAACGCCCAGAAAACGTTCTTCGTCCACGTTCTGCGGTAGACGCAGGCCCAGGCCGGCACCGACCAGTAAAACGGCCAGTGCGACCAGTAGCCATCCCTCGAGGCGAGGCGAAAGTTGAGTTCGCAACGTCATTGCTCCTCGGGTGTCTTGGCCTGTCGGCTGATCAGCTGCAGGTTGCGCATGTACACCAGCAGACCAAAGGACTGGCCGGCAATGAAGACCGGGTCCTGTCGATAAATGGCGTAAGCCAGCAAGATAGTGCTGCCCAGCATGCTCAGGTACCAGAAGCCCACCGGAATGATGCTGCGCTTCTTGAATTCGCTGTACAGCCATTGCAGGACAAAGCGTCCGGTAAAGACGGCCTGCCCGACAAAGCCGAGGATCAGCCAGAAGGTTTCGTTGTCCGGTTTCATGACCGTAGTTCCTGTGCCTCAACATCCAGGCGGGTGCGGCGGATCAACCACCAGACCCCGACCAGATCCAGAATGCCCACCAGTGCGCGGTCCAAGTTGCCGTACTTGGACACGCCGGCCTGGCGATGGCGGTGGTTGACGGGGTGCGTGACCATACGGCCGTTATGCCGCTGAATCAGCGCTGGAATGAACCGGTGCATATGGTCGAAGTACGGCAAGCGCAGAAACGCAGCCCGCTCAATCAGTTTCAGACCGCAACCGGTGTCTGGGGTAGCGTCCTTGAGAAGGCGACTGCGCAGGCCGTTTGCGAATCGCGATGCCCAGCGTTTACTGGCCGTATCGCGACGATTCACACGGTGCCCTGCCACCAGCTGGATCGCCCCGGGGCCTGCTTCGTGAGCGCGTACCAACGCCAGCATTCCTGGAATGTCCGCAGGGTCGTTCTGACCGTCACCGTCCAGGGTCGCCAGCCAGGTGCCGTTGGCCGCCAGTGCCGCGTGATAGACCGAGGTGCTCTGCCCGAGCGACTGCTCGTGGCGCAGGATCCGCAACACGGTCAGCCCGCTGTCCTTGAGGTGAGTCAGCACTTTCAAGGTGTCGTCTGTGCTGCCGTCATCAACGACCAGGATCTCGTAGCGCTCACCGTCCAGCGCTGTGCAAATCTCTTTTATCAGGCTTGGCAGGTTATCGGCTTCATTTTTGGCCGGTATCACGACGGAGAGAAAGGTGGGCGTGGTCATGGAAGTCCTTGTTATTGAAGTGGCACACAGAGCCGGGCCTGATAATGCTCCCGATACCAGTCGACGAAGGCCCTGACGCCGGTGTCGACCGAGACCTGTGGTTGAAAGTCGATCCATTGGCTCAGCGCACTGACGTCAGCCCAGGTTTTCAATACGTCGCCTGCTTGCAAAGGCAGGTAGCGTCGCTCGGCGCGCAGGCCTAGCGCGGCCTCCAGGCAATCGACGAACTCCAGCAGCTTGACGGGCTGACCGCGGCCGATGTTGAAGAGTTGGTGAGGCGGCTCGCTGCCAACCGTGTCGGGCGGCAGCAAGCGCAGACGCAGGATGCTTTCGACAATATCGTCGATGTAAGTGAAGTCTCGGGCCATTTCGCCATGGTTGTAGATATCCACAGGCTGCCCGGCCAACATGGCTTTTGTGAACTTGAACAGCGCCATGTCAGGCCGGCCCCAAGGTCCGTAGACAGTGAAAAAACGCAGTCCTGTGGCGCGCAGGCCGTACAGGTGGGAATAGCTGTAGGCGGTGAGTTCATTGGCGCGCTTGGTGGCGGCATACAGGGACAGCGGCCGGTCGACGGCATCCTCAACCTGAAACGGCATGCGCGTATTGGCGCCGTAGACCGAGCTGCTCGACGCGTAGATCAGGTGCGCTGGCCTGAACTGCCGACAGGCCTCGAGCACGTTGATAAAGCCGACCAGGTTGGATTGGGCGTAAACATTCGGTTGCTCAAGCGAATAGCGCACACCAGCCTGGGCTGCCAGGTGGATGACCTGTTCGAATTCATTGCGCGAGAACAGGGCGGACAGACCTTCGGCATCGGTGATGTCCAGCCTGTTGAACGTGAAACCTGGCAGGCGCTGGAGTATGGCCAGTCGCGATTGTTTAAGTTCGACGCTGTAATAGTCGTTGAGGTTGTCGATACCGACGACCGCTATACCGAGCTCGCACAGACGTTTGGCGACATGGAAGCCAATGAATCCGGCAGCACCTGTCACGAGCACCGTCATGGCTGGATCGCCTGGCCACGACCAATGCCATAGTAGGCAAATCCGGCATCACGCAATTGCGACGGGTCGAACAGGTTGCGGCCATCGAAAACCGCTCGATCCCGCAGTTTCTCGCCGAGCTGGTCCAGATCCAGAACCCGGTAGTCCTGCCATTCGGTCACCACCACCAGAGCGTCAGCACCTTCCAGAGCATCTTGCTTGCACTGCACCAGTTGCAGGTCATCACGCTCGCCATAATGATGCCTGATAGCTTCGATCGCCTGCGGGTCGTGGGCCTGAACCCTGGCACCGGCTGCCCAGAGTGCTTCAAGCAGGGCATGGCTGGATGCTTCGCGAATATCGTCGGTATTGGGTTTGAAGGCCAGCCCCCAGACAGCGAAGACCTTGCCCCTGAGTTCGCCGTGATAATGAGCGTGGATATTTTTAAACAGACGGTGCTTCTGGCGGCGATTGACCTGTTCGACAGCATTGAGCAGCGCTGTCTCCACCCCGTTCTCGCTGGCTGTGCCGATCAGCGCCTGCAAGTCCTTGGGAAAGCATGAGCCACCGAAGCCGCAGCCTGGGTAAATGAAGTCGTAGCCAATGCGAGGGTCGGAGCCAATGCCAAGCCGGACCTGTTCTATGTCGGCACCCACCTGTTCGGCCAGGTTGGCCATCTCGTTGATGAACGAAATCTTGGTCGCCAGCAGGCAGTTGGCAGCGTACTTGGCCAGTTCCGCGCTACGGGCATCCATGATCACAAACTTCTCGCGGTTGCGACTGAACGGCTGATACAACTCGCGCATCTGCTCCAGCGCTCGCGGGCTGGCCCCGCCGACGATAATGCGATCCGGACGCAGGCAATCACTGACCGCGCAGCCTTCCTTGAAAAACTCTGGGTTGCTGATCACTTCAAAGCCGTCATCGCGTCGTGGACTGGCAGCGATTTCAGCGAGCAGGCGGTCAACTGTCCCCACGGGCGAAGTGGACTTGTTGACAATGATCCGAGCACCGTCAGCGTGTCTGAGCACGGAGCGCAGCACGGCAAACACCTGGCTCAGGTCTGCTTTGCCGTCGGCTTGCGCTGGTGTGCCAACTGCGATGAATACCAACTCTGCAAAGCGGCTGGCGTGCACTTCATCGGTTGTGAAACTTAGTCTTTTGCAGTCCAGGCCGTTGCGGAGAAGTTCGCCAAGACCGGGCTCGAATATAGGACATATGCCTTCGCGCAGCGCATCAATGCGTTTGCTGTCGACATCCATGCAGCATACGGTGTGGCCCACTTCCGCCAGGCAGGCGGCAAGGGTAAGCCCCACATAACCGGTTCCGAACACTGTCACTTTCAAGTGCTGCTCCTTCTGCTCCATGAATTGAGGAGCCTGGTTTGTTTCAGGCGCCCGAACGCGTCTTGAACAACTAGCGCAAGATAAATGTCATAAATGTGTTAAGAAACGATGACATGAGTTTGTCATGTAGTGAAAAAGCCAAGGGCGGTCATACTTCAAGTGATCAGTTGGCAGCCTCTAGCTTCGCTTCATCATGAAAATAAAAAACAACCCTCCCAACAAAGCCGTCGCAATACCGATAGGCAGATCTTCTGGCGCGATAAGCGTGCGGGAAATGACATCCACCCAGATCATCAACAAAGCACCCAGAAGCGTGGCGACGGGCAGCAGTCGTCGATGCTCCGAGCCCACCAGACGTCTGGCGATGTGCGGCACCATCAGGCCGACGAAACCTATGGAGCCGCACAGCGCGACCAGTACGCCGGTCATCAGTGAGGCGATCAGGAAAACCAGCAGGCGCACATTGCGTACTTGCAGACCAAGGCTTGTGGCGGTCTGATCGCCGCCCATCAGTGCGTTCAGGGAACGACCCAGCCCTTGCAAAAGAACCCAGCCAGACAGAACCGTGATCAGTGGCACAACAAGCAGCTCCCAGCGCGCCAGCCCCAGCCCGCCGAGCATCCAGAACAGCACTGAAGAGCTGGCGCGGTGGTCGCCCAGAAACAGCGACAGGTTGGCAATTGCCATCATCACGAAGGACACGGCCACACCGCCGAGCAGCAGGCGTTGGCTGTCCAGGCGGCCTTTGTGGCTGGCCAGCCACAGCACCAGGCACAGGCTGACCAGCGAGCCGACGAATGCAGCCAGTGGCAATGTCAGCGTGCCAAGCACTTCCCCTACATGCATGACCACGATAACTGCGCCGAGTGTCGCGCCCGAGGTCGCTCCCAGCAGGTGAGGGTCGGCCAGCGGGTTGCGCGTCGCGGCTTGCAGGACGCTGCCGATCAGGGCCAGTCCCGCGCCTGCCAGCACGCCCAGTAATACACGGGGCGTGCGTATCAGCCAGACGATGGTTTCCTGTCCCGCGGTCCAGAGGGGTGGGTTTTCGCTCGCGCCGAACAGCTTGAACATCAGGATATCCATCACCCGGTTCAACGGCACAGGGGCCGCGCCGAAGGTGATGCACACCAGGCATGAGAGCAGCAGCACGAGCGTCAGAGTGATCAGCAAACCCGTGTACCGGCGAGGACGCTCGGTCAGCCACTGCGCCAGGGTCATCGCGTCACGTCATGAAATGCCGCTGCAAGCGTCTCGATGGCTGTGACGTTATCGATACCAGGCGTCACCGCCACGTAGGGCAGCACGACATAGCGTCGGTTGCGGATCGCGTCGATGGATTGCAGCGCCGGGTTGCTTTCAAGGAAGTGTTGTTTCTGCGCGGCGCTGACTTCGCCGTAGTCGACGATCACGATAACCTCGGGGTTGCTTTGCACAACCGACTCCCAGTTGACGTGGGTCCAACTGGCCGCGACGTCGCCCATGACATTCTGCCCGCCCGCGGCGCTGATCAGTGCCTGGGGGATTGCCAGCCGCCCGGCGGTCATGGGCCGGTCTTCACCGCTGTCATACAGAAAAACCCTGGGCGACGATTTGCCTGCCACGCTTGCCTGAACCTTGCTTACGCTGTGGCGCATTTGCGCAACCAGCGTCTCTGCGCGAGCCTGTACGTCGAATATCCGGCCCAGGTTCAGCAAGTCGTTGTAGACATCCGCAAGCGTTGCTTCAGCGCGCGGCATTATCTGCGCGCAGGACTCGGTCAGCTCATAGGCCTGAATACCCAATGGGGCCAGGCTCTGCGGCGTGACGTCGCCTCCCACCCGCATGCCATAGTTCCAGCCGGCAAAATAGAAGTCGGCGTTGGCATTGAGCAGTGTTTCCAGAGACGGGTATTTGCTGGCCAGCTCGGGCAGGTTGCCAAGGTCGCGCAGCAGGCCCTGATCAGGTTTGTTCCAGCCGGTGATGCCGCTGTAGCCCACCATGTGTGATTGCAAACCCAGGGCAACCATCATTTTGGTGAGGTTTACATCATTGCTGACTGCACGCTGCGGCGCAGCCGTGAAGGTCACCGAGCGGTCGCAGCTTTGCACGGTGACGGGGTAGGCGCTGGGTTGCGCTTGCACCATCGGGCTGCACAACAAGGTGATCAAAGCCAGGCGGGTGAGCAGGGCGTTCATTTCAGGGTATCCAGGTAATGCGCGGGTAATCACGCAGAGGGTGGCTGTCGACCAGCGCCTTGGCGCCGAATACGTTGAGCAGCATTTCCGGGGTCAGCACTTCCTGGGGCGTGCCTTGCGCAATGAGCCGGCCGTGATGAATGACACACAGGCGATCACAGAATGCCGCCGCCAGGTTCAGGTCATGGATACTGGCCAGTGTCGCCACGCCGAGCTGTTTGACCAGCCCCAGCAGTTCCAGTTGATGGCGCGGGTCGAGGTGATTGGTCGGCTCGTCCAGCACCATCAACCGAGGTTCTTGCACCAGTGCCCGCGCCAGCAGGCAACGCTGTTTCTCGCCGCCGGACAATGTGTCGAACCGATGCTGTTCATAGCCCGCCAGCCCTACGGCGTTCAAAGCACTCTGCACAATCGCGCGGTCGTGGGCGCTGTCCGCAGCGAAGAAGCCCTGATGAGGCGCGCGGCCCATGCTCGTTACATCCAGCAGTGTCAGGCCGAATGCATCGGGAAACTCCTGGGCAACCACTGCTACGTGCCTGGCGCACCAGCGTGGGCTGCGGGACCAGATATCGTGAGCGCTGATCGCGACCTTGCCGCTGTGCGGACGGCTGTAGCGGAATGCACAACGCAGCAGGCTGGTCTTGCCGCTGCCATTGGGACCGATCAGGCCGACAAACTCGCCGGCAGCGATTTGCAGGTCGATATCTTTCAGGGCGAAGTGTTCGTGCGCGCAGACCGACGCCTGTTCCGGTGCCCACGCGAGACGCTCTAGCGCGAGCATCAGAAACTCAGGTCCGCAGTCACGTACAGCGAGCGGGGTTCACCCAGAATCCATTGCTGGCCTTCGTTGTACTGACTCGCTGCGTATTGCCGATCAAACAGATTGCGCGCCTGCAAGCCGAGCGTGGTATTGCGCAGTGCTTTCCATGACAGGCTGGCGTCGGCCACGGTGTAGGCGGGCAGTTCGCGGGTGTTGGCGATATCGGCGTATCGGCTGTCGACGTAGCGCAGCCCGGCGCCAATCTGCACAGCACTGCCGAGCTGTTTGTCGAGCCACAGGTTGGCCGTGCGCTTTGGCACATCGACGGGCGTATTGC
The DNA here is from genome assembly GCF_032586995.1 of Pseudomonas syringae group sp. J248-6. Classification (NCBI taxonomy): domain Bacteria; kingdom Pseudomonadati; phylum Pseudomonadota; class Gammaproteobacteria; order Pseudomonadales; family Pseudomonadaceae; genus Pseudomonas; species Pseudomonas syringae group sp. J248-6. The sequence continues at coordinate 106,187 of NZ_JAWHOP010000013.1, read as the reverse complement.
CGTCACGCGAGACGGCCACGCCCGCTACGCTCTGATCAAATTGGTCATAGCGTGCACGAACGAAGGCCGCGTTGGCGGTCAGGGCCCAGTCCTGTGGCAGTTGCAGCTTCATGCTGGCCTCAAGCCCGTCGGAAGACTGCTGGCCTACCTGTTGGGTGAGGTCAGGATTGCCGGCATCGGTGGTGAGCAGCTTTTTCTTGACGATATGGTAAGCCGCCAGCGTCCACTCCAGGCGCTGGTCCCACAGTGACTGTTTGAAACCTACCTCCGATTGCCTGGCGGTGGCCAGGTCGAATTGTTGCTGTGTGGGGTTGAGAGAGACAAGGCTGCCAACGCCATCGGTGCTGGTCGAGTATTGAGCGTAGGCAGAACTGTCCGGCGTCAGCGCGTAAACCAGTCCGATTTTCCAGTTGTTGCCGATCAGGTCCTTTTCTGTGCGGCTGTCGTCACGCAGGGCGTTGCGCTCGATATCTACGTAGTCACGGCGCACGCCTGTGATTATCGAGAGTTGCTCGCTCAGTTGCGTGCGGTTTTCCCCGAAGACCGACAGTTGTCGGGTCGTGCTTTTGAACAGCTCCGAATAGGGCGACGCACTCTGAAAATTGCCCGGTGCGGGATGTTCGATATCAATGGGGTCTCCCGCCGGATTCACATCGTTGTAGGGGGAGTTGTTGGTCAACTTGAAGCGGATACGGTTGACGTCCATTCCCAGCACACTCTGGCTATCCATCCCGCCCAGACTGTGTTTGAAGGTGAACGTCTGTCGATCTCCCACCTGCTCCTGATTGTGCTTGATGCTGAAATAGCCGCTGCGCGACAGCTGCTGAGTGGCAGCGTCCCAGTTGTAGTTTTCGGCGTTCTGCCAGCGTCGGTGCGAGGTCAGGTAGTAAAGCTCGTTGGATGAAGTCAGCCGGTCGGAGATCTGCCAGTCGGTGGTCAGCCGCGTCCATTGGTCATCGTAATGTTGCTTGTCGTTCTCGATGTTGTAGTTCTTGTCTCGCAAGCCTTCGTGATAACGGCCGTTGATCATCGGCACGCCGAAGTAGTTCATCGGGCGCTGATTGCCGCCGTCATGGGCGAGGGTGAACGACAGGTCTTCGCTGGCCTGCCAGCGCAGGGCACCGCTGAAGAACGTGCTTTGCGAGTCGCCGTCATTGATCCAGCCGTTGCTGCGCAGCTGATTGAGGTTCAAGCGATAGCTCAATTGATCGGTTAACGAGCCGCCGCTGTCCAGCGCAGTTTGCTGGCTATCGTACGAACCGTAGCCAAGGCGCAGGTGGTTTTCGATATCGCCTTCAAAAGGCTTCTTGGGGATGACATTGATCACTGCCCCGGTAGCACCTTCGCCATAGAGCACGGAGGCCGGGCCGCGCAGCACTTCAATGCGGTCGATTGCCCAGGTATCGACCGGCATGGTGACGGTGCCCATAGCGCTGTACATGCGGCTGCCATCATACAATTGCATCACCGAGCCCTGACCTGTGAAACCACGCGCGGACAACGCCGTGCCTCCGTCGCCGGGTGTACCGATCGCCGTGATACCGGGGCTGCGGGCCACGGCCTGCTGCACATTTTCGTCACCGCGACTGCGCACCTCGTCCCCATTCAGCGAGCTGGTGCTGGCCGGGGTCTGCAAGGCCGTCAATGACAGGCGAGAACCGGCATGGGTAACTGAATCTAGATGCTCTCCATCTTGCGACTGGGCCGTAGCCTTAATCGTGGATGGGGCAAGCTCGACCTGTTCGGAAGCGTTTGCGTAACCTGCGCTGCTGGCCAGCAGGAAGAGCGTTGTGACTGCACGGCGGGAATGGAAACGAGGGCTGATCATGGATTGAAGGGTCGCTTTGGAGGACTGCGTTTGGTAACCTTTAATTGTTATAACATAACATTTGTAGGCCGGCATACCCGCTTACTAATCTTCAAGGGGTGGGGGCGGTTCGATCTATAGCGCTGGCGAATGCAGAATCTCTTTCAGAAGAGCGGGGCCGCCAGGGAGGTGTTCGGGCATCGCTTCCATGACTTGAGTTAAGTCATGCGAAAAATCGTAGAGTCAAAACCTTGTGTGGACGGTTACGTCAGAAATCAAATCTATCCAGTAACCAGTTAAGTTCCTGGACCGTCAACGCAATTGCCTCATGCATCTCATCGAGAGAGGCGTTGAAACGCCCCGACTCAAGGTGCTTGAACCGAAGGCACAGGCCGTTGTGCTCTCAGCAAAGGATTTTCACGTGTTTACCGTGTCGATTCAGAAAAAAGCAAGGGATCGGACACGGCGACTTTTATGTCCACATTTGACAGATTTCGAAGTCAGCACACTAGCGACCATCTGCCTGAAGGCACATTTTTTTACCATCGACCACTTTACATGGCCAGTGATCATTAATATAAGTGTCGGGTTTGAAGCAGGCATTTTGATTATTTACCCAGAATGTTTGCCAGCCAGAGCCTGAAGGTCTCAGATCATTGCATAACGAGTAACCGGTCGATACGAGCCACAGTGTGGTTAATATAGGCAGAGGAAGAGATACATACAGAAGCGTTTTCAAGAAGAGCTTAAACATTACACTTTGAAATTTTGCAGCACGCGTACCGGGTTCTGGAGAAAAAACCTTTCGCGTGGTAAATGCCGCTATTGCAGCATATCCCATCAATATCGCAATAAACGGCGCGGCAAGAAGGGCATAGGCTATATATTGAACTTCTATGATCGGAGCGTTTCTCCAGAGGCGTCCATAGACGGGTGTCACGCCGTCGACAATTATATATACGGCGCTGGCCAGTAGCAGGATAGCCAGTAAAAGCCCCAACACGGTGATGAGGCGAAAGTATTTGGGGAGTGAGTCGATGGATGCACTTTTAACTTTTTTCATAGCTTAGGTAGCCTAAATTGTCCTAGGCGTGGGAGTTCAGGGACTGGTAAGTTGGGCATTATTTGATCGGTGACATTGCGTTTGAACCAGTCTTTGGCGGCTTTTTCCGCTTCGCTCATCAAGGCATCAATAAGATTGTCAGGAAGGCTTCTTATTGAGTTTCTTATGTTGTCAGGATTGATTTTTTTTAGGGTTTCACCGAGCTCTTCTAAGTGGTTGATTGTATAGTCAGTGTAGAGGCGTACCTGTTCTTTTAAGCCGCTCTTGATTCCATTGTTATTGTCTATCACGTTTAAAAAATAACTGGCGGCGAAAACAAATGCCACGCCGATAGCGACAGGTATTATTGCTGATCCTATGAAAACACCGGCGATACCTGCGGCTGCATAGCCGACAGCCGTTGCGATACCCGCTTTGACCAACTCAACGCCGACGCCGACGAAAAGGTCAGACATGACACTTTCGTCAGAGAGAAAGTGCTCAAATAATTCTATTCCTACCGCGACATAGGCGGAAAGTTTAAAACCCTTTATGGCCTCGCCATTGAGGCTGTATTTACCTATACCTACCTCAATAAGCTTCGCATTTTGAGCTAAATATCGTGTTCCCTTGAGCACCGATCTTAGTCCTGGCCTGCCCGTGATGATAACGTACTCCTTACCATTGACTATTGTATATTTAAGTCGGGTCTTATAGCCTCCGATGCGCTTCCACAGTTGCCCTAACTTAAATGTATCACGGGCTGCCATTCCGGTAGGCACTACCCAGTTGGTATTAACCCACTGATGCGCAGTGCTCTGGTAAAGCGACTTGGTACAGCCCCACCCCCCATCCAGTAGTTCTTTATCAGTCCGTGGGCACAGCCAATGCGTTTGTGTGGATCCTTCGTGCGGGGAACTGATGCCTGCCGCCAGGCGATTGGCGTCCTGAAGGGTCAGCACAATCATTTCAGTATGATTTGTGTCTAGGTCATGCTCGAGCTTTTGAGCCTGTTCGTTGGTCAGTCCCATCGTGTCCTCCCTGAATTTCGCAAATGTAAACTCGGACAGCATCCTGGTCAAACTGTGCCTTTGTTAAAAATGTTACAAAAATAATTTCCTGCCGTCATCTGGCTCAAGTCACATCCTCTCTCTGCGCAGCTTGACAGATAAGAGCTCAGGCGGTCTCATTATTCACTTCCAGACTTTATTGCAGGATGCACAGATGATTTTTAATGCACTGGAACAGTTGACTCAGCAGAACAGTCGACTAATCACCTTTGACTCGCCACTGCCTCCCGAGCAAGAGCTGCGTCTGGAAAATTTTTCAGGACGTGAAGCGATTTCTGAACTTTTTGCGTTTGAGGCCACGCTGATATCAAGTGACGCTCGAATTGAGTTGAAAAAGCTTGTGGGCAAGAAGGTTTCCCTCGGTCTCACCCTTGCTGATGGAAATGTGCGTCATCTTAGTGCTCACGTATCGGACTTCGTGCATTTGGGGGCCGATGGAGGCGTCGCCAGCTATCATGCGCGGCTGGTGCCGTGGGTCTGGCTGCTTAGCAGGCGCAGTGATTCGCGCGTTTTTCAGGACAAAACAGTAGAAGAGGTTGTAAGGGAAATTTTTTCCTATTATCAGAGCCTCGCAGTATTTGAGTTTCGTCTGACTCGTCCTCTAAAGAAAATGAGTTACTGTACTCAGTATATGGAGTCAGACTTAAATTTTATTCTTCGTCTCCTCGAAGCTGAAGGTTTATTTTTTACGTTTCAACATTCCCAAGATGAACACTGCATGATGATCATGGATGACAGTCGCGATCTTCCTGCGCTGCCTGCTCAACCCGTCATTCGGTATCATCGCGCATCTGTCACCGAAGAGGCTGACTCGATCACCACGTGGTCATCCTCTCGTAACCTACAGCCTACTCAGTTGGCCATGAAGTCTTTCGACTATAAACAGCCCAGAGATCCGCAACTGGTACAGATGAAATCAATCGCCAAACAGGGCGAGGTGGGAGAGTTTGAAACCTTCGATTATGAGGGGGTATACGGTTACACTGATCTTGAAGATGGCCAACAAAAAGCCCGAAACCGGCTAGAGGCGATGGAGGTATTAGGCAAGCAGTTTTCGGGTTCCAGTAACTGCCGTGTCATGGAGCCTGGATATTTCTTTGAGCTGACGCAGCACTACGATCATGACCAAGATAGCCAGGAGGACAGGCAGTTTTTATTGCTGAGCGTAAATCACTCAGGCCAGAACAACTATCTCAGTCACGGTGAGCCCGGTTACCAGAATTCATTTGAGTGCATCCGTCGTAAGATCCCTTACAGGCATAGACTTTCTACACCGCGGGCTGCAATCCGCGGCCCGCAAACCGCCATCATCGTCGGCCCCCCCGGCGAAGAAATCTACACTGATGAAATGGGCCGTGTAAAAGTGCAGTTCCACTGGGACCGCTATGGCCAGTTCGACGACAAAAGCTCCTGCTGGGTCCGCGTTGCCCAATCCGGTGCCAGCGGCGGTTTCGGCAGCATTCAGATCCCTCGTGTCGGCGACGAAGTCGTAGTGGTATTCCTCGACGGTAACCCTGACCGCCCGCTGATCATGGGCAGTCTCTACAACAGCCAGAACACGCCGCCATGGTCTCTCCCGGCCAACAAGACTCAAAGTGGCTTCCTGACCCGGTCGATGAAAGGCCATGGCGGCACAGCGAACTTCTTTCGCTTTGAAGACAAGGCCGGTGCTGAGCAAGTCATCATGCACGCCGAGCGCAACATGGACACCGAGATTGAATTCGACGAGACGCACAAAGTCGGTAACAACCGCTTGATGACAATTGATGGCATGCAAACCGAGATCATCAAGAAAGACGCTGTGATGAATGTTCAGGAAGGCTCACTGACGATTCAGGTTGATAACCAGTTCATCCAGGTCAATGCCAAGCAGCACATCATTCTTCAGGTAGGCGAAAGCAGCATCACCCTTACGCCGGACGGAATCGAGATCAAAGGCAACGCCATTACCACAGTGAGCAAGGGCACAACTCAAATCACCGGCGCGCCGGTCAGAGTCAATGACTGAGGTAGCGAGCCGATGACCAGCACCAGTATTTATGATCGTATTTAAGAAAGGCTTTTGGCTCAGGGGGCACTAGGCTCTGTACGTAAAGTGGCTGCGCTCGGTGATGTTGCGAAAAACAGGCTCGAGCGCGAGTCCGATCGGAATGCTCATTTACAACACGTAGAGTCGAGCGCGACCCCGGCCGTTCCTCGCCTGTTTTTGCCTTGCCTGACCTTCGCTCGCCGACTTTTCGTACAGAACCTAGGCTGCATGGTTCTGGCTACTCATGCCCGCCTTGTTACCACCAACTCCACCGCTGCAATACGGTCCACGTCTTCGTAACCCTCTTCAAGCAGCTCTTCGCCAAACACATCCGGGTCCAGTTCGCGGTAGGTCCATGCCAGGGCCGCATGATCGATATCATCGCGCACGGCCTCGAAGAACGGGTCGTGCTCGCCCACCATGGCCACACCGGTATAGAGCACCAACGAGCCGCCCGGGGTAAGGCGATCCAGCGATTCGCGCAAGATGCGCACTGACAGGTCCGCGCCCAATGCGTCACCGCCGTGGCGGTAGGCGCGGCGCTTGGCGTCTTTCATGTACGGCGGGTTGGCAACGATGAGGTCGAAGTTGCCTGTCAGGCCCGAGAGGATATCGCTGTGGCAGCATTGCATGTTTTCCAGCCCGGCCACCCTGGCGTTGGTCTGAGCGAAATGCAGGGCCTTGGGGTTGATGTCGACGGCGCAGACCTGCGCCTGCGGGCGCGCAACTGCGATCAGCAGGGCACCAGCGCCGGTGCCACAGCCGATGTCGACGGCGCGGTTGATGGAGTGCGAAGTGCTTTGCAGATGGCGATTGATGGAGTGCGCAAAGCGATAGGTATCCGGACCGAAAAACACCGAGTCTTCATCGCCGGTAGGAAATGCGGAATGCACCAGTAACAAGTCATCCAAGCTTGAAAATCTCACCCGGCTCTTCAAGCCGTCTTCGCTGCGTTGAAGAATACCGGCTTCCAACAGCCCCTGAGCCTCTGCAACCGGAAGCATGGACTCCGGTATCGTACGGCTCCAGCCGAACACATCCCGCAGCGATACCGCAGTGCGGTTTTCCGGGCGTTGATTGACGTGTTGATGAGTCAACGGCGTGGGCGTGATGAAACGATAGCCACTGGTTTTGAGGCGCTGGGCGAGCGCAATCAGCGCTGCGCTGTCGGGCAATGAATGACTCATGGGCGGGCTCCTGTCACTCGCTCGGCCATGCTGCTGACAAACAGGCGAGTGGCATGTAGCCCGGCGGCCGACGCGTGCCTTGCCGGGGACATGCTCTCGATCAACGTGGACATCTTCTCGGACGCCGCTGCCGACTCGAGTTTCATGTGCAGCTCGCGCACATCCGGGTCAGCATCCGCCGACGCAGGGCCCGCAAGAACCGCCGACGGCTGAGCGCCGCCTTGCAGATTGCGGAAACGGGAACGAAATGCTTCCGGCAGACGCTTGCCGACAGGCGGCTGAGCGCTGCCATCCGACAGCCATTCGCCGGCGATCCAGTCGTGCACCAATTGCTTTTCGTAGCCATTGAACACGCCGAACATCGGTGCACCGACCCCTTCAAACAGTTTCCAGAAGCGGCTATTGAGAGGGTCTTCGTGACGCTTGATCCAGCCCCTGTTCTGCAGCACGGCAAGAAACTCCGGGATCTGGTCGGGCTCGGCAAGCCACTCGTTGACCGTCTTGCCGTCCAGACGGCAATAGTCGGAATGCATGTGCTGACCAAAGGTCCGCTTGCGCTCCAGCATGGCGATCACTTCCTGCTCCAGATCGAACGACTGGATGACCTGGGTAGAGCCCATGCCCAACTCGTTCAGCCTGTAGCCATTGGAAACACGGCGATAAAATTCGTCGCGTTCCTGGCCCACAGGCAACAGCTCAAGAACGCTCTGCGCAGCCTTGCGTGCGTGGCCGGTGCTGGCGTTATCGATCGTCACATGCAGCGTGAAGTAATAAGGGTCGATGCCCAGTTCATTCAGTTCGAACGATGTGATGAGCAAATGCAGCGGCAGCTGTTCATAGCCCAGGTTGTAACCAATCACCTCGGGAAGGTACTGCTCGCTCAGTTGCCCCAGTGACAGCTGAATGGCGCCTTGCAGGTAGGCATCATCTGCCAGTGGGGCGCTGGTGTCGCAGTCCAGGTCGGCCAGCAACTTGCGATAAAGGGAGACATGATTCTGCGCCTGTTCGCCGTCGCCCAGTTCTTCCAGGTAAGTACGAATCAGACCGTGAAAACGGTAGTCTGCCCAATGCGGCAGCAAGCCATACAGCCATGCACCGTCAACCAGCTTGGTCGGCGCGACCTGCTGAATGAAATACATCGCTTGAGCCTTGGTCTTGAAAAATCGCCTGGGTTGTCCGGCGCGACGTTGTTCAAGATAGAGCGCATAGTGATCCGCTACGGCCCCTACGTTCTGCTCCATCCAGTGTTCCAGCACTTCAGGCTGAGCCGGAAGGTCGCAGTTTTCCCGCTCGGCCTGGGCCAGGCAGTGATTCAGAAAAGTGACCGCATCGTGTTGATATTCTGGAGCACGTTCACTCATCCATGATTGATAGACGGTTTTTGAACAGGCTTCTTCAACGACGGTTTTGACGACGGCATTGCCAGTCATCACTTGAAGAGACGTCATGAAAATCGTACCTCGGCAGTTGAAAATCACGATTGACGCGGTCACGCGAGACTTTCTGTTTTCTATGCAGCGTAGATAAGTGAGTATCGTGATACGGGGAAATTCAGCGTATTTTGCCGAGGGCCGATAGGTGGCAGATGTGGTTATTCCATAAGCACGAATGCCTCGCGGAAAAAATGTATTCTCGTTCTGTGTGCACATCAGGAACAGGCGATCATGGACAACTCACATGGCGTACAGAACCTTGTCTGGCAAACCAGCCAAGTGTCCTCGACAGACCGTGAGCAGCATTTGAAGCAAACGCCGAAAACAGTCTGGCTGACCGGATTCAGCGGCTCCGGAAAATCCACCATAGCGTTTGCACTGGAGCGAGCGTTGATGGACCTTGGCAGGCTTGCGTATACCCTGGATGGCGACAACGTACGTCAGGGTTTGTGCCGGGATCTGGGGTTTGCTGCGGCAGACCGTTCGGAGAACATCAGGCGCATCGCTGAAGTCGCCCGGTTGATGAATGACGCAGGCCTGATCGTTATCTCGTCGTTCATTTCGCCCTATGAGGCCGACCGGGAAGCCGCTCGCTCGATCATTGGTCACGAACGCTTCATCGAAGTGTTTATCAGCACACCGCTTGAAACCTGCATTCAGCGTGACCCTAAAGGGCTTTATCGCCGGGCGTTGGCAGGCGAGTTGAAAGACTTTACCGGCATCAGCGCCCCTTACGAACCGCCTGCTGGCGCCGCCCTTTGTCTTGATACCAGTCAATTATCAATGGATGACTGTCTTGAGCGAGTTTTACGACTGCTCAGTCTGAATACATAAGCTGGCTGGCTCACCTGCTGGGTTCAGGATCATCGACATCGGTCTTTTGCTGCAAGCGGTCGGACAGGCTGAACACAGGTTTTGGGCGTGGGTCAAAACGTCTATATCGTCGATAACGATGACGTATTCAGCCCACACAAGGATGATCGAAAATGAACAATTATTTTCGCATGAGCGCCATTGCCATCGTGCTTTCGCTAGGCTCTCAAGTGGCTACCGCTGCGCAGGACGCTGATGACTTTGTAAAAGATGCTTCTGCAGCAGGGATAGCAGAAGTTCTGGTCGGCAAGCTTGTACAGGATGAGAAGGGTGTGTCTGCCGACGTGAAGAAGTTTGCTCAGCAAATGGTCACAGACCACACGGCTGCTAACGATAAGCTGGCAGCGATTGCCAAAAGCAAGAACCTTGAACTGTCCGAGGACCCCATACTGATGGACAAAGCCGAGGCCGCCATTCTGGAAATGCACAAGAAGTCGTTTGATCAAGCGTATGCCAATAATCAGGTCATTGCGCATGAGCAGGCGACCAAACTGTACAAGGAAGAGGCCGAGAACGGTGATGACCCCGAGCTCAAGGCGTTTGCCAAAGCTACGTTGCCAACACTTGAGCAGCATCTTGAACATGCGAAAAAACTTGCAGCTGCGCATGGCGACGACGCTGCCAAAAAGTGATGTAACTGTAAAAGCGTGATGGGATATTGCGCATCATGACATCTTCCTGGCGAGAGGTAATGTCATGCGGCTATTGAGACGTCACTGAATGATATGACTTTCGGCGCTGCAAACATCTGAGCGTTCGTGAATGACCAAATCTTCTATGGTCATACGAGTCATGGTTATATCCTTTTCAGTAACCGAGTGACTTATCCACAGGCAAGGCTGGTGTCCAGCCTGCCCGGGGACTCGCCTTATAGAACGTGTGCCATTGATGACCGAATGTGATCAGCGTTCTGGCAGGTTGTTATCAAGCAAGGTTCCAACCCCAAAGACCTTCATAGCCATCACCACCTGAAGACCCCGACGTGCCAGCAGCGCCTGAGCCTCGAAAGCACGAAGCCCTTTTACAAACACCGCGTCGGTCAACGCAGTATCCAACTCGCCCTGAGACGGGAAAGGTTTGCGGGAGCGAAGTTTTTTCATGATTCCGTTCTCCTGAACAAGACAGGCTTAAACCCGTTTCAAACATTTTTGCCCTGTACAAAACCAGAACCCAGATCCGCACCGGTAATAGGGTTGGCAGTCGGATCGGACTGGGTCCGCTCCTTCATCATTTCCAGCACTTCTGCATCCTTGGCATCCAGTGTGACGGAAGCAGTGCCATCGCCGCCATCGACAGCCGGTTGTGGCGATTCCACATACTCCCAGACACCGCCCTGGTTCCACGGACCGCGTACATTGGGTTCACCGGACATGTTGAAGTACTTGTTGGTGAATTCCGGCATGCCTGGCAGCTTGCCCTGCGGGAAGTTGGGCTGGATGGCGTGCAGGGCTTTTTCGAAAGACAACTGATGAGCGATTTCACGTGTCATCAGAAAGCCCAGTGCCTCTTTCACGCCCGGGTCATCTGTCACGTTCATCAAACGCTCGTAAACAATCTTCGCTCTGGATTCCGCAGCGATGTTGGAGCGGAAGTCAGCCGTTGGCTCGCCAATGGTATCGATGTAGGCCGCCGTAAAAGGCACACCGGCAGAGTTGGTCAACGGCGCACCGGCCCCGTACAGCAGGCTGGTGATATGGGAGTCGTTGCCATTGCCGTTGATGGAGCGGTAAAGCTCGCCTTCTTCTTCGATGCCTTCAGCCAATTGACCTTTGGCGCCTTTGTTGAGCATGACAATAATCGAGCCGACTATTTCCAGGTGGCTCAACTCTTCGGTGGCGATGTCCATCAGCAGGTCTTTACGGCCTGGATCCTCCTCGCTCAACCCTTGAGTGAAATAACGTCCGGCTGCTGCCAGCTCGCCTTGGGCACCGCCGAACTGTTCCAGCAGAAGATTGGCCAGTCCAGGGTTTGGTCTAGCTACCCGCACGGTATATTGAAGCCGCTTGTTATGAATAAACATGTCGTGTCCTCAGGCGTGATCTTTTGGGAAGCGTCAACCCACCTGGATGGGTTTTATTCAACGCAGTCACTGGATATGAGAAAGCGGGGATGTAGACGTTGCGTATAACTTTAGTGAACGGGATGAACGGCCTGAAAATCCGGGTTCAATAGAATTTTCTTATTCGCTGAATGTTTGAAAAACAACACACTATTAGTTCAGAGGCCCCGCAGGCAATGCTCAGAGCGTAAGCCGTCTGTGTTGGCGAAAAATTCAAAAAAGACGGGTTATAAACAAAGTCTATTAGTTGTCATAGCCTTGCGGCCATCCCTATCGGCATGAGTGAGGGTGGCTATATGATATCGCTTACATGATGGCATTAATATTTTGAATTTTTCGAAAACCCTGCGATCTGTTTTGCGAGTCGACAAAGCAGGAGCAACACAATGGCTGATGAAAAACACTACCGTATCGATTACCTGCTGCATGGCAGTTACAAGACGTTCTATATAAGAGCGGTTGTCATGGACAATAAAGAAGCCTGGCACTGGGCGTCGGTGGATGCAGGATTCGGTGCGATCCCCAAGTACCGTTCCGACCCGGTACCAAAGCTGAGCAAGCCTCAAGCTGAAAAGCTCGGGTTGTCGAACGTGGAGTGGACGAGGGCTTGAAAGGCCCTCGTTCAAAACGCTATGACGCTCACCGTTGTGCGTCACGATGCCGCACAACGGTGTACGCGCTGAAAGATCTGTGGTCGACAGATCTGCCAGATGGACACCCATTTCCCTCCGTACTGAACTGAATCCACCTCATTTGGATCAGCGTTCACCGCAAGCTTCACTCCCCAGGCTCCGCCCCCGCGTCTTCCCGTAAACCCCCGCGACCTCAGGTTCTACGTAGCCCTGCCGATAGACCGGTATCAGATGATGGCCCTCATTGAACTTCCAGATGGGGCACAGCTCTGAGGTGATGTCACTATGCCTCTATCTGAATGGATGATTCCCTTCAAAGCGGCACCACTGACCTTGCACCTGCCGTGATGCAAAGAAATAAAGGAGCTTTTTCAGCCGGATCGGGCACCCTAATTAAAATAGAGACCACTATGAACATCCTTTCGCCTGGTATTTACCTTACCAATCGCCTGCGGTTCCCTGCCAAGTTTGCCGTTTTAGCCATCATTATCGTCATCCCGCTGATCGTTCTCGGTCTTCGGGTTTTCAACAGTCTGAATGCAAGCATAGACACCGTTGCCCAGGAACGTATCGGTCGTGAATACCTGCATGTCATGACACCCGTTCTGCGACTCTCCATGCTGCAGCGTGCAGCAACCAACCGTTTGCTCGCCGGTGATGCCTCCGCTGCCCAGGATCTGGCCAGCAACCGCAACCAGCTTGAAACAGCGCTTGGTAACCTCGCCGACATGGATGCCCGTCAAGGACGTCTGCTGGAGACCGAGAGTCGCGTGCAGCGTCTTCGCGAAGGTGCGCGCTCCCTGATGGAAAGTCTCAAGCCTGGTCTTTCGCAAGACGAGGCGTTTGCACAGTGGAATGAGCAACTGGCCCAGACACTCAACTTTATCTATTACGTCTCGGCTACCTCGGGCATGGTGCTCGACGAAGATTATGCGTCGCTGTTTCTGATCGACCTGAGCACCATTCGTATGCCCAGAGAAATCAACGTGGCTGGTCAGATCCGGGGTATCACAGCCGGTTTGAGTACCGGTCAGGGGCTAAGCGTACCGATGCGCGGCTCGCTTGAAAGCCTGTTGAAGATCGAACTGCAATTTCGCGCAGAGCTGGAGCAAAGCATTCGACTGCTCAAGCGTCGTGCTCCAGAGCTTGCTGCCCGCATTGGCGACCCTATCGCTTCGGCCACCTCGACGATGGACAGCTTTCGCAACGACCTGCACGCCTACGTTAAAGGTACAGAGTTCTCGGTGCAGCAGGGGCAGGCGCTGAGCGCGCGCGGTAACGCCGTGGTAGCCGGGCTTTATAAGGCCCAGGACGAAATCCAGAGTGCGCTTCAAGGTGAACTGGATACGCGTTACGACGCGCTCTTGCTGCAACGCGAAGTCGTGATTGCCATGTGCGTAATCATGGGCTTGCTGTTGCTCTATGCGTTCTTCAGCATCTACCGTGCCCTGCGCCTGACCATTGATGGTCTGCTGGGCGTCACCCGTCGCCTGGCCGACGGTGATCTGAGCGCCCGTGTACAGGTGAGCAGCAAGGACGAAGTGGCTGACATCGCCAACGGTCTGAACCTGATGGCCGAAGCATTCGCCAATTCCATTTCGCACATGGACCGCACGTCATACGAACTGTCTGACGTAGCTGCCCGACTGGGCACCTCCATCGGTCTGGCCAAGCAGTCGATGAACGCGCAACAGGCTGAAACCGAGCAAGTGGCGACGGCCATCAACGAGATGACCACAAGCGTGGCCGATGTAGCGCAGAACACCGAAGGTGCTGCGCTGGCTGCTGATGAAGCCAACACTGCCTCGCGTAACGGGCTGCGCATCATGCATCAGGCCCACTCGACCATTCAGGCTCTGGCTGAAGAAGTGGAAGTCAGCGCCCAGAAAGTCCAGGCGCTGGCCCTGCACAGTCAGTCGATTGGTGGCGTTATTCAGGTCATCAGTACGATTGCCGATCAGACCAACTTGCTGGCCCTGAATGCTGCTATCGAAGCGGCTCGGGCTGGCGAGCAAGGCCGCGGGTTTGCTGTGGTGGCTGATGAAGTCCGCACGCTGGCTTCGCGCACTCAGGCGTCGACCGAAGAAATCCGCAACATCATCCAACAACTGCAAAGTGCCACCGATGCTGCCGTGCAGCAGATGCAAGCCGGCCAGCAAAAGGCCCAAGCGTGCATCAGTGCCGCCAGCGATGCTTCTGGCAGCCTGTCGAGCATCAGCCAGGGCGTCGAGCGTATCGTCGAGATGAACACTCAGATCGCCAGCGCCGCGGTGCAGCAGCATGCGGTTTCCGAAGACATCAACCGTAATGTCATGGAGATTCGCAACAGCTCCGGCACCTTGATGCTGGGTATCGACAACAATGCCGTCACTGCCGAAGAACTGGCGCGAGTTGCTAGCGACATGCGCAATGTCGTGGCGCGTTTCAAGCTGGTTGCCTGACCGGATCGGGGGCTTGCAGCCCCCCCGATTCTCCTCTCGAATCGGCGTTCGAACGCTGATTGCCTTTTTTCGATCAAGTTTTGCTCTTCTGCGGCCGATAGCTCTGGCGCGCGGGTTTGCTGTCCATAAAAACAAATCTTCAGCTCTTTCGTCGCGCACAAAAAGCATTTTCAGGAGATTTTATGAACAGCAGTTTTGCGAATATCAGCGTCAACATGAAGTTGGCATTGGGCTTTGGGACGGTTCTTTTTTTCACTGCCATTCTCGCTCTGGTCGGCTGGACCAGCCTCGATAAACTCATCAATCGCACCGACAGAATCGGCGATATCACTGAGTTGAGTGACAACCTGACCAATCTGCGCGTCGCGCGCCTGCAATATATGCTGACTGACGGCGATGAAACCGCCGCGCAAAACATGCAGAGCAAACTGGATGTCTTCAAGGCGCAGCAGCAGTCACTGCTCATCACCTTCGACAATCCGATCAACCTCAAGCCCCTACGTGAACTGGCCGACGTCACTCGCGACTACGAGGCATCGTTGAACAGCATGCGCGCTGCATTTCAGGCCGGCGCCAAAGTGCGTAATGACATGACCGCCAACGCCATGGTTGCCATGCGCGCTGTCGACTCGTTGAACGATGCCGTCATGCAGATCGATCCTGCGGACCCGGCGCGTTTCGATCAGGTCCAACTGGCGACTACCGCCAGGCAAGACCTGATTCTGGTTCGCTATGAAGTACGTGGTTATACCGGCAACCCCAATGACAAGACCGAGAAAGCAGCTTTTCAGCAACTGGATACGGCGATCAGTCATCTGGACAGGCTCAAAACCGCTTTTGGCACTGCCAACCGCGAACAGATTGCTCAGTTTGAAAGCGCTCTTCGCAGCTACCGCAGCTCGGTCGACGCTTTCAAGGCCACTACTCAGACTGCTGCGAGCGTGCGTAAGGACCTGACTTCCCAAGGGGCTGCCATCGTCAAACTGGGCGAAGAGCTGTATGGCATTCAGATGCAGATGGGCAAGGATGACACTGCTCAGGCGCGTAATCTGCAGATCGGTTGCGTGCTGTTGGTCATGTTGCTGGGCATTCTTGCGGCCATCGTCATTACCCGGCAGATCACCCGGCCGCTGCGCGACACGCTGGCGATTGTCGAGCGCATCGCTGCTGGCGACCTGACTCATACCGAAGCCGTCACCCGACGTGACGAACTGGGCGTATTGCAGCAGGGCATCCAGCGCATGGGCACCACCCTGCGCGAGCTGATTTCCGGTATTCGTGACGGCGTCACGCAGATTGCCAGCGCTGCCGAAGAGCTGTCGGCGGTTACCGAGCAGACCAGCGCCGGGGTCAACAGCCAGAAGGTCGAGACCGATCAGGTGGCGACCGCGATGCATGAAATGTCGGCCACCGTGCACGAAGTGGCACGCAATGCCGAGCAGGCGTCCGTTGCTGCCTCCGATGCCGACAAACAGGCCCGTGAGGGTGACAAGGTCGTCGGCGAAGCCATCCAGCAGATCGAGCGACTGGCCGCCGAGGTGGTTCGCTCATCCGATGCAATGAACGTGCTGGAGCAGGAAAGCGACAAGATCGGCAAGGTTATGGATGTAATCAAGGCGGTTGCCGAGCAGACCAACCTGCTGGCACTCAACGCAGCCATTGAGGCCGCGCGTGCCGGGGAAGCCGGTCGCGGTTTTGCCGTGGTGGCCGACGAGGTCCGCGGCCTGGCGCAACGGACCCAGCAGTCCACCGAGGAGATCGAAGGGCTGGTGGCGGCATTGCAGAATGGCACGCGTCAGGTGTCGGGCATCATGCTCGGCAGCCGCACGCTGACAGACAGCAGTGTCGAGTTGACGCGCAGGGCCGGTACGTCACTGGAAAGCATCACCCGGACCGTGTCGAACATTCAGGCGATGAACCAGCAGATCGCAGCCGCCGCCGAGCAACAAAGCTCGGTGGCCGACGAGATCAGCCGCAGCATCGTCAACGTTCGCGACGTGTCCGAGCAGACCGCTGAAGCCAGCGAAGAAACCGCAGCCTCCAGCGTCGAGCTGGCGCGTCTGGGAGGCCAGTTGCAAACGATGGTCAGCCACTTCCGCGTCTGAGCCAGCGGACTTTTATGCCCTTGCGGTGCGGGGCGCGGGAGGTGTTCTTTCGGACACCTGTCGTTTCCTGCGCTCCAGCGCAGAAGTGATAAAGAGGACGCGGAGCGTCCAGAACGGCATGCGACGCAGAGCGTCGCACGATAGCTTAGATTATCGTCCCTCACGCTCCAGCGTAGGAATGCCGTGGGTGACGCTCCGCGTCACAGATCTGCGCTGCGCCGCTGAATCGAGATCGGACGCAGAGCGTCGCACGATAGTTGAGCTTATCGTTCCTCACGCTCCAGCGTGGGAATGCCGTGGGTGACGCTCTGCGTCACAAATCTACGCTGCGCCGATTGTTCAAGATCGGGCGCAGAACATTCAGAACTGCCTACCTGTTAGTCCTGTAAATATACGATGGTATATCTCTCTCATACTCACAGATAAACATGACCTACTTTTGCAGGTTTTAACAGTTGTTCAAAACTCGATAAGCTTTACTCACTGTCCGGCAACTATTAATTCACGGCCTTTCTCTGTTATCGCCGACCGCCTGTTTGCTTATAACGCTGGCGGGTACGCGCCTGCACAGCCGATTCGAGGTGAACAATGCATTCGATATTTGAATTCGGTAAAAGCCTGCGCACGCCCCGTTTTGTAAAACCCGGTGCGCGCACTCCTTATTGGGCCGATGGTATTTGCCTGGTCGTTATTGCCGTGTTTATTGCGCTGGTGCTGTATGGCGTGGGCCAGATGATGCAGCCACTTGCCGCGCTGAACTCAAGCCCGATGAGCCTCGACCCTGCGCGCCTGCCCGAATATGCATTGCGCACCACGCTGCGCATGTTCATCGCGCTGGCGGCTTCGCTGGTCTTCACGTTTGTCGTGGCCACGCTGGCGGCCAAAAGCCGTAAGGCCGAGCAAGTGATTATCCCGGCGCTGGATATTCTTCAGTCGGTTCCGGTACTGGGGTTTCTGACGTTCACAGTGACCTTCTTCATGGGCCTGTTCCCCGGTCGGCAAATGGGTGTCGAATGCGCAGCGATTTTTGCCATCTTCACCAGCCAGGCATGGAATCTCGCGTTCAGTTTCTATCAGTCACTGCGTACCGTGCCGAGCGACCTGAATGAAGTCACCCGGCAGTTCGGACTGTCTCCACTGCTGCGTTTCACCCGCCTGGAATTGCCGTTCGCCGTACCGGGGCTGGTGTGGAACATGATGATGTCGATGTCCGGTGGCTGGTTTTTTGTGGTCGCCTGCGAGGCCATTTCGGTTGGTGACACCACGGTCAATCTGCCCGGCATCGGTTCGTGGCTGGCGCTGGCCATCGAGCAGAAAAACCTCGCTGCGATTGCCTGGGCGGTGGGCGCAATGGCGCTGGTGATCCTGGCCTATGACCAATTGTTGTTCAGGCCGATCGTGGCATGGGCGGACAAGTTTCGCTTCGAACAAACCGCGTCGTCAAAGCGTCCGCGTTCCTGGATGTACAGCCTGCTGGGCCGCTCGCGGGTGGCACCGATGCTGGGCTCGATCCTCGCTGCGCCGTGCAAATGCCTGATGCTGATCGACTGGCGTGTGGTATCTCGGCTGTGGAGCGTAAAGCTCACGCCTGGCGTTGTTCGGCTGCTCGACTATCTGTGGCTGGCCCTGGTGATGGCCGCTTGCCTGACCGGCAGTGTTTACCTGTTCAGGTTCATCGAGACATCGCTGGGCATGAGCGACCTGGTCACCGCGTTGGGATTGGGGCTGGCAACAATGGTGCGGGTGATTGTCCTGATCGTCATCGCCAGCCTGATCTGGGTGCCTGTCGGTGTATGGATCGGCTTGCGCCCCGTGTGGGCTGAACGCTTGCAGCCGATAGCGCAGTTCATGGCGGCCTTTCCAGCCAACGTACTGTTTCCTTTTGCAGTGATTGCGATTGTCGGCCTGCACCTGAACCCGGACATCTGGCTTTCGCCGCTGATGGTGCTCGGCACCCAGTGGTACATCCTGTTCAACGTGATCGCAGGGGCCAGCGCCTTGCCGACTGACCTGCGCGAAGCGGCCACGATATTCAACATGCGCGGCTGGCAGTGGTGGCGGCGTGTGGCCTTGCCGGGGGTGTTCCCCTACTACGTCACCGGGGCGCTGACCGCATCGGGTGGGTCGTGGAACGCCAGTATCGTCGCTGAAGCGGTGTCCTGGGGTGATCAGCATCTGGAAGCGGCAGGGCTGGGTTCTTACATCGCCAACGCGACTCAGGCGGGAGACTTTCCGCGCGTTGCGTTGGGCATTGTTGTCATGTCGATCTTCGTCATCGCGTTCAACCGGTTGCTGTGGCGTCCGCTGTACGGGTTTGCCGAGCGGCGTCTGAGTCTTGTGTGATTTTGATTGAGGAGGGCGCCATCATGATGGCTGTCGAAACGCGTTGCCTGGTAGATGTTCAGAAAGTCCGACATGTGTACGGCAAAGGCAGCAAAGAGCGCCTGGTGCTGGATGACGTGACACTGACGCTCAATGAGAACGAAATAGTCGGCCTGCTGGGTCGCTCCGGCTCGGGCAAGTCCACCCTGCTGCGCTCCATCGCGGGGTTGGTGGTGCCCACCGAAGGCGAAGTGAATTTTCCTCGCCGCGTGCAGGGGCGGTCGATGTCGGTAGGCATGGTTTTTCAGAGCTTTGCCCTGTTCCCGTGGCTGACGGTGCTGGAAAATGTCGAAGTCGGGCTTGAAGCGCAACGTGTGCCACCTGCCGTGCGTCGCAAGCGCGCGTTGGCGGCCATCGACCTGATCGGTCTGGACGGCTTTGAGAGTGCTTACCCCAAAGAGCTCTCCGGCGGCATGCGCCAGCGCGTGGGCATGGCACGTGCGCTGGTGATCGACCCTGATGTGCTGCTGATGGACGAGCCGTTTTCCGCGCTCGATGTGCTGACGGCCGAAACCCTGCGCACCGACTTGCTGGATATGTGGAGCGAAGGGCGCATGCCCATCAAATCGATCCTGATGGTGACGCACAACATTGCCGAAGCCGTGCTGATGTGCGATCGCATTCTACTGTTCTCCTCCAATCCTGGCCGGGTGATCAGCGAGATAAAAGTCGATCTGCCTCAGCCGCGCAACCGCCAGGACCCGATCTTCCGGGCGCTGGTGGAAGAAATCTACGTGCTGATGACCCAGGACAACGATGCAGGCGAAATACGTCAGGGCGTGTTTCCGGGCACCGGGCTGGGCATGGTTTTGCCGCAGGTGTCCACCAATGCGCTGGCAGGGCTGATCGAAGCCATTCATGCGCCGCCCTACAGCCTCAAAGCGGACCTGCCGGAACTGGCCAGCGCGCTGCACTACAACGCCGACGAGCTGTTCCCGATTGCCGAGGTCCTGCAACTGCTGCGTTTTGCAGAGCTCAAGGGCGGTGATATTCGCTTGCTGCCTGCCGCCAATCGCTATGCGCTGGCGGATGTCGACGAGCGCAAGCAACTGTTTGCCCAGCACCTGCTGAGCTTCGTACCGCTGGTCGCGCACATTCGGCGGGTGCTGGATGATCGCCCCACGCACACGGCACCGGCACGGCGTTTTCGCGATCAACTGGAAGACTTCATGTCGGAAAGCGATGCCATGCAGACCCTGAATGTCGTTACGCAATGGGGGCGCTACGCCGAACTGTTCGCTTATGATGAGCTGGCCGATCAGTTCAGTCTGGATAACCCGTCCTGAGGTTTGTACGACATACTCGGCAGGCCTTTTGAAGAGCGAGAGGGTGCAGATGCACGAGCCAGAATCCTGTAGCAGGACCGCGATGGCCGTCAGGTGGGTCGCCTTGCTGGCGCTGGCGCTGGTCATCGCGATTGCCGATACCCTGACCGATCTGGAGATCGCCGTGGGGGTGTTCCAGATCGCGGTGGTGTTGCTGGCGGTCAGGCTTTTACCGGTCAGGGGCGTGATCGTCGTGGCGGCGGTGTGCATGCTGCTGACGGTGGTCAGTTACGAAATGACCACCTCCAGAGGCAGCGAGGCGTCCGGGTTGATCAACTGCGTCATCAGCCTGGCCGCCATCGCCATGACCACCTGGCTGGCGCTGCGTATGGCGCGGGCCATCCGCACGGTTCATGAAGCGCGCTCGCAGCTGGCGCACATCGCACGGGTCAATCAGTTGGGTGAGCTTGCTGCGTCCATTGCCCATGAGGTGAATCAGCCGCTGTCGGCGATTGTCATCAGCGGTAACGCCTGTCAGCGCTGGCTGGCCACCGAGCCGGTCAATCTGGAAAAGGCCCGTCAGGCAGTCGAGCGCATGATCGGTGATGCCAATCGCGCCGGAGATATCATCGTGCGAGTGCGGGCCCTGGCGAAGCGCTCGTCGACGCACAAAGAGTGGATAAGTGTGGCGGACACGGTGGCCGAGATCGTTGCGCTGGCGCACAGCGAGATAGACGGGCAGGGCGTCACACTGTCGGTTGACGTGCCGGAGGGAATGCCACCGCTGCTGGCTGACCGTGTGCAGATCCAGCAAGTGCTGCTGAACCTGATGCTCAACGGCATGGACGCGATGAGGAAAGTCGAACCGGAGCAGGCGCAACTGGACGTGCGGGCCGAGTGGCGCGGAGGCGGGGAAATCGAGTTCACTGTCAGCGACAGCGGTGTAGGTATTCAGCCGGAAGCAGCCGATCGGCTTTTCGACGCTTTCTACACCACCAAAGAGGAAGGCATGGGAATTGGGCTGGCGATCAGTCGGTCTATCATCGAAGCGCATGGCGGACGAATCTGGGTGACGCCCAACCCGTCAGCCGGGGCCACGTTTCATTTCACTCTGCCCACTGGAAAAATGGAAACCTGATGAACACAGCCGCTACTGCACCGCAGGCCGAAGAGCCGGTCATCTTTGTCATCGATGACGACCTCTCGGTGCGTTCTTCGCTGGAAGACCTGCTGGCTTCAGTTGGCTTGCGCAGCATGTTGTTCGGCTCGACCCGCGAGTTTCTGGACACCCCTCGTCCTGATGCGCCGGGCTGTCTGATTCTGGACATTCGCATGCCCGGCATGAGTGGCCTGGATTTTCAGGAGCACATGGCCAGGTCGGGGATTTTTCTGCCGGTCATTTTCATCACCGGGCATGGCGATATTCCCATGTCCGTGCGGGCGATGAAGGCCGGTGCGGTGGAGTTTCTGACCAAACCCTTCCGTGACCAGGACTTGCTGGACGCGCTTCAGCAAGGGCTTGAGCGAGACCGCAGCCGTCGCCGCAACTCAGCCGTCGAAGCCGAACTGCAGCGCCGTCACGCCAGCCTGAATCATGGCGAACAGCAGGTGATGGAGCTGGTCGTCAGTGGCTTGCTCAACAAACAGATTGCAGCACGCCTGAACGTGAGTGAAATCACCGTCAAGGTCCGGCGTGGCTCGGTCATGCGCAAGATGGAAGCCGACTCGCTCGCTGACCTGGTCAAGTTTGCCGAGCGGCTCAAAGAGCTCCGTTGATTAACCCACGCCCGCACACCTGTCGTTCCTTGCGCTTCCGCGTTTGACTGCCTTGCGTGAGGCTCCGCGTCACAACTCTGCGCCGCGCTGCGTGCTCGATTAATTCACCAGTTGTGGCAATACGTAGTTGCGCACCACGTACAACGAACCCTCTGCGCTCAAGTGTCCCGAGTCGATCTGCAGCAATGAGCGGCTGTTTTCCAGGCGTACCCGACAGGCATCGGCGATGCACAGCTTGTCGATCAGCGACACAAACTGGATGCCTGCCGATACAGCCAGCGCGCGGGTTGCCTGATCCACCCGCATGACGCTTTGATCCAGCGCCGGATCGCGGATATACGACTCGCTCAGCCCCCAATGACGGTTGACGATGACACTGGGCAGCGATGGGCTCCACGACGGCATCGGACCGATCAGCACTATATGTTTCACGCCAAAGCCCTTGAGTCGGGTCGCAATCCGCTTCCAGTCGGTCTTGTCGTGGCCATCCTTCTGCGCGATGACCACGATGTCCGGACGCAGCCTCTCGATGCTTTGCAGGGCAGTCCTGTTGGAGTAGTCGCAGGCCTTGCTGGTCGCTGACGCGCGTCCCTCGTGGTCATTCAGGTCGGGAACGCAACTGGCCGAGGCCACCTGATAGAAGGGGGTCGTGCGTGTCAGCAAGGTACGCAGCCCGAGTGACAACGCCTGGGCGTGAGAATCGCCCCACAAGAACACTCCGCCCGGCCCCTGTTTGCGCGTGCAGGCCTCGTCGATGCCCGACTGGCCACGCTGGGTCAGGGCGGAAAAGGCGTCACATTTCAGCCAGTAGGGCTCGTACAGGTTGTGCTGTCGATCGACGTATTCCTGGATGAAATGCGCCTTGTCCGAAACACTGATCGGGCGAAGTGGCGATACCACGCCCCGCGTCGCACCCACTAGCGCCCCGGCCGCGAACACCAGAACGACCAGTGCGGCGGGCATGGCAAATTTTCGGCGCTGCCCAGGTTGATGTGTGCTGGCGGGCTGCTCGATCAGTCGCCATGAAATCAGCCCCAGTGTCAGGGCCACGCCGATGCCCAATAGCACCGTGCGGGTCTCGCCCAGCAAACCGGTGTAGTTCATCCACACCACCACCGGCCAGTGCCACAGGTACAACGAGTACGACAGTTTGCCTGTCCATTGAAACAGCGGGTTGCAGGTCAGCAGCGAATCATTGCGGGCCGCCGCGATCACCGCGAAAGTCCCCAGCACCGGCATCAGCACCAGATACCCGGGCCATGTGTCCTGCACGGACAGCAGACAGAAACCGGCGACGATCAGCGCCAGTCCGACCTGTTCCAGAACTCGCTGCTGCAGGGGCCTGAGTTGCAGCGGGAACAGGCAGGCCACGCCACCCGCGAGCAACTCCCAGGCACGGGTCGGCAGCAGGTAAAACGCAGCTTCCGGCCATCGGGACGAGGCAAATACACAAAGCACAAAGCCCGCCAGACTTGCGCCCAGCACCCACCAGCGCAGGTTGTGCAGCGCGACAAAGCGACTGAGGAGCAACAGTGCAATCGGGTACAGCAGGTAAAACTGCCACTCCACCGACAGCGACCAGCTGTGCAACAGCCATTTCTCATGAGCACTGGCGGTGAAATAACCGGCCTCGCGCCAGTAGACAACGTTGGAAACGAATCCCAGGCTGCTGGCCACATGAGTGCCCAACGCGCTGTAGTCCAGCGGCAGCAAGGAGAACCAGCCCAGCAGCAGCAAGGCAAGACACAGCACCGCGAGGGCCGGGACGATGCGTCTGGCCCGCGACGTGTAGAACGTTGCCAGCCTGAATTTGCCGCTCCTCAAGCCGCGCAGGATGATCCCGGTAATCAGATACCCCGAGATCACGAAAAACACGTCCACCCCAGCGAAACCGCCAGGCAGCCAGGCGGGTTGAAAGTGAAAGAGCAGCACCGCAGCCACCGCGATGGCGCGCAGCCCATTGATGTCTTTTCTGAAGTCCATTTGAGAAAGCCATCCGGTGGATGATCGTGAGGGAGAGTGGCGCTGTGCAGCGCAGCGGCCGGGAAGTTATCTGGCGGCCCGTCAGTGGGCAGTGGAGGGCAGCCTGAGCGCATGGCTTGCAGCGGATTGTCTGCTGGCAATCACATGACCAATGGCCACGCCTATAAACAGATTGGCGACAGCGACCTCGAACATGTCGGTGGTCCAGCTGATCAGGCACCAGCAGAAGCTGATCGCCAGCAGCATGTGGCCGATGCGGGTCTGATCATCGATCAGTCGGAACAACAGCGGAATCTGTAGCGCGTACAGCAACAGCCCCAGCACGCCCAGCATCGCCCACAGATACAGCGCCGAGCTGTCCATGCCGAGAAATATGCCAGCACCTTCGACCGGAAATAGCCCCATTGTGCTGCCGACCATGCCGAAGCCCGCGCCGCTGATCATCCAGCCTTCGCGGCTAATGGCATTTATCAGGTTGGGCCAGGTATTGATCATCCGGTCATACAGCGAGGCCAGAGAGCCGCCGCTACTCACCGCATAGGCATCAGGGCTCACAATCAGCCCCAGAGTCGGTAGCAGCAGGCCGATGCCTACCACCACGCTGCAAAGCGTCCGGCAGGTCCAGCTCATTCGCCGCAGCAACAGCAGAATAAGGGTCAGGGCAAATGCCGCGGCTGGCGCTTTACTGGTGGTCAGCACGATGGCGTAAAGCGCCACGGCACTGAGCAGGATCATCATCAGGCGTGAGCGCACGAAAATGATCAGGTACAGCGTGTAGAAGGCGATCATGATCGACAGCACGTTGGACACTCTGGCGAAACCGGCAATGCGGTCTACCTCGTCCGCGCTCCATGTGGTGTTGGCGCTCAGTTCGGTTTCACCGACGCTGTAGCTGTAGCCCTTCCAGGGCACCGAGGTGTACTTGTCCAGAGCAATACCCAGCAGTGAGGCCAGCAGGCAAAAGCCGATGGCGCGGTACAACAGCGTGCGGCGGTAGAGCAGGTGCTTGCTGCACACCAGGCCGAACGCCAGCGGGCTCAGGGCGAACAGACTGAACGCCAGGTTGTGGACGCTGGCGCGATGCAGCATGGCCAGCAGCCCTGAAATCAGCCACACCATCATGAATGCCCAGAACAACCGTCCCGCCTTGAAGGTGCACAGCTCAAGCACAAACAACAGGATGCAGGCAGCTTTGGGCAGATAGAGCAGCGGGCTGATGCCTGCCTGATCGAAGTAGAAGCGCAAGGCTCCAGAGAAGGTCTCGACCAGAATCAGGCTGATGGCGACCCACACTACCACCGTGGATTTATCAAAGGACATCACCGACGACCTGGCGTCGGCGCTGTTCGCAGTAGTCAACGCCATGCTGGCTGCCTTCTGGATATGCGTCAGGGGAATTGCGCGGACAAAGCTACCGCCCGACGATCACGGGCATGTGTCGACACAGGAAGGCTCTGGGAGATGAAAGGTCTGGAGCGAACGCTCGCAACGGCGTGACAACACGTATATCAGTCGCAGTTCGGGCAACTGTCAATTAATTAGTCGGGATTAAGGGCTATGCGCTGCACTTTGTGCCAGGGATTGGACGCAGAGCGTCCAGAACGGCGTGCCCACGCTGGAGCATGGGCACGATAGTGTTTTGGCGGGTGATCCCCCAGACACCGATCGTTCCTCACGCTCCGCGTGGGAATGCCTTTCGTGACGCTCTGCGTCATCAGCTGCGGATTACGGGTACTTGCGTCTGTCCGGTGCTGGCGGGAAGTACTGGTACATCCACGTTTCGCTCAGCGTACGGTCGCCAGTGCGGATGAACATGCGCATTTCAACCGGCTCGACCGAGTCGCTGTCCGGTACCCAGTCGAAGGTAACGCGGTAGCCCTTGATGTCCGGCAGCACGAGGATGTTGAAGTCCTGCACCTTGCCATGTGTGACCGTGACAATAGGCTCGATCCCGGTGCCTTCCGGCAAGCGATCCAGACCGCCGCCGTTGAAGTCCACGGCAAAACGGCGCGCCCAGGTTTTCGGGTAATGCTCGCCCGGTGCCCAGCCTTCGAGGAAGCCGCCCATGCCTGAACGAGTGGCGTGGACCTGCGCCAGCGGCGTGCTCACAGGTGGCAACGGGCTCCAGAACAGCTTGTAGCCGTAGTTCATCGAATCCCCGGCCTTGACCGGCGTTTTCGGTGTCCAGAACACCACGATGTTGTCCATCGTCTCGCCCGTGGTCGGCAGCTCCAGCAGGCTGACCTCGCCCTCGCCCCACGCGGTAATCGGCTCGACCCACAGGCTGGGACGGCGGCTGTACCAGACTACGGTGTCCTGATAGCTGGAAAACTCGTGATCGCTCTGCACCAGCCCGAAACCTTTCGGGTCGGTGTCGGCGAACGCGCTGAATTGCGGTTTGGCCGGGTTGTTCAGCGGACGGCAGATCCACTCACCATTACCGCGCCACATCGACAGGCGATCCGAATCGTGAATTTGCGGGTGGATGGTGTCGCACATGCGGCGCTCGTGAGTGCCGCAACTGAACATGCTGGTCATCGGCGAAATGCCCAGTTGCTGGATATCGGTACGGGCATTGATGTGCGCGTCGATTTCCATGACCACCTGGCCAGCCTGACAGTCGATGTCGAAGCGGTAGGCGCCGGTTGCACTGGGCGAGTCGAGCAGTGCGTAAACCACAAAGCGTGTGGCGTTCTTGTCTGGCGTTTCAAACCAGAACTTGGTGAAGTCGGGGAATTCTTCCTGGCGCTTGGCGTAACTGTCGATGGCCAGGCCGCGGGCCGACAAACCGTATTGCTTGTTGCTGTCCACGGCCCGGAAATAGCTGGCACCGAGGAACGAAACAACGTCGTTGATGGCGATTTCGGGTGCCTTGAACAACTTGAAGCCGGCAAAGCCCAGATCGCCCTTGACCAGATTCTTGTCGATGCCGCTGCTTTCGTAATTGAACAGGTCATGGCGGAAATGCACTTCACGCGCCTGCTTGTTCTGCGGGTCGACGCTGTACATGCGCACCGGCGTCTTGAAACCCATGCCGACGTGGAAGAAATGCACGTCGAGCTGACCGTGGACGTCTTTCCACAGTGAGTGGTTCGGGTCGTAGCGAATGGCATTGAATTGCAGCGGCGTCATATTTGCCAGGACGGGTGGCAGCACTTGCTTGTTGCTCACATAGCCTTTGCCTGCGAGCTTCTTGGCATGGGCTTGCAGCTCTGCAAAATCGAAGTGTTCGATCTCGCCATCGGCTGCAGCGGCCAGTGCTCGCGCAGCATAAAGCCCTGAGGCCGACACGCTGCCGTAAGCGGCCAACGCCATGGACGCTTTCAGGAGATTTCTGCGATTCATAAGGGTGAAGCCTCTGAGTAATTCTGTGCGTCCTGCACAAAAAATGGCGCGCCAACGACTCCTTGCCGAACGCAAACTACCCACAACAGATAACAAAGACGAGATCCCGTTCGGAAATCAGTCAAAAAAAATCACCGATCGTGCTCAATGGAAGCGGCATCCAGATGGCAGGAATGGGCGTTTTTCAGGCCTGTTGTGGTGGGTTGAATGTGCTCGGCACCGCTTGGCGCAAGGCTTGCGAGCAAGGTGAGTACGCAGCGCCGGTCAGGGCGATAGGGCGCGTTGGCGCAGAGAGCTTGAATCTGCGCGCAATATTCAGCAACCATTTTGCCGGGTCGCAGACTGAGCAAATGTCAGTCTGACGCAGGCTGAGCGTCCAGTACCGCATGCCGACGCGGAGCATAGGCACGATATCCAGCCCGATTATTTACCGCTATATCGCATTCGTTCAGGCAATAGTCCTGACGAAAGTTTCACTCTGCGTGTTATATCGTAACGCTATGATGCAGCTGCATTAATGGATGCCGATACACGGCTCTCCACAGGGCAATAATCAGCGGGTGCCGGGGTAGTGATGCGGGTTGATTTGGGTGAGCACGATGGCCTCGAAGGCCTGCCGCGTTTTCAAATGGCGGTGCAGCAGGTTCGGCGTCTCGGGCGACTGATGTATGTGAGTGGTGGGGTGGGCGCGTTCGGGCTGCTGCTGGCCCTGTCCATCGATCTGTTTTCTCCTGGTTCATTGTGGATGGCCGTGCTGGGCAATGCGTCGGCGGCGCTGATACTGCTCGCCGCGGGCTTGCAGTCGGCCAGGCACGTCGCGATGTGGCGTGCCCGCGCGTTGGCTGCACCTGTTGCCGCAGACTCTCCCGCAACAGCGCAAGCGCTCGATGAAACCGGTTGGTATGAGCGCCTGCTTACCCGGCTGAGCGATTCGGGCGAGTCGCTGGTTCGGCACATCGGCAGCTCGACCCTGTGGCTTGCCGGGTGGGCAGTGCTGGCGTTGATCGTCATCCGCGCCTTCTGGAACCTGGCGTTGTCCGGTTCCGACCTTTCCACTTCAGGCAGTCTGGCGGGCAGCATCCTGTTGCTGTTGGCGTTCGGGCTCTTGGTCATCGAACGGCAATTGAGCAGCGAGCCCGAAGGCCAGTCGCCAGAGGCCGGGGCGCTGGCGCAACTGGTGCGCATGACGCTTATCGTTCTGTTGGCCGGCGCTTTGTGCCTGTTCTTCTCCAGCGCTGACCGTGTCTGGCCTGCACGGCTGGCTGTGTTGATCGGCCTGCTGCCATTGGGTGTGGCGCTTGAATTTCTGTTGCGGGCTGTGTTGTCGGTGTTCAGCCCGCGCACTCCGCGTCTCGAGCCGCGCCTGCTGGCCGCCAGCTTCATCGCTGACCTGCTGCGCTGGCCGCCGCGCCCGTTGCTCGCCTTGCAGCATGAGCTGCACAACCGCTTCGGCATTGATCTGCGCCAGATCTGGGCCTTTACCTACATGCGCCGCGCCTTTTTGCCGGTGCTGGCTGTGGTTGCAGCGCTGGGCTGGGCGCTAAGCGGCGTGCATGAAATTCCGATGCAGGGGCGAGGCATTTATGAGCGGTTCGGCAAGCCGGTCGAAGTCTTCGGACCGGGTCTGCATGTCGGTTTGCCTTGGCCGTTCGGCCGGGTCCTGGCGGTTGAAAACGGCGTGGTTCATGAGCTGGCGACCAGTGTTTCTGCGGCCGACGCGTCCGAGCAGACGCTGGACCCGGCCGAAGGGCCGCCGCCGGGCAGTGCCAACCGACTGTGGGATGCCAGCCATATCAACGAAAAATCCCAGGTCATTGCCAGCAGTGCCGGCGACAAGCAGAGCTTTCAGATCGTCAATATGGATGTGCGGTTCGTCTACCGCATCGGCCTGACAGATGCCGCGGCGATGGCCTCGACCTATAACAGCGCCGATATTCCTTCTCTGATCCGCAGCACGGCCAGCCGCGTGCTGGTGCATGACTTTGCCTCGCGCACGCTGGACGAACTGCTCGGCGAACAGCGCAGCGGGCTGGCCGATGACATCGGCAAAGCCGTGCAGGCTGACTTGCAGCGTCTGGACAGCGGCGTTGAACTGCTCGCCACGGTAGTCGAAGCCATCCACCCGCCAGCGGGTGCTGCCAATGCCTATCATGCTGTGCAGGCTGCGCAGATCGGCGCGCAGGCGCTGATCTCCCGCGAACGCGGGGCGGCCAGTGACAAGGCCAACCAGGCGCAGCTCAATGCCAGCGTTGCCCGTGATCAGGCCAGCGCTGCAGCCCGTGAAGTTCTGGCCACAGCGCAAGGCGCGGACCTGCGCTTCAGCGCCGAGCGCCAGGCCTACGCCAAGGCAGGGCAGGCGTTTTTGCTGGAGCAATACCTGGCGCAACTGACCGAAGGCCTGGGCAATGCCAAGCTGCTGATACTCGACCACCGTCTGGGCGGCGACAACGCGCCGACCATCGACCTGCGTACCTTCACCCCACCGGCAGACCCAACGGCGCCGCGTAAAGCCGTTCAGTAAGGAGTCGTCCCTTGAGTCTGTTTCATCATCATCACGATCACGCCGACCACGATAGCCATGACAGTCACGCTCATGGCGGCCACGGCCATCATCACCATCATCATGGCGCGACCGGTCCGGCAGCGTTCCCCTGGCGACGGGCAAGCCTGGCGGCGGTGCTGATCGCCTTCGCGATTGCGGCGGCGAGCCTGGTGCAGGTGCGCTCGGGTGAAGCGACCGTCGTCACCCGCTTCGGCAATCCTTCCCGCGTTCTGCTCGACCCGGGCCTTAACTGGCGCTGGCCCGCACCGTTCGAAGCGACCATTCCGGTGGATCTGCGCCTGCGTACCACGTCCAGCGGTTTGCAGGATGTCGGCACCCGTGACGGCTTGCGCATCATCGTTCAGGCCTATGTGGCGTGGCAGGTACAGGGCGATGCCGACAACGTGCAGCGCTTCATGCGCGCGGTACAAAACCAGCCCGACGAAGCTGCGCGGCAGATCCGCACCTTTGTCGGCTCGGCGCTGGAAACCACCGCGAGCAGTTTCGACCTGTCCAGCCTGGTGAACACCGACGCCAACAAGGTGAATATCACCGCGTTCGAAAATCAGCTGCGCCAGCAGATCGATCAGCAACTGCTGGCGACCTATGGCGTTCGTGTTCTGCAGGTAGGCGTCGAACGACTGACCCTGCCGTCGGTGACGCTCAACGCCACCGTGGATCGCATGCGCGCCGAACGCGAGACCATCGCCACCGAGCGGACCGCCGTGGGCAAGCGTGAAGCGGCGCAGATTCGCTCGGCAGCCGAACGCGACGCGCGCATTGTCGAGGCCGATGCCACGGTCAAGGCGGCCGATATCGAAGCGCAGTCCCGTGTTGAAGCCGCGCAGATCTATGGCCGCGCCTATGCAGGGTCGCCGCAGCTCTACAACCTGCTGCGCTCGCTGGACACTCTGGGCACCATCGTGACGCCGGGTACTCGCCTTATACTGCGCACCGACGCCGCGCCATTCCGCGTGCTGGTCGATGGCCCGCCAACGCTGGACGGCAAGAGCGGAACGCAGCCATGAGCCAACCGGTCGACGAGCCCGTAACGCAACGACCGCCTGCCAACAGCCCCTGGTTGCAGGCGAGCCGACTGGCGTTCATCGGGCTGTATGGCGTGACCCTGCTGGCGGCGCTTGCCTGGGCGACGTCCAACGTGCGCCAGATCGATCCGCAGAACCGTGCCGTGGTCATGCGCTTCGGCGCGCTCGAGCGGGTGCAGAACGCAGGATTGCTGACCGCCTGGCCGCAGCCGTTCGAGCAGGTGGTGTTGCTGCCGTCGGCTGATCGGGTGATCGAGCGACGGGTGGAAACCCTGCTGCGTTCGCCTGCGGCACTCAAAGCCGATGAAATCGCGACCCTGTCGGCGCCGATGAGCGATGCTCTGGCAGGTTCTGGTTTTCTGCTGACCGGTGATGCCGGTGTGGTGCAGCTGGACGTCACCGTGTTCTACAAAGTGACTGACCCCAACGCCTTCGTATTGCAGGGCGATCATGTATTGCCCGCGCTGGACCGACTGGTCAATCGCAGCGCCGTGGCGCTGACTGCCGCGCGAGACCTGGACACCATTCTGGTTGCCCGCCCCGAGCTGATCGGCGCTGACAGTCAGGCGGCAGAGCGTCGTGAGCGGCTGCGCGGCGATCTGGTGCGCGGCATCAATCAACGCCTGGCTGAGCTCAACGCGACCGGGATGGGCATCGGCGTCGAAGTCGCTCGGGTGGATGTGCAGTCGAGCCTGCCGACGTCGGCGGTCAATGCTTTCAATGCCGTGCTGACGGCCAGTCAGCAGGCCGACCAGGCCATGGCCAACGCACGCACGGATGCAGAAAAACTGACCCAGACCGCCAATCAACACGCTGATCGGACCCTGCAAGTGGCGCACGCACAAGCTTCCGAGCGCCTGGCCAAGGCACAAGCAGCCACCGCGACAGTCGTCAGCCTGGCGCAATCTGCCGAGAACCACAGCGATCCCGGCCTCATGCAGCGCCTTTACCGTGAACGTGTGCCGGGCATTCTGCATCAGGCAGGTTCGGTCACTACCGTCGATCCCAAAGACGATTCCCGCCTGATCATTCAGGGAGCACCGCAATGAGTGGCGAAGCCGTTCACACCCATCACGCCATCAAACCGCAAGCGGATGGCAGCCTGCTGAGCAACGCAGAGCAGCGTAGCGCAGCCCGGCAATTGACCCTCGCGATGCTGGCGCTGGGCCTGTTGGCATTGGGTCTGGTCTGGCGTTTTGTCGCTCCGGAACAGGCAGGCGTCAGCCAGTTGCTGTTGGGCGCTGCCTCGCTGCTGGTGGCGATACCTGTGATCAGCGCCGGTTGGCACAGCCTGCGGCATCCCAGTCTGCACGGCATCACCGATCAGTTAATCGCACTGGCGATGCTCGGTGCCTGGGCCACCGGCGATCTGATGACTGCCGCCTTGCTGCCGATCATCATGATCTTCGGCCATGTGCTGGAAGAGCGCAGCGTGATCGGCTCGCAGGAGGCCATCGAAGCGCTGGGTCGTCTGACCCGTAGCCAGGCACGTTTGCTGGGGCCTGATGGCAATATTCGCGAGGTCGACAACGCAACGCTCAAGGCTGGCGATCAGGTTGAAGTGCGTGCGGGTGATCGCGTCCCGGCCGATGGTCGGGTTCTTTCCGGGCAGGCCAGTCTGGACACTTCATCGATTACCGGCGAGTCGGTGCCGCTGGAGGCCAGTATCGGCGTCGAAGTGTTTGGTGGGGCGATCAACCTGGACGGGCTGCTGCGTATCGAAGTGACCCGCATCGGCGATGAGTCCACGCTGGGCAAGGTCATCGCGCTGATGCAGAGCGCGGAGCGCTCCAAGCCGCCGATCACACGACTGCTGGAGCGCTACGCAGGCAGTTACATGGTGCTGGTCTTGCTGATCGCGGCGCTGACCTGGTTTATCACTCAGGATGCCCAGGCGATGCTGGCGGTGCTGGTAGCTGCCTGCCCCTGCGCACTGGTGCTTTCGGCGCCGGCCACGGCCATCGCCGGTATCGCAGTCGCCGCGCGGCACGGTATTTTGATCCGCAGTTCGGCGTTTCTCGAAGAACTGGCGGACCTGAACTCACTGGTTGTGGATAAAACCGGCACCCTGACCTATGGCCGACTGCGCTTGCAGTCGGTGCAGGCTGAAGGGCCGCAGCATCCGCAATTGCTGGAGCTGGCGGCCAGCCTGGGGTCGGCCAGCAGTCACCCGGTCAGCCGTGCATTGGCCGGGCTTGTGGATAACACTCGGCTGCTGCCGTTGCTGGACACCCGTGAGCGGCAGGGACTGGGTGTGGTGGCGTCGACCGGGCAGGGTGAGGCAGCGCTGGGTCGTCCGGAATTGTTCGAACAGCTGGGCATTGTCACGCCCGGCGTACCTGCACATGACGGCCCGCTGGCCGGGTTGTCGCTGGATGGTGTTTTCCTGGCCTGGCTGCTACTGGCCGACAGCGTCAAGCCTGAAGCCCAGGCTGCGCTGTTTGAATTACGTGAACTGGGCATGGGACGGCAGTTGCTGTTGACCGGCGACCGACAAAGCGTGGCCGACAACCTGGCACACGATATCGGCATAGCAGACGTTCAGGCGCAGGCATTGCCGGAGGACAAACTGAACCGTGTCATGGGCGAGATCGCCAGTGGCTTCCGGCCGATGGTGGTCGGTGACGGGGTCAACGATTCGCTGGCTCTCAAGGCAGGCGTTGTCGGCGTCGCGATGGGGGCGGGCGGGGCAGACATTGCGCTGGCTTCCGCCGATATCGTGCTGATCGGCAGCGATCTGCGTCGTCTGGGCACCTGTGTGCGGCTCAGCCGTCAGTGCCGTCAGACCTTACAGGTCAACGTGATCATCGGTCTGGGCTGGACGCTGGCCATCGTTGCGCTGGCCGCGTTTGGTCTGCTCGGCGCTGCCGGCGCGATGGTCGCGGCTATCCTGCACAATCTAAGCACCTTGTTGGTGTTGGGCAATGCCGGACGTCTGCTGCGCTTTCAGGAGCCATTGCTGAAGCTATAGGCATTTGGTGAACGACAAGGCTCAGGCCAGCGGCGCTGATCAGCGCTTTAAAACGGCTTGAGCTTTGACGAATTCTGTTACAAATTAAGCGCTGTGTTTCAGTGCGTGATCCAAATTCAGGCTGTCTTTCGGCTCGAATCAGTGGGCACAGGGCTGTTCCCCGAAGTTGATTCATCGCAATTTGCCGTCGCCAATAGCCTTTGCGGGCCCTTTTGCGGGGCCCTTGCTGGATTACTCTTTTTGAGTTTCTGGATAAGGGGGTGATTTTGAATGCTTACACAACTTCCAACGACCTTGCAGAACCTTCATCTGCCGTTACGGCTCAAGCTCTGGGACGGCCATCAGATGGACCTGGGGCCTGCGCCCAGCGTCACCATAGTGGTCAAGGACCCGCAACTGGTCTCCGATTTCAACCACCCCAGCCTGGGCTTGCTTGGCAGTGCCTTCGTAGAGGGGCGGCTGGAGCTGGAAGGTTCGATCAGCGAAGTTGTCCGGGTTTGCGATGAACTGACTCATGCCCTTGTGGACGATGATGACAGCGCCGACAACCCGATCCGCGTCCAGCACGACAAGGACACTGACGCCGCGTCGATTGCCTACCATTACGACGTATCCAACGACTTCTACCAGCTCTGGCTCGACAGAGAGATGGTTTACTCCTGCGCGTACTTCAAGACGGGTGATGAATCCCTCGAGCAGGCGCAGCAGGACAAATTCCACCACCTGTGCCGCAAGTTACGGCTCAAGCCAGGTGAGTATCTGCTGGATGTGGGGTGCGGCTGGGGCGGACTGGCGCGGTTTGCTGCCCGTGAATATGGCGCGAAGGTGTTCGGCATCACGCTCAGCGAGCAACAACTGACGCTGGCCCGTCAACGAGTGCAGGCCGAGGGCTTGCAGGACAAGGTCGACCTGCAACTGCTCGACTACCGCGACCTGCCGCAGGATGCGCGCTTCGACAAGGTGGTCAGCGTCGGTATGTTCGAGCACGTAGGGCACGCTAACTTGCCGTTGTACGCGCAATGCCTGTTCGGTGCGGTGAAGGAGGGCGGCCTGGTCATGAATCACGGGATCACCGCCCGGCATACGGACGGACGTCCTGTAGGACGTGGTGCCGGGGAGTTCATCGACCGCTATGTATTCCCCAACGGCGAGCTGCCGCACCTGGCCATGATCAGCGCCCATATCAGCGAAGCCGGTCTGGAAGTAGTCGACGTGGAAAGCCTGCGCCCGCACTACGCCAGAACGCTGGAACACTGGAGCGCGCGGCTTGAAGCCAGGCTCGGTGAAGCCGCCCGTATCGTGCCCGAACATACCCTGCGCATCTGGCGTCTGTACCTGGCGGGCTGCGCCTATGGATTCGCCAAGGGCTGGATCAACCTGCACCAGATACTCGCCGTGAAACCCTTTGCCGACGGCAAGACCGGGTTGCCGCTGACGCGGGAGGATATTTATGGATGAGCTTTAGTTACGAACGCCGAGGCCGGGATACTCTGAGAGTCTTAAGGGTCTTGAGCACCCAAGGCGGCTTTCGTGCTCGGCAGGCCGATTAGCAGAGGGTTACGATGCGCTCGAATATGTCTTTCATGGGGCCATAGTTCACGTTGACGCCATCAATATTGGCCCTGACCCATTCCTCCTGACTGACGGTTGCCCAATCGAGCTCTCGTATCTGTCCATTGATCATCTTCTGTGTTTGGCCAGTATCATTTCCAAAGACGTTTTCTCGTCGGTGGAGGGTATGTGGATTCCTTCCAGTTTCGAACTGCTAATGAAATTTCTGTGTTTGTTCTCTTCAAAACGCTCATGCGGGTCGACCGTACGACCGAGAACATACAGTGAGCATGTTTGTATCAGCCGGTCGAGCTCTGCTTGATTGTGTGCCGTTATTTGAAAACCCAGGCTTTTTGAGAGTTTGCGTTTGGCTTCTCTGAAGGTGTTTTCATGGGCGGCCATGTGGACGGAGGTCTTACTCGCCAAGAGCGCGGTTTTCAGAACATTCAGTTTCGAGAATAACGCTACCCAGCCATTGACCCCGAGCTTCAACATCAGCTGAGTTTCGATGCCTCTCTTCACTTCAATAAATGTTCCTAGCTTTTGCAGGTCGTCTATTCGATCAGCCTGTAACACCTGCTGCAGTGACGCCTTCATCTTGAGCCTCGTAAAATCCATCAATGCGCGTGGTGATCAAAATTCTAGTGAAAACTCATGGGTTATCCAATGCTTGAGGTGCAACAATGTAGTACACCTTAATCTTCACAGAATCGGCGAAATCAGCCGCGCCACGCGCATACCCAATTGATGCAGGCGCCGCGTTTCGTGGCTTTCTTGCACAGATATTTCGCGGGCTAGGTTGAAGTCGGCAGTGAGCATGGATTCCACCTGGCTGGAGAAGTCGCTGTCGACCGTCAGTAGCATCAGTTCGAAGTTGAGGCGGAACGAGCGGTTGTCGAGGTTTGCGCTGCCTATGGCGGTGATGTCGTTGTCGACCAGCACGACCTTCTGGTGCAGGAAGCCCGGTTCGTAACGGAATACCCGCACGCCGGCACGCACGGCATCGAAGGCATACAGGCTGGAGGCGGCATAGACCACATAATGATCAGGCCGTGAGGGCAGCAGCAGGCGCACATCCACCCCGCGCAGTACCGCCAGGGTCAGCGCAGCGGTCACGGCTTCGTCAGGTATGAAGTAAGGGCTGGTGATCCATACGCGCTCTTCGGCAGCGTGAATGGCTTCGACGAAGAACAGCGAGCAGGTTTCCTGCGCATCGGCCGGGCCACTGGTCAGCAACTGGCAGAGCACACCATCCTCGGGAAATTCATCAGGCAGGCTCAATGGTGGCAGCTCGCGGGTGGCCCAGAACCAGTCTTCGGCGAACGACTCTTGCAGGCAGGCGACCACCGGGCCGATGACTTCTACATGGGTATCGCGCCAGGGAGCCAGGGGGGGCTTCAGTCCCATGTATTCATCACCGACGTTATGCCCACCCATATAGCCTTTCAGGCCATCGACGACGACGATCTTGCGGTGGTTGCGGAAGTTGATCTGAAAGCGATTCAGCCAGCCGCCACGTGTGGCAAAGGCTTTTATCTGTACGCCACCGTCGCGCAATTTTTCGATGTAAGCCCCCGGCAATGCGTGGCTACCGATCCGGTCATAAAGGACAAAGATGCCTACGCCCTCGGCGGCTTTTTCCAGCAGCAGTGTTTGCAACTGGCGACCGAGGTTGTCGTCATGAATGATGAAAAACTGAATCAGGATTGTCTTTTTCGCCTCACGGATGGCTTTGAAGATCGCTCCGAAGGTTTCCTCACCATTGATCAAGAGCCTGACCTTGTTGTTGGCCAGTGCGGGCATGTTTCCCAACTTGGGCATGGCGCGCAGCGCTGCATAGGCATCCGAGCGACGTGCTGCCACAGCTTCCTCGATCCACGGCCGCCAGTTGAGGCTGCCAATCGCAATGCGCATTTCCTGGTTGGCCTGGCGACGGGCCTTGATGTACGCGTCGAACGAGCTTCTGCCGAACACCAGATAAGGCAGCAGGGTGAAATAAGGAATGAATACCAGCGGCATCGCCCAGGCAATAGCACCTTGAGAGGTGCGCACCGTCAGCAGCGCGTGAATGGCGGCGCCTGTGCCCAGCAAATGAATGAAGCCGAGGACATAACCGAAAAAGTACGGGTCGTGATAATCCATGTGGAACAATGCTCCTCGTCTTTGCTGCCTAACAGACCACAGCTGAACGGGAATGTCGCTATTTTATTACCCATGCAACTGGGCGATGTCTGTGCCGTCTAAGGCTTATCTTCCGGCTGGATGATTCCGGCCCCGTTTACATCTGCAATCGTCCATCAGGAATCTTGAAATGAACAAACGCATATTGGCCTGGATGTTTTGCCTGGCTACCCCTCTGGCTCAAGCGCAGATGCTGCAACCAGGTTTGTGGGAACTGACTTCTAGCAATATGAAGGTGGACGGACAGCAATTGCCGGACATGCAATTGATGCTGGGCCAATTGCAGAACCTGCCGCCTGAGCAGCGCGCCATGATGGAACAGATGATGAAGAAGCAGGGCGTGTCGCTCGGCGGCAAGGGCGTTAGGGCCTGCCTGACACAGGCTCAGGTACAGTCGGACAACATTCCGCTGACTGATCCGGCTTCCGGATGCACGCAAAAAATTACCGCGCGAAACGGCAAGACCTGGAATTTTCAGTTTAGCTGCCCGAAAGCTCAGGGCACCGGGCAGGCTCAGTTTCTAAGTGATCGTGAGTTCACCACGAACGTGGTGGGCACTTTCAACGCCACCGGTCAGCAACAGAATGGCAGCATGGACACTCGCGCTGTATGGCTGGGACCACAGTGCGGCAATGTCGCCCCGCGTACCTGATCAAATTCAGAGGGTTATGTTCCACGTGGAACACTCTGTCTGAAGGCGGTGATTTTTTGTCACGTTGGCGGGGCACCAGATGACGGAATCTTCATGAAGGGCTTCATGTTTCGTCCGTAACTGCATGTTATATTGTTACTAATGATGTGGATGAACCCTTCGTGAGCCGGGATGCTCAATTTGCTCTTTGAGATGTTCCATGCACCGACGCCAAGTGTTGCTCAACATGCTGCTGGCCAGCGCGGCTCTGACGTTGCCGTTGGGTGCCTATGCCACACAGATTCGTAACGCCCGCCTGTGGCGTACCAACGACAAGCTGCGCCTGGTGCTCGACCTTAGCGGCCCGGTGCAGTACAAAACTTTCACGCTTACCGCCCCCGACCGTCTGATCATCGATGTCAGCGGTTCGCGGCTGACCGGCGACTTCAGCCAACTGGCGCTGGACCGTACCGTTATCAAGTCCATTCGCTCCGGGCACTACGGCCAGGGTGACGACACGCGCATCGTGCTGGACCTGACCGCGCCAGTGCAACTCAATAGTTTCCTGCTCGGCCCGGAAGGTGGGCAGGGACACCGGTTGGTGCTGGACATGAGTTCCACGGCCCATGCGCCCGTGCAGATGGCTGAGCTGCCGCCACCGGTGCCCGTCCCGATCCAGACCAACAAGGCGCACACCGGGCGCGACATCATGGTGGTGGTCGATGCCGGTCATGGCGGCAAGGACCCGGGCGCTGTAGGTTCTCGGGGCGAACGCGAAAAAGATGTGGTGCTTTCCATCGCGCAGTTGCTGGCCAAACGGCTGAAGCGCGAGAAGGGTTTCGACGTGCGTCTGGTGCGCAACGATGACTTCTTCGTGCCGCTGCGCAAGCGCGTCGAGTTCGCGCACAAGTCCAACGCCGACATGTTCATCTCCGTACATGCTGACGCAGCGCCTCGTCTGACAGCCTCTGGTGCTTCGGTGTTTGCCCTTTCCGAAGGCGGTGCAACCTCGGCGACGGCGCGTTTCATGGCGCAGCGGGAAAACGGTGCCGACCTGTTGGGGGCCTCGTCGCTGCTCAACCTCAAGGACAAGGACCCGATGCTCGCCGGGGTGATTCTCGACATGTCGATGAACGCTACCATTGCAGCCAGTCTGCAACTGGGCCACACCGTTCTGGGCAGTCTGGAAGGCATTACCACGCTGCATCAGAAGCGCGTGGAGCAGGCCGGGTTCGCCGTTCTCAAATCACCGGACGTACCGTCGATTCTGGTCGAAACCGGGTTTATCTCCAATAGCCGTGACAGTCAGCGTCTGGTCACTGCGCGCCACCAACAGGCCGTTGCAGACGGTTTGTTCGATGGCCTGCAGCGCTATTTCCAGCGCAACCCGCCAGTGGATTCGCACATGGCCTGGCTGCAAGCGCAGAAGCAGGAACAGCAGGTCTGATCAGGTCAACGGCAGCCGTTCAGCCGGCTGCAGGTGATCTTGCTACGCGTGCCGCTTGAGCTGGACACCCGCGTGATTGTTGTCCAGCCCACGCGCTGGACAGTGCCTACCCAGGCTTCGCCATTG
Source organism: Pseudomonas syringae group sp. J248-6 (assembly GCF_032586995.1). Taxonomy (NCBI): domain Bacteria; kingdom Pseudomonadati; phylum Pseudomonadota; class Gammaproteobacteria; order Pseudomonadales; family Pseudomonadaceae; genus Pseudomonas; species Pseudomonas syringae group sp. J248-6. The sequence goes on along the minus strand of NZ_JAWHOP010000013.1, from coordinate 66,263 downwards.
GAAGCCAGCCCGGTAAAAAACGTCAGCTGGCCATAGCGACTGTTGGTCTGCGCCCAGCGACGCTTGTCGAGTACCTCGTAACCCTTCAACCAGGTCGTCGATCCGGCTGTGGTCACGCTGTAGCTATTGCCTTGGGCATCGCTGCACGCCAGCACCGTCGCGCTACGCGTACAAGTGGCGAGGTCGGCAGAAGGCCTGGGTGGTGCTGCCATCAAGTGTGCGCTGATCAACATCGCCACCAAACCTGTTGAAACCCGTCTCATGAAGATCCCTTCACCAACGCCGTAGCTATTATGTGTTGTTATACTATAACATCTCAGTGTGATTAGAGTCGGCTGCCTGAGGGATTCGTTGCAGCCGACATGAACAAGGTTCAAGCCTTGCAGCTGCCTGGAGAATCCTGATGGCAAATCTTCTACCCGTTACCGTTCTGTCCGGTTTTCTAGGGGCCGGTAAAAGCACTTTACTCAATTATGTGCTGCGCAATCGTGAAAACCTGCGGGTTGCCGTAATAGTCAACGATATGAGTGAGATCAATATCGATGGCAGCGAAGTTCAGCGCGATGTCAGCCTGAACCGTGCCGAAGAAAAGCTGATCGAGATGAGCAATGGTTGCATCTGCTGCACCTTGCGCGAGGACTTGCTTGAAGAGGTCAGTCGCCTCGCTCAGGACGGTCGTTTTGACTATTTATTGATCGAATCCACTGGAATCTCCGAACCACTGCCAGTGGCCGAGACCTTCACTTTTCGTGACGAAGCTGGCAAAAGCCTGATGGATCTGGCGCGTCTGGACACCATGGTCACCGTCGTCGATGGCGTGAATTTTCTGCTCGATTACGAAGCGGCTGACGGCTTGTCCACACGCGGTGAAACCCTGGGTGAAGACGATGACCGCTCGATTACCGACCTGCTGATCGAGCAGATCGAATTTGCCGACGTCATCCTGCTCAGCAAGATCGACCTGATCAGCTCCAGTGAGCGTGAAGAGCTGATGGCGATCCTGAAGCGCCTCAACCCCGAAGCCGAGATTGTGCCGATGGTGATGGGCCAGGTGCCGTTGGCGACGATTCTCAACACCGGGCGTTTTGACTTCCAGCGTGCTTCTCAGGCACCGGGCTGGCTAAAGGAAATGCGCGGCGAACACATGCCGGAAACCGAAGAGTACGGCATAGCATCAACTGCCTATCGTGCCCGGCGCCCGTTCCATCCGGAGCGTTTTTTCAATTTCATCAATCGCCCGTGGACCAATGGCAAGCTGCTGCGCTCCAAAGGCTTCTTCTGGCTGGCCAGCAAATACAAGGATGCAGGCAGCTGGTCGCAGGCGGGCGGCTTGATGCGCCATGGTTTTGCCGGACGCTGGTGGCGTTTCGTGACCCGCGACAGCTGGCCCGAGGACAAGGAGAGCGTCAAATCCATTCTGGAGAACTGGTCGACTGAAACCGGTGACTGCCGTCAGGAACTGGTGTTCATCGGTCAGAACATTGATTTTGCCCTGCTGACAGCCGAACTGGACAAATGCCTGCTCACTGATACCGAGATGGCGGCGGGTGTCGAGCGCTGGCGCACGCTGGCCGATCCTTTTGGCGACTGGTACGAAGAAGAGGTGGCTGCCTGATGCTGGCCTATCGTTTGAATGACAAGACAGCCGTTCGTCAGGCACACGGCGGCACGCCTGAGGTATTGAGCGAGATCCTCCAGGATGACGTCAACCTTGCGGTCTGGCAGCGTCAACTGCCTGCGCACATCGAGGATTTCGGTGCCTTGCTGCTGTCGATGGGCGAGCCCCTTGCCGAGTCCATGCCCCTGCAAGTAAGGGGCGGTGAAGTCGAGCCTGACCTGACCACGCTGGCTCGGGGATATTCCGATCTGCAGGGGTATCAGGGCTTCATTGCCGACGTTTCATGGCTGGTCGGCGCCTATGCCTGCCTGCTGGGTGCCGAGTGCGTTGGCCTGCGTCTGCGCGTGCTCGACAAGGCCATGTGCCCGCGCTTCCATGTTGATCATGTGCCGGTACGTCTTATCACCACTTATGGCGGGGTTGGCAGTCAATGGCTGCATGAAGGGGTGATGGACCGTAAACAATTGGGGCATTTGGACGCCGAGCCGACGGATGCTGCCCGTATCCAGCAGATCAACAGCGGGGAAGTGGCGTTGCTCAAGGGGGAACGCTGGCACGGTAACGAAGGCTTCGGTTTGATCCATCGCTCGCCGCAACTGCTGCGTAACGAGCGCAGGTTGATTCTGACGCTGGACTGGCTGGACTGAAACTTTATTCAGGGGTTGCCCATTGCCCCTTGCTCTGGCCCTCACAAAAGGGCTTGAGGTACAGCGCGTCACGGGCGACCCCGTAATAGTGGATGTGCTCGCGATACGGAAGATTGGCGACTTGCGCGTTGCGGCAGACACCGAAGGCACCTGCCGGGCACTGTTGCGAGTAGGTCGTTTCGGTCTTCTGCCCGGCCAGTTGTGGCTTGCAGAAGCTGTCGTGGAACAGGTCTGCCGGGATATTGATATTTTCCTGGCAGACTTTCACATCAAGCCTTTCGGCCTGGCTGTGGACCAGACACGCCTCGGCCCACGCCGTACCCGAACTCGCCATCAGCAGCATCAGTGCCAGGCGGGCGGGCAGCCACATCACTTGCATCATTACCCTTCCTTGCTCTTCAATGACCCACGCATTCGTCAAAAGTGATCCCATGCTGCAAAACATACCGACGCATGTCATCGGTGGCCCGCTGGGCGCCGGCAAGACCAGCCTGATCAAACGCCTGCTGGCGCAGAAACCCGCCCATGAACGCTGGGCCGTGTTGATAAACGAGTTCGGACAGATCGGTCTGGATGCCGCGTTGCTGACCACGGATGCCGATGGTATCGCACTTGGCGAGGTGGCTGGCGGCTGCCTGTGCTGCGTCAATGGCGTGCCGTTCCAGATCGGTCTGGGGCGTTTGTTGCGCAAGGCCCGGCCTGATCGTCTGCTGATCGAGCCTTCGGGACTGGGTCATCCTGCGCAACTCATGGCGCAATTGCGCGAGGCACCCTGGCGCGGCGTCCTGAATGTTCAGCCCGGCGTGGTGGTGCTGGACGCGCAAGCAATGCTCGCCGGACAACCGTTGCCGAGCACTCAGCAGGAAGCACTGGCGGATGCAGGGCTTGTGGTTATGAACAAGTCCGAGCAACTGGATGAAGTCTCTCGCCGGGCGTTGGCCGAACAGTTGCTGCCGCACGCCTTGATCTGGACCCGATACGGAGAGCTGCACCCGAGCCAGGTACCGGGGTTCACCAGTGCTGTCGGTGTGGATAAACAGGCTGTGGATAAGTTTATGCTGCCCAACAACGTTGGCCAGTTGCCTGCGCTATGGGTCGACCCGAAGGTACCGATCTGCCTGAGTCAGGCCAGTGCTGAAGGCTGGAGCATCGGCTGGCGCTGGCATCCCTCGCAATGCTTCGACCTGCAGCGCATTCTGTACTGGCTGGAAAGCCTTGATTGGCGGCGGGCGAAGATGGTTATCCACAGCGAGGGTGGCTGGTATTCCGGGAATGTGGTCGATGGCGCACCGATAGCCTGGCAAGTCAGCGAGTGGCGTCAGGATTCACGTCTGGAATTGATCTTTTCCACCGATCAGGATGTGGATAAGTTGCAGGCGCAGATGGCGGAGTGTCTGGCGTGACGCGCCGCTTGCTCGCGACGGCGACCCTTCAAACGCCCTGTTTTCGGGGGCTTTGACGCCCTCTTCGCGAGCAAGCTCGCTCCCACAACGATTTGCATTTACCCAGCCGCTACTGCTTCCATTTCTGATGCGATTGACGCCACTCGCTCATTTGAATAATTTCAGCGCTGGGTGGTGGCGTCTTGATTTCAAACGGGTAGGGTGCCAGTTCGATTTGCGCAGTGTGCGCGCCGAACATGGTGATCGTGCCAGGGTGACGCTGCTCGCCCGTCACCGTGAACTCGAAGCCATACACGCGGGCCAGGCGCTTGCGACCCTGAGCGTCGTGGGCAAAGGTCAGGCGGCGCAGCGCAACGGCGTCGTCCAGCAGTTGCAGTTCAAGGCGTGCACAATGCTGCTTGACGCGCGCCAGCGCTTTTTCTCGCAGACCATGGGCGTGCCACCACCAGGCCGCAGCACTTGCGAACAGCATCAGCACGAAGATATTTCCCAGGGTCAGCATGACGGAGTGCTCCAGCGTAGGTGTTACCAGCTTAACTGCCCTGAGTGATTTACAGCCATACTGCGCAACTTATATTTCTCATTATTGCATTTGCATCGTGTTCAGGATTCCGCCCCCAATGAAACGTACGCCTCACTTGCTCGCTATCCAGTCCCATGTGGTATTCGGCCACGCCGGCAACAGCGCGGCGGTGTTCCCGATGCAGCGTATCGGGGTCAATGTCTGGCCGCTCAATACGGTTCAGTTCTCCAACCACACGCAATACAAGCAGTGGACAGGCGAAGTGCTGGCCCCGCAGCAGATTCCCGCACTGATCGACGGGATAGCCGCCATCGGCGAGCTGGGTAACTGTGATGCCGTGCTGTCCGGGTATCTGGGCAGTGCGGCGCAGGGCAGGGCGATTCTGACCGGCGTGGCGCGCATCAAGGCTGCCAATCCCAAGGCGCTTTACCTGTGCGACCCGGTAATGGGCCACCCAGAAAAAGGCTGCATCGTTGCGCCTGAAGTCAGCGACTTCCTGCTGCAAGAGGCTGCGGCCATGGCTGACTTCATGTGCCCCAACCAGCTGGAGCTGGACAGCTTCTCTGGCCGCAAGCCCGAATCGCTGGCCGACTGCCTGGCGATGGCGCGGGCCTTGCTGGCGCGGGGTCCCAAAGCGGTTGTCGTCAAACACCTTGATTACCCCGGCAAGGCTGCCGACGGCTTTGAAATGCTGTTGGTGACCGCCGAGGCAAGCTGGCACCTGCGCCGCCCGCTATTGGCATTTCCACGCCAGCCGGTCGGTGTGGGGGATCTGACGTCCGGGTTGTTCCTGTCACGCATTTTACTGGGCGACGATCTGGTAGCAGCGTTCGAATTCACCGCAGCAGCAGTCCACGAAGTGCTGCTCGAAACGCAGGCTTGCGGCAGTTACGAGCTGGAACTGGTGCGCGCCCAGGATCGCATCGCGCATCCACGGGTGAAGTTCGACGCTGTGCGTCTGTAACCTTCAGATGCAACCGAGGGCTCAGGCACCCATGTCTGAGCCTGTCCCTTACAAGGCTTCTTCCTTGATGTCCTGATAACGCTTTTCCAGTTCCTGACGAATCTGGCGGCGTTGTTGCGCCTGAATGAAACGACGCTTGCCTTCCGGGGTTTCCGGTTCCAGAGGCGGTACGCTGGCGGGTTTGCGATTGTCGTCCACGGCAACCATGGTGAAGAAGCAGCTGTTGGAATGACGTACCGAGCGCTCGCGGATGTTTTCGGTGACCACCTTGATGCCCACCTCCATGGAGGTGTTGCCGGTGTAATTGACCGACGCAAGGAAGGTCACCAGTTCGCCGACATGCACCGGCTCGCGAAAAATCACCTGGTCCACCGACAGCGTTACCACATAGCGTCCGGCGTAGCGGCTGGCACACGCGTAGGCCACTTCGTCCAGGTACTTGAGCAGCGTGCCGCCGTGTACGTTGCCAGAGAAGTTGGCCATGTCCGGGGTCATCAATACAGTCATCGACAGCTGGGCGTTTCCGGGTTCCATAGCGTACTCACACGGTCAAGGTGTTCAAGGGGCGCCTATCCTGGCGCTCAAGGGGCTTGTGACAGTTATCGGGACGCTGGCCAGCAGGCGGCCGTCACGCGTCATAACTATCTGTTTCCATATATTGCACCGGCTTTATGTCGAAGGGGGCGGTGTTAACCTGCAAAAACCCGTGGATCGGGAATTTTCCTACGCTTTCATCCGATTTTGATGGCGCAACTACCAGCCGACGCCGTTGCAAGAACAGCGCCAGCGGTTTTAGGAGTCATCACCCACAAGGAGCCGTATCCCCATGCATGCCATCAATTTCATTCAGGACCTGGCAGTGATCATGCTGGTGGCCGGCGTGGTGACCATCCTTTTTCATCGCCTCAGGCAGCCAGTGGTGCTCGGTTATATCGTTGCCGGGTTCATCATCGGTCCGCACACTCCGCCGTTCAGTCTGATCCATGACGAAGAAACCATCAAAATTCTGGCCGAGCTGGGAGTGATCTTCCTGATGTTCTGCCTGGGGCTGGAATTCAGCCTGCGCAAATTGTTCAAGGTCGGCGCGACGGCGTTCATCGCGGCTTTTCTGGAAATTGCCCTGATGATCTGGATCGGTTACGAGATCGGGCAGTTCTTTGGCTGGAAAACCATGGACTCGCTGTTTCTCGGCGCGATTCTGGCGATCTCTTCCACCACCATCATCGTCAAGGCGCTCAACGACCTGAAGATGAAGAACCAGCATTTTGCCCAGTTGATCTTCGGTGTGCTGATCGTCGAAGACATTCTCGGCATCGGCATTATTGCGCTGTTGTCCGGCATCGCAGTCAGCGGCTCCGTCAGTTCGGGGGAAGTGTTTTCCACGGTCGGCAAACTGTCGCTGTTCATGATCGTAGCGCTGGTGATCGGGATTCTGCTGGTGCCCCGTTTGCTGGCCTATGTCGCCAGGTTCGAAAGCAATGAAATGCTGTTGATTACCGTGCTGGGCCTGTGTTTCGGCTTCTGTCTGCTGGTGGTCAAGCTGGAATACAGCATGGTGCTGGGCGCGTTCCTGATCGGTGCGATCATGGCTGAGTCGCGTGAGCTGCTGAAAATCGAGCGATTGATCGAGCCGGTTCGTGACATGTTCAGCGCAATCTTTTTCGTCGCCATCGGTTTGATGATCGACCCGAAAATCCTGCTGGAATATGCCTGGCCGATTGCAGTCATCACTGTCGCTGTGGTGCTGGGCAAGATGCTGTCTTGCGGCCTTGGGGCGTTTATCGCTGGCAATGACGGTCGCACCTCATTGCGCGTGGGGATGGGGCTGTCACAGATTGGCGAGTTTTCCTTCATCATCGCGGCGCTGGGCATGACCCTGCAGGTCACCAGCGATTTTCTCTACCCGGTGGCAGTGGCGGTATCAGCCATTACTACTTTGCTGACGCCCTATCTGATTCGCGGTGCTGATCCGCTGTCACTCAAGCTGGCGTCGATAATGCCCCGGCGCGTTGCACGGGTGTTCGGCATGTACGGCGAGTGGCTGCGCAGCATTCAGCCGCAAGGGCAGGGTGCAGTGCTTGCCGGGATGATCCGGCGGATTCTGCTACAGGTCGGGGTCAATCTGGCGCTGGTAATGGCGATTTTCTTCAGCGGCGGCTATTTTGCCGAGCATCTTGGCGGGTACATGGACGAATGGGTGGCGGATGTCAGTCACCAGAAAGCCTGGATCTGCGGCGCGGCGTTGCTGCTGTCGCTGCCGTTTCTGATTGCCGCGTATCGCAAGCTCAAGGCGCTGTCGATGCTGCTGGCGGAGATGGGCGTCAAACCCGAGATGGCAGGCCGACATACCGTGCGTGTGCGCAAGGTCGTGGCGGAAGTGATTCCGCTGTTGTCGCTGGTGGTGATTTTCGTGATGCTGGCAGCATTGTCGGCAAGTATTCTGCCTGCCAACGAATTGCTTCTGGTCATCGCCCTGATTGCCGCTCTGGTCGCGGCACTGCTCTGGCGCTGGCTGATCCGCGTGCATACGCGGATGCAGATCGCGCTGCTGGAGACGCTGGGCAATAATCAGGAATCATCCGGGCATTGAGCCCGGAGATTACCTTACAGTCTTTGCCGCGCAGGGGTGTCTCAGCTTTCCAGCCAGACATCCCGAGCCCAGTGCCAGACCGACTCCCAGCTTTCCTCGGTGACCAGTTCCTCTTCGGCAGACCACAGCACTACCGTGCCGTCTTCTTCGACGCAGTAGTAGTCGTCGCCGTCCTGGCAGATCGGAATCAGCTCGCGCGGCACGCCCAGATCCCAGGCCGTGGCGGCCACGTCCGGCAAATAGGTGTGCGACTGCGGATCGGTCACGGTGACGGGCTCAAGGCTGCCGTACACCACATCGCTGACCGTCAGGAGAAACTCTTTGAAGACGAACGGAATATTGATGAACAGCTGTTCTTCAATTTCGACCAGTTGGTCTTCGTCTGGCAGCTCAAGCGGAACCGGGACCGGCTCGTTTGCTTCACGCAGTTGTTCGATGACTTCTTCCACGACACAGATCCTCTCACTTGATGGCGCGGGTTATACAGTAGCGTAAAGCCTTTCTCAAAATAACTATCCGAACGGATAAGCAAAAACCCCGGACATGTCCGGGGTTCTGAACGCGAGAAAGGATTCTGGTTCAACCGTTCTGGCGAATTCCTGCCACCAGCCACGGTTGGTTATCACCCTGTGGGCGCTCCATGTTCCAGCTTTCGCTGAACACTTCGCCCTGGTCGAAACGCGAGGTCTTGGACACGCCCGAGAAGGTCAGGGTAGCGATGGTCTTGTCGGCGCGATCATCCACACCGTCCAGTTGAACCTGAAGGTTGTCGATGTAGGTCGACTGGAAGCCATCACCCAGGTCCGCACGTTCCTTTTTCAGGAACTGCAGCATTTGCGGGGTAACGAACTCGGCGATCTTGTCCATTTCGTTGGCGTCCCAGTGCTGCTGCAGCGACTGGAAGTGGCCACGAGCGGCTTCCAGAAAGCGCTCTTCGTTGAACCAGGCCGGGGCGTTGATCACTGGCGCAGCGGAGGCCGGTGAGGAACTGCCGAAGATCGGGTTCTGCGCAGGCTGGCTGCTTTCACGCTGGTACGGTGCACCGGCAGCAGCCATTTTCGGCTGTTGCTGCTGACGACGACGTGCAATGAAGCGGAAGATCAGGAAGGCGATGAGGCCCATGATCAGGATGTCGAACAGTTGCAGGCCGTTGAAGCCGTCACCCATGAACATCGACGCGAGCAGGCCACCGGCAGCGATACCGGCCAATGGGCCCAGCCAGCGCGAGGCACCGCTTGCCGCAGGCGCAGGACGGCCCGCAGCGTTAGGCGCTGCCGCAGGCGTGGAGGGTGTTGCCTGACGTGTCTGATGCGTAGGCGCCGAGCCCATGCTCTTGCCGCCACCGAAACGCGCGGCGTTCACATCCAGGCTCATGGTGAGCCCGATGCACAGCGCCATCGCGATGCTTAGAAAACGTTGCATAAGGGTATTCCCGTTTTGTGATTGCACGCGCGCCATGTTGCACAGCAGATGACTACATGACCAGCGCGTTAGTGTTTCGGACTTTTACATAAATAGCGTAGGACTTTTCAGCGCGCTTCGTAAGACTTGTGATTAGCCCCACGCACCGAGGTTATACACAGGTCTTGGAACGCCCGGAATAAATGGCCTCTGTGCTTCTGCCCGAAGGGCGTGGGAGCGAACTTGTTCGCGAAAAGGTCTTCATAATCGCCGAAAATGCATCGACTGAAACAGCGCCTTCGCGAGCAAGCTCGCTCCCACGTCCTGCGGCCAGAATCAAAAGCGGACTAATGTATGACGCCGAGCGCGGGAACAAGAACTGGCACCGCGCCCAACCCCTGAACGCTACAACGGCACCAGCTTCGCATAGCCCATCATCAGCCACTTGCTGCCTTCGGCGAAGTTGACCTGCACCCGTGCCTGAGCGCCAGCGCCCTCGAAGTTGAGGATCACGCCTTCGCCGAACACCGCATGCTGTACGCGCTGGCCCATGGTGAACTCGGTTTCCGGAATGCCGGTGCCGTTGAACAGGCTGCTGCTGTTGAACTTCGGAGTGCCGCCGAACGGGCGACTCACGCTGTTGGACAGGCGCACTTCCTGGATCAGCGCCGGCGGAATCTCGCGTACAAAACGCGAGACCTTGTTGTAGGTTTCGCTGCCGTACAGACGACGCGTTTCGGCGTAGGTCATCACCAGCTGTTTCATGGCGCGGGTGATGCCGACATAAGCCAGACGTCGCTCTTCTTCCAGGCGCCCCGGCTCTTCCAGACTCATCTTGTGCGGGAACAGCCCTTCCTCCATGCCCACCAGGAACACATGCGGGAACTCCAGGCCCTTGGCGCTGTGCAGGGTCATCAGCTGAATGCTGTCTTCATGCTCCTGCGCCTGGGTGTCGCCGGCCTCCAGTGAGGCATGCCCCAAAAACGCTGCAAGTGGCGTCAGGTCTTCTTCGCTTTCGTGATTCTCGAAAGCACGGGCCGCGCTGACCAGTTCCTCAAGGTTTTCTACCCGCGCCTGGCCTTTCTCGCCTTTTTCCTGCTCGTGATAGGTGATCAGCCCGGACTGCTCGATAACCGTCTGGGTCATCAGGTGCAGCGGCATCTCCATGACCTTCGCCGACAGGTTCTCGATCAGCTCGATGAACCCGCCCAGGGCCGTGGCGGCGCGGCCGGTCAGGCCCTTGTTGGCGACCAGCAGGCGCATGGCTTCCCACATGGAGACGTCGGCATGACGTGCATGTTCGCGAATTGCTTCGACGGTCTTTTCGCCGATGCCGCGAGCCGGAACGTTGATCACCCGCTCCAGCGCTGCATCGTTGCCACGACCTTCCAGCAAGCGCATATACGCCATCGCGTTCTTAATTTCGGCGCGTTCGAAGAAGCGCTGCCCGCCGTAAATGCGGTATGGAATACGCTCACGCAGCAGGGCTTCTTCGAGCACCCGCGACTGGGCGTTGGAACGGTACAGAATGGCGATGTCGTTGCGCGAGATGCCGGTTTTCAGCGCGCTTTCGATGGTCTCGACCACATAGCGCGCCTCATCGTGTTCGTTGAAGGCGGCATACAGGTTGATCAGCTCGCCATCGCCGACGTCAGTCCACAACTCCTTGCCCAGGCGGCCGCTGTTATTGACGATCAAGCCGTTGGCAGCCTTGAGAATGCTCGCTGTGGAGCGGTAATTCTGCTCCAGGCGGATGACTTCGGTGTCCGGGAAGTCAGAGGAATACTGGTGAATGTTCTCGATCTTCGCGCCACGCCAGCCGTAAATGGACTGATCGTCGTCGCCGACCACCATCAGGCTGTCGCCACCCTGAGCGAGCAGGCGTAGCCACGCGTATTGCACGGCGTTGGTGTCCTGGAATTCATCCACCAATACATGGCGGAAACGACGCTGATAATGCGCGAGCAAACCCGGATTATCGCGCCACAGGTCGAGTGCGCGCAGCAGCAGTTCGGAGAAGTCGATGACGCCGGCCCGCTGACAGGCGACCTCGTAGGCTTCGTAGACGCTTTTCATGGTGGTCAGGAACAGATCGCCGCTGGCCTGAATATGTTTCGGGCGCAGGCCTTCATCTTTCTGGCCGTTGATGAACCACTGTGCCTGACGTGCAGGCCAGCGTTGCTCATCCAGGCCCAGCTCGCGCATCACGCGTTTTACCAAGCGCTGCTGGTCATCGCTGTCGAGAATCTGGAAGGTTTGCACCAGCCCGGCTTCCTGCCAGTGCGCTCGCAGCAGGCGGTGGGCCAGGCCGTGGAAGGTGCCCACCCACATACCGGCAGGGCTGATGCCCATCAGCTGCTCGATACGGTGGCGCATTTCGGCGGCAGCCTTGTTGGTGAACGTCACCGACAGAACCGAATGCGGGGAGGCTTGCTCAACCTGCATCAGCCATGCGATGCGATGCACCAGCACACGGGTTTTGCCGGAGCCAGCACCAGCGAGGACCAACTGACGACCCAATGAGGCGGCTACGGCCTGACGTTGGGCATCGTTGAGGGAATTCAGAAGAAGAGAGAGATCATCGCGCATCCGCGCATTCTAGGGTGCTGCGTCATGCCGGGCAAACCATGCTTTGCGTCAGGCAATAAAAATGACTGGGTGCTGACGACCGGTCGTCGAGCGTTGCAGGGTCGAGCGCGGTCAGTCGACCTTGAGGATTGGCCATTCGCAGGCCAGGCGCAGGATTCCGCTTAATGTAGGATTATTCCCACAATTTTTTTCGATTCACCCATTCAGGGCCCGTGTAACAGGTTTCAGCGTCGTTTAACTGGGCGGTTTGCAAGTCATGTAGTATAACTACAAGAAAGCTACAACCCAGCCCATCTTCCTTTTGCCGAGTCTGCCCCTTGAATCTGCTGCAACACATCGCCCAGTCACGTAATTTGCTGCGCAAATCGGAGCTCAAGGTTGCCGATCATGTGCTGCTTGACCCTGCGGCTGTGATGCACAGTTCCATGGCGGATCTGGCGCACAGCGTCGGCATCAGCGAGCCAACCATCGTGCGCTTCTGCCGCGCCATTGGGTGCACCGGGTTTCAGGACCTCAAGCTCAAGCTGGCGCAGAGTCTGGCAGCGGGTGCGAGTTTCGGCCAGTTCGCGATTCACGAAGACGATTCGGTCGCCGACTACAGCCTGAAGATTTTCGACACTACCCTGCACACGCTGATGGAGGTGCGCGAAAACCTCGACCCCCATGCTTTACAGATGGCAGTCACGGCCATGGCCGGGGCCAATCGGGTCGAATTCTATGGGTTTGGCGCTTCCGGTGCAGTGGCTGCCGATGCGCAGCACAAGTTCTTTCGTTTGCTGCTGACCGCGGCAGCGTATTCCGACCCGCACATGCAGGCGATGTCGGCGGTCACGCTCAAGCCGACAGACGTCGCGGTATGCATTTCCCAGTCGGGGCGCTCCAAGGACTTGCTGATCACCGCCAATCTGGTCCGCGAGAGCGGCGCGACGCTGATTACCTTGTGCCCAAGCCAGACGCCGCTGGCCGAGCTGTCATCGGTCAATCTGGCCATCGATGTACATGAAGACACCGAAATCTACACGCCGCTGACGTCCCGTATCGCGCACCTGGTGGTGATCGATGTGCTGGCGATGGGTGTGGCAATGGCCCGCGGCCCGAGCCTGGTCAATCACCTCAAGAGCGTCAAGCGCAGCCTGCGCGGCTTGCGTCTGTCGCCGAAGTCGATAAAGACTCACGAAGACTGATCGCTCAACCGAGCGAAATTCATCGATCTGTCATCTGCATGCCGCCTGATTGTCACTGTCGCGCTCCATTCTGGTGCTCCCACAAAACGTATTGGGAGACAGGATATGGCTCGGCATTACGATGATTTACCTACCAGCACCGTGAAAACCCGCCGCCAGCAGGAAGACCAGCGCCGCATGGAGTTTCGTCGGGCTATTGAGAGCTACAGTGAAGCGCGTCAGCTTAATCAGGAGCTGTGTGACTACATGGATGGTATCGACAACGCTGTATGGCAGACTATCAAGTTGCCCGCGGTCGACCGTCGAAACGCTCGACAAGCTGGTTGATCTGCGCACGTTCGGTGCGGATGAACGCAAGAAAGGCATGTGCCACGGGTGAAAGGCGTTTGTCTCGGGCCTGAGCCACGCACCAGCTTCGATACAGCGGCAGCTCCGCCACGGGTAGCTCCACGAGAGCACCGGTGGCGAGTTCCTGGCAGACCGCATGCCGTGTCAGCATCGCCAGGCCTAGTCCGGCGACCACGCATTCACGTTGCGCCTCGCTGGAAGACACCTCCAGCGTCTGCGTGAAATGCACGCGTTTCTCTTTGAAGTACTCCTCGCAGGCCCGGCGTGTGCCTGAACCCGTCTCTCGGGTCAGCAGCGGCCAAGGCTCCAGGTCTTTCAAGTTCAGCGTCGCAAGGCTGCTCAGCGGGTGGTCAGGCGGTGCTACGGCGACAATCGGGTTGTTGAGAAAGGGTAGAAACTCCAGCCCCATATCCAGCGGAACCGCTGACATCACTACAAGATCATCGCGGTTGTCCGATAATCGCCTGATTATCTGTGCACGATTGACAACCATCAGGCTCAGGCTGACTTCCGGGTGCTGGCGTTTGAATGCAGCGAAAAGGTGGGGGATGAAATACTTGCAGCTGGATTCAATCGCCAGCTTCAACTGGCCTTGCAGCGAGCCCTGCATGTCCGAAAGCTGCATGTCGAGACTTTCCAGGCGTCCGAAAATATCCCGGCTGGCCAGTTGCAGTGCCTGCGCCGCCTCAGTCAGGTAGAGCTTTTTGCTGACGTATTCGAACAGCGGCTGGCCGATCAGCTCCTCAAGCTGGCGAATCTGCAGGCTGACGGCAGGCTGCGTCAGAGACATCTCTTCGGCTGCACGGCTGTATGAGCGCAGATCACATACTTCATTGAAAATACGCAGCTGACGCAATGTCATACGCATCAATGACTTACGCATTTATAAGAGCTTCCTGAGACGACAAGAAGCTTCAACTATAAGCTTTTACTTATGCATGTCCCAACTTTTACTCATTTTTGTTAATCCTTGATTCGGCATAGGGTGTCCCTGCGGCATTCAGTCACATGCCCTGTTACAAAAACGGGTCGAGGAAAACGCCAGTGATAACAAAAATTCTGATTGCCAACCGCGGGGAGATTGCCGTCCGGATCGTGCGTGCCTGCGCCGAGATGGGCATTCGCTCGGTCGCGATCTTTTCCGATGCCGACCGGCATGCCCTGCATGTCAAGCGTGCTGACGAAGCCTATAGCATTGGTGCCGAACCGTTGGCCGGTTACCTGAACCCGCGCAAGCTGGTGAATCTGGCGGTAGAGACGGGCTGCGATGCGCTGCATCCCGGTTATGGCTTTCTGTCGGAGAACGCCGAACTGGCCGACATCTGTGCTGAACGTGGCATTAAGTTTATCGGTCCGTCCGCAGAAGTGATTCGTCGCATGGGTGACAAGACCGAAGCGCGGCGCAGCATGATCAAGGCCGGTGTGCCGGTTACGCCCGGCACCGAAGGCAACGTGGCGGACATCGACGAGGCGCTGGTCGAAGGCGAGCGTATTGGTTACCCGGTGATGCTCAAGGCTACCTCCGGGGGCGGCGGGCGCGGCATACGCCGTTGCAACAGCCGCGAAGAACTCGAGCAGGCATTCCCCAGGGTGATTTCCGAAGCGACCAAGGCCTTTGGCTCGGCGGAAGTGTTTCTCGAGAAGTGCATCGTCAATCCCAAGCACATTGAAGCGCAGATTCTCGGTGACAGCTTCGGCAATGTGGTGCACCTGTTTGAGCGCGACTGTTCGATTCAGCGCCGCAACCAGAAGCTCATCGAAATCGCCCCCAGCCCGCAACTGACTCCCGAGCAGCGTGCTTATATCGGTGATCTGTCGGTGCGTGCGGCCAAGGCGGTCGGTTACGAGAACGCAGGGACCGTGGAGTTTTTGCTCGCCGAGGGCGAGGTGTACTTCATGGAAATGAATACCCGGGTTCAGGTCGAGCACACCATCACTGAAGAAATCACCGGCATCGATATTGTTCGCGAGCAGATCCGTATTGCGTCCGGCCTGCCGTTGTCGATCAAGCAGGAAGACATCATTCACCGCGGTTTTGCCCTGCAATTCCGGATCAACGCCGAAGACCCGAAGAACAATTTCCTGCCCAGTTTCGGCAAGATCACCCGCTATTACGCGCCCGGAGGACCAGGCGTGCGCACCGATACGGCGATTTACACCGGCTACACCATTCCGCCGTTTTACGACTCGATGTGCCTGAAGCTGATCGTCTGGGCGCTGACCTGGGAAGAGGCGATGGACCGTGGCCTGCGTGCGCTGGATGACATGCGCCTGCAAGGAGTGAAGACCACGGCTGCCTATTACCAGGAAATTCTGCGTAACCCGGAATTTCGCAGCGGTGAATTCAACACCAGCTTTGTCGAGAGCCACCCCGAGCTGACCAATTATTCGATCAAGCGCAAACCCGAAGAGCTGGCTCTGGCCATCGCCGCCGCCATTGCCGCACACGCCGGTCTGTAAGGAATAGTGAAATGTCCAAAAAGATTTTCGTAACCGACACCATCCTGCGTGACGCTCACCAATCATTGCTGGCGACCCGCATGCGTACCGAGGACATGCTGCCGATCTGCGACAAGCTCGACAAGGTCGGTTACTGGTCGCTGGAAGTCTGGGGCGGCGCGACCTTCGATGCCTGCGTGCGTTTTCTCAAGGAAGATCCGTGGGAGCGCCTGCGTCAACTGCGTGCTGCCTTGCCCAATACCCGTTTGCAAATGCTCCTGCGCGGCCAGAACCTGCTGGGCTATCGGCATTACAGCGATGACGTGGTCAAGGCGTTCGTCGCCAAAGCAGCGGTGAATGGTATCGATGTGTTCCGTATTTTCGATGCCATGAACGATGTGCGTAACCTGCGCGTTGCCATTGAAGCGGTGAAAGCTGCGGGCAAGCATGCGCAGGGCACCATCGCTTACACCACCAGCCCGGTGCACACCATCGAAGCGTTCGTCGCGCAGGCCCGGCAGATGGAGGCGATGGGCTGCGATTCGGTGGCGATCAAGGACATGGCCGGTCTGTTGACTCCCTATGCCACGGGTGAACTGGTCAAGGCGCTGAAAGCCGAACAGTCACTGCCGGTGTTCATTCACTCCCACGACACCGCAGGCCTGGCTGCCATGTGCCAGCTCAAAGCCATTGAAAGCGGCGCGGACCATATTGATACGGCGATCTCCAGCTTTGCCTGGGGCACCAGTCATCCGGGCACAGAGTCGATGGTTGCTGCGCTCAAGGGCAGCGAATTCGACACCGGGCTGGACCTGGAGCTGTTGCAGGAAATCGGCCTGTATTTCTACGCGGTGCGTAAGAAATATCACCAGTTCGAAAGCGAATTCACCGCGGTCGATACCCGCGTACAGGTCAATCAGGTGCCCGGCGGGATGATTTCCAACCTGGCCAATCAGCTCAAGGAGCAGGGCGCGCTCAATCGCATGGGCGAAGTGCTGGCGGAAATTCCGCGCGTGCGTAAAGACCTCGGTTATCCACCGCTGGTAACGCCGACCTCACAGATCGTCGGTACTCAGGCGTTCTTCAACGTGCTGGCCGGCGAGCGTTACAAGACCATCACCAATGAAGTGAAGCTTTATCTACAAGGCGGTTACGGCAAGGCGCCGGGGCAGGTGGATGAAAAACTGCGTCGTCAGGCCATTGGTAATGAAGAACTGATCGATGTTCGTCCGGCCGATCTGCTCAGGCCGGAGATGACCAAATTGCGTGCCGATATCGGCGCATTGGCCAAATCCGAAGAGGACGTGCTGACGTTTGCCATGTTCCCGGACATCGGCCGCAAGTTTCTTGAAGAGCGTGCAGCCGGAACGCTGACGCCGGAAGTGCTGCTGCCGATTCCCGAAGCAGGAAGCGTGGCCAGAGCGGGCGGCGAGGGCGTGCCGACTGAGTTTGTTATTGATGTGCACGGCGAAACCTATCGGGTCGACATCACCGGCGTGGGCGTCAAGGCCGAGGGCAAGCGCCACTTCTACCTGTCCATCGATGGCATGCCGGAAGAGGTGGTGTTCGAGCCGCTCAACGAATTTGTCGGCGGCGGTGCCAGCAAACGCAAGCAGGCCCATGCACCGGGCGACGTCAGCACCACCATGCCGGGCAATATCGTTGATGTGCTGGTCAAGGAGGGCGATATGGTCAAAGCCGGGCAGGCGGTATTGATCACCGAAGCCATGAAGATGGAAACCGAGGTCCAGGCGTCGGTCGCGGGCAAGGTTGTAGCGATTCACGTTGCCAAGGGCGACCGCGTCAATCCGGGTGAGGTTCTGGTCGAGATCGAAGGCTGACCGGGCACATACAGATAATTCAACGATTTACCTCAGGGAAGCACTCGTGGCTTCCCTTTTTTTATTCTGTGCAGGCGGGCCCGGTTGTCGCCGCTATCGTTGCGTACGCTCTGCGTCCTCAGAGTCAGCGAAACGCCTCAAGCCCTTTGATCTGCTGCCCGTCCGCGAAGTTATCCACAGCCAGCCAGCTTTCGAACGCTTTTTGCAGTTCAGGCCATTCGCTGTCAAGGATCGAGTACCACGCGGTATCCCTGCTCTGACCTTTGACTACCATGTGCTGGCGGAAGGCGCCTTCGTAGCTGAAGCCAAAGCGTTGGGCTGCGCGTTTGGAACGGGCGTTGTTGGCATTGCACTTCCATTCCAGGCGGCGATAGCCCAATGCGAAGGCTTCTCTCGCCAGCAGGTAGATGGCTTCGGTGCCTTTGGGCGTGCGTTGCATGGCCGCGCTGAAGGTGACATGACCTATTTCGATACGCCCGTGGACGGCGACGATCGACATCAGGCTGATGACACCTTCGGCTTTACCGGTCTGCTGATCGACGACCGTATAAAACCACGGGTCGGACGCGACCTGATGCCCGGCCAGCCATGCATCGAACGCACTGCGCTCGATAAAAGGCCCGTAAGGCAGGTAATCCCACAGTTTCGGGTCGGCATCCGGCCCCTGAAGTGCAGCCCACAAATCATCGGCGTGACGCGTGGCGTCGAGTTTTTCCAGGCGAATGAAACGGCCTGTCAGAGTCTTGGTTGTGGGCAATGCAGCGGCTTGCCAGTCCAGCAGAGTGTCGGACATTAATCACTTCCTGTTTCAGAGCGCTTTGC
Source organism: Pseudomonas syringae group sp. J248-6 (assembly GCF_032586995.1). NCBI lineage: Bacteria > Pseudomonadati > Pseudomonadota > Gammaproteobacteria > Pseudomonadales > Pseudomonadaceae > Pseudomonas > Pseudomonas syringae group sp. J248-6. Next base: position 47,894 of record NZ_JAWHOP010000013.1, on the reverse strand, counting down.
GAAATTGTATGAGGCCAGGCCGTTCGGCAATCCTTTCATACAACTGAATGGCCGTGGCGTTGGTTTCGTGGGTCAGCCAGTGCACCTTGTCGCAACCGTCTGCCTTGGCCGTGGCGTAGACAAACTCGATCAGTTGCCTGCCAATACCCGTTCCGCGTTGTTCGGGCGCGACAATCAGGTCCTGCAGGTAACAGGCATTGTTGATGCTCCAGTTGGAGCGATGGTAGATGAAGTTCACCATGCCCACCGCTTCGCCATCCAGCCAGGCCAGCGCCGAGTGGGTCGGTTCGTTCGGGTCCACAAGGCGTTGCCAGGTGACGTCGCTGACACTTTCGGCCAGCTCGGTATTGTAGAAGCGCAGATAGGCCTGCCATAGAGGCAGCCAGGCCTTATGGTCGTCGACAGTAACGGCGCGAATCCGGACATCGGTCATAACGTTCTCCCTGCGCTCATCAAACGAGCGATTTGCTGATCGTTTGCATCCTCGCTTGCAGCGAGGCCGTCGCGTACACCGGCCATGTCCGAAGCGCTGCGGTTCTGGCTGAGTTTGCGTTTGCCTTGCAGCCGCTGCACGGGAATTGCAAACCCTGCAATCGCCCCCAGCATTTTTGCAATGTAGTCCGCAGGTGCATCCTCGATTGACCAGGGTTGCGGGCGGCTGGACTCATGGCGATGGGTCAGGTCAGCCAGCAATTGGTGCAGTTGCGCTGCATCGGTAAAAACCGTGGCCTGCCCGTAGGCATGTACGGCTAGATAGTTCCAGGTAGGTACAACCTTGCCGTGTTCTGCCTTGCTCGGGTAGAAAGACGGGCTCACATAGGCATCGCCGCCGGGAAAAATCAACAGCGCTTCGACACCTGAGTCTAACTGCTGCCACTGTGGGTTGGCTCTGGCCAGATGCCCGTAAAGCGTGCCGTGCGGACCTTCATCGCGGCGCAACAGCAGCGGCAAGTGGGTCGCGTGCAATCCTTCTTCACCCTGTGTGACAAGAATAGCCAGGCGAGTCTGATCCATCTGCTCGTGCAGGCTGAGCGTATCGTTTTCCTTGAAGGCGGCAGGTATGTACATGGTCATGTTCCTTGGCTGATGGAGCGATCCTAGGCAAGGCATTGGTCTGATGTAAGATCCATTTTTTATAAATTTCATGGGACCAATTAATGCCCATCGCCCCTGTCGCGTTTCCACCCACGCTTACCGGCATTGAGCTGGACCCTAATCACGGCTTGAGCAAGCAGCTCTACGAGATTTTGCGCCAGCAAGTGCTGGATGGGCGCTTGAGTGGCGGCATGCGTCTGCCAGCCAGCCGCGATTTGGCGCATTCACTGGGCATCTCCCGTAACAGCGTCATGCGGGCCTATGACCAGCTTTATGCCGAGGGTTTCATCGAAGGGCGTGTTGGCGACGGTACGTATGTTGCGCAGCTGTCTGAACGAAGCGCCGCGCCTCGACGGCCTGGCCGTAAAAAACTATCCACCAACTTACCCACAGGTGTATCCACAGGGTTACACACAGGTTTGTCCACAATTGCGGCGGAAATGCCGTCGAATTGTTCCGATGAAGTTATCCACAACCCGACACGCGTGCTGCTCGAAAAGCATCATTTGCACGAGCCGCCGACGGGTAGGCCGCGGGCTTTTCGAGTAGGCGTTCCAGCCTTCGATCTTTTTCCGTTTGCCTTGTGGGGCAAGCTGTATGCGGCCTTTTGGCGCAAGCCGGACCTTGCTCAGCTGGGTTACGGCACCGCTGCGGGAGATTCGCGGCTGCGTGAGTTGATTGCCGTTTATCTTCGTTCATCGCGTGGGCTGCACTGCACGGCTGAGCAAATTGTGATCACCAGCGGCGCACAACATGCAATCAGCCTTTGTGCACAGTTGCTTTTGACGCCGGGCGATAGCGTTGCTGTGGAAAATCCAGGCTATCGGGCGGCGGGTCACGCGTTTGCGCTGGCAGGTGCGCGATTGCACGGCGTGCCTGTGGATAACGAGGGCATGCATTGCGCCGATCTTGAGCAGGCCAATTGCAGATTGGCGTACGTGACCCCTTCGCATCAGTACCCGACCGGCGTAGTCATGAGCCTGGCACGGCGCCTGGAATTACTGGCCTGGGCCGAGAGGCACCAGAGCTGGATTGTCGAGGACGATTACGATGGTGAGTATCGGTACAGCGGTTCGCCATTGGCCCCGTTGGCTGCGCTCGACCAGAGCGGTCGAGTGCTCTACGTCGGCACGTTCGGCAAAATCGCCTTTCCGGCGCTGCGCCTCGGGTATCTGGTTCTGCCTGAGCAACTTGTCCTCCCGTTCAGCCAGCGCAAGGCGGTAGACATGCGCCATACCGAGATTGGCGTGCAGGCGGTCATGGCGCAATTCATTGCGTCGGGGCACTTTCAACGACACATCCGTCGTATGCGTCGCGCGGCGCTGAGCCGTCGTAATGCGCTGCTGGATAACTGGCCTGCCGATATAGCAGGGTGCGCTGCAATGCCCAAGGTGGTTGCAGGGCTGCATGTGATGGTCAAGGTAGACAGTATCGCGCGTGAGCAGGCACTGATTGCCAAGGCTGGCAGCGTCGGCGTCGAGATGAATGCCTTGAGTGATTACTGGCTGCCCGAGTCCAGCGAGCCTGTGGATAACCGCGCCGGGCTGGTGCTGGGTTTTGCCGCAGTGCCCGAGGTCGAGATTGCCGATGCATTGAACAGGCTGCGCAAGGCCTGGTCCGAGTAGTCCCGCTGGCAGGCGTATAATCTGCACTTTCTGTTACTTGTCCTGAGATACCCATGAACAACTCTCTTACTGCAACACCCGGACGCAAGTTCGGCGCGCCGCTGGCCGCGCTGTTCCTGCTGCTGATGGGCGCCCAGTTTCTGCTGCTCAGTGTCGGCACCCGTCAGGTAATGCTGTGGATCGTCGGCGCAGCGCTGGGCGTGACGCTGTATCACGCGGCATTCGGCTTCACCTCGGCGTGGCGGGTGTTTATCCGTGAGCGCCGCGGTGCGGGTTTGCGGGCGCAAATGGTCATGCTGGCGGTGGCCGTGGTGCTGTTTTTCCCTGCGCTGGGTGCTGGCACGCTGTTCGGTCAGCCTGTTACCGGACTGGTCGCGCCGGTCGGAATTTCGGTCGTCGTCGGTGCGTTCATCTTCGGTATCGGCATGCAACTGGGCGGTGGCTGTGCGTCCGGTACGTTGTTCACTGCAGGTGGCGGCAATGCACGCATGCTGGTGACGCTGCTGTTTTTCATCCTCGGTTCGTTGATTGCGACCCATCACGTTGACTGGTGGTTTGCGCTGCCTGCGTTCCCGGCAGTTTCAGTGGTCAAGACCTTCGGCGTGCTGCCTGCGCTGATCGTGAATCTTGCTCTGTTCGCCTTGATCGCCTTCATAACCGTGAAGCTCGAAAAGCGGCGTCATGGACAGCTTGAAGCACCGGTCAGCACTGATCACCGTGGGCTGAGCCGGGTGCTTCGCGGACCGTGGGTTCTGGTCTGGGGCGCTGTCGCGCTGGCGCTGCTCAATTACGCAACACTGGCGCTGGCAGGGCGTCCTTGGGGCATCACCTCGGCGTTCGCGCTGTGGGGCGCGAAGGTGGCCAGTGGTCTGGGTGTGGACGTCGGCAGCTGGGTGTTCTGGCAGAGCGCGGCGAATGCCAAGGCGTTGGCGGCTCCGGTGTGGGAAGACGTCACCAGTGTGATGGACATCGGCATCATGCTCGGTGCCTTGCTGGCGGCAGGGCTGGCTGGCCGTTTTGCGCCGAGCCTGGACATTCCCACGCGCTCGCTGGTTGCTGCGGTCATCGGCGGGTTGCTGCTGGGTTATGGCTCGCGTCTGGCCTACGGCTGCAACATCGGCGCGTACTTCAGCGGTATTGCTTCGGGCAGCCTGCACGGCTGGCTGTGGCTCGTTGCAGCCTACGCCGGTAACGTGATCGGCGTCCGCCTGAGGCCGATTTTCTTCGCTGGCGAACGCCCGCAAGTGGCACTGACTGGCTGCTGAGGAAGTCTGTAACCCCGAGATAAAGCGGGTCGTTTGCGAACCATCTGCCGGTTTGGCATTCAAAGCCATGCAGCAGATGTCAGCCTGCGATTCGCTTCTTTTTCGGTGGGGTAGTTCTTTTGCAGCAAACGATCATTTCGAAAATCCGTTTTCTCGGCAAGACCATCGGTTACGTGGGTTGGTCGCTTTTCTGGTTGTTGATCTGGGATGTGATCGTCACGGTCGACTTCATGCTGTATCTGGAGCGCAAGATTACATTGCCTTCCATGCCGTTGACCCTGCTGGGCTCGGCACTTGTGGTCCTCACCAGCTTTCGTAATTCCAGCGCCTACAACCGCTGGTGGGAAGCACGAACGTTGTGGGGTGCGCTGGTCAATAGTTCGCGCAGCTTCGCTCGACAGGTGTTGACCCTGGTCGAGGATGACGAAGGGATCAACCCGGTCAAGGCCACGCTGTTGCGTCGCCATGTTGCCTACGTGAAGTGCCTGTCCGCGCACCTGAAAGGTGCCAAGTGTGGCGACGAGATTCAGATGCTGATTCCCCGCGAGGAATTCGAGCGCCGTCACGACACCAACAATTTCCCCAACGATCTGCTCAACACCTCCGCAGCGCTGTTGGCCAAGGAGTATCAGGCGGGCCGGCTGGACAGCATTCGTCTGGCGCGTCTGGAGTCGACCATGGTGGACATCTCCAATTGCCAGGGCGGCATGGAGCGTATTGCCAACACACCATTGCCTTATCCGTACGTCGCCTTTCCGCGCCTGTTCATCACGCTGTTCTGCCTGATCGTACCGATTGGCCTGGTGGAGACTCTGGGCTGGTTCACGCCGCTGGCATCAACCGTGGTGGGCTTCATGCTGTTGGCCATCGAAAAGATCGGCACCGACCTGCAGAGCCCGTTCCGTGCCAGCGAACATGAGATTCAGATGACGGCGTTGTGCGAAAACATCGAGCGCAATCTGGATTCGATGCTCAGGGGCGCGCAGGAAGAAAGCAAGGCTTCGTAAAGAGGGTGAGGCGTTGCGCGTGTGCAGAACGCCTCGGATAACGCGGAGATTGCAGCTGCTTAACGCAGCTCGCCACACAGGTCCAGTTCGACCAGTCGCCTGACTTCCTCGGTCGTCAGGCTTGCCCCCAGCAGTGCATGCAGTTTGCCAAGCGCTGCCTCACGGGTCATGCCACCACCGGAAAGCACGCCTGCACCACGCAGGCGGCTGCCCGCTTCGTAGACATCCAGCTCGACACCGCCTTCGTGGCACTGGGTAATCGCGACAACGCAGATACCCAGTGCTCGTGCATTTTCCAGGCTGGCCAGAAACTGCGGATCATCACTTGGCCCGGTGCCGCTGCCGAAGCACTCAAGCACCAGACCCCGAATACCGCTGTTGATCAGACCGTCCAGCTGAGCTGCGCCGACGCCGGGAAACAGCGGCAACACGGCGACCTCTGCCAGCGTCTTCGCCTGCCGGTAGTTCAGTGCATCGGGCAGCGAAACCACCGCATGACCGCCACGCGAACGTTGCAGCGGTGCGAACGGTTGACGACCGAAGCTGCGAATTTTCGCGCAGCGCACAGGCGTCATCAGTTGCCCGTGGAAATACAGCTGAACGCCTGACACCAGACCCGAACCCAGTGCCAGCAGTGCACCGTTGACGTTTTCCCAGGCATCGCTGTCCTGCACGCCAGCGGGCAGCATCGAGCCGGTGAACACGACGGGGGCATGGAAACCCAACAGCTGGAAGCACATGGCCGCCGCGCTGTATGCCAGGGTGTCGGTGCCATGCAGCACCAGAACTGCATCGCAGCCATCGACCTCCACCGCCTCGATCACCGCCTCACGCAGGCGCAGCCAGTAGGAAGGGGTCATGTTGGCGCTGTCGATCAGCGGCGACATCTCGCGAAAGCGCCACTGCGGCACCCGCAGTTCCGGGTGCTCGGCCAGTTGCCCGGCCATCCGCGCCTCGAAACCCGAGGCGGGTGCCAGGCCGTTGGCGCTGGCCTGCATGCCAATGGTGCCGCCGGTGTAAAGAACCATGACGCTCTGAGCGGGTTTATGTGCATGATCAGTCATGGTTGTTCTCCGGCGTAAGGTCGCGTTGGTTATCGTGCTTCAGGTACAGGCTTGGCTGCCGCTTCGGCGTCCTGTGTCGACTGACGGGTCGGATTGGCTGGCCATGCGTTGCGGTCCAGGTCCAGATCAGGGAACTGGCTGGAATCGAACACCGGCGTCTTGATGCCAGCCCGACGCTGCGAATCGTAGTCGTTCAGAATGCGCTTGACGACTTTGAACAGCATGGCGAGCGCGATCAGGTTGACGAACGCCAGCATGGTCATGGTGATGTCGGCGAATGCCAATACATCTTTCAGGTCGACGACGGCACCCCACATGATCAACACCAGCACCGCGATACGGTAGATGATGATGGTCTGGATCTTCTCGCCAAACAGGAACCGCAGGCTGTTTTCACCCAGGTAGTAGTTGTAGAGAATCGAGGTGAAGACGAACAGTGCCAGCGCCACGCTGATGAAGATTCGGCCCCAGTCACCGACTACTGCGGCCAGCGAGTTCTGCGCCAGAACGATGCCGTTGCCGTCGTAACCGATGTCGTAGATACCGGACAGCAGGATCAGCAAGGCGGTGCAGGTGCAGATCACGAAGGTGTCGAGGAACACGCTGAACGCTTGAACCACGCCTTGTGCAACCGGGTGCTCTACATGCGCCACAGCGGCCACGTTGGGCGCGCTGCCCAGACCGGCTTCGTTGGCGAACACGCCACGCTTGACGCCCATCACGATAGCGCTGCCGATCAGGCCGCCGAATACCGGGTCAAGACCGAAGGCGCTTCTGACGATGGTCATCAGCATGCCGGGAACGTGGTCGATCTGCAGAACGATGACGTAGATGGTGACCGCGATGTAGATCAGGGTCTTGACCGGAACCAGCAGGTCGGAAATTGCCGCGATACGCTTGATGCCGCCGACGAAGGCCAGACCCAGCAGCACGACCAGACAGATGCCTGTGGTACGGGTGTCGATGTTGAACGCGCTTTTCAGCGAGTCGGTCACGGCGTGCGATTGCAGGCCGTTGAAGGCAAAACCGAAGGTCACCAGCAACAGTACGGCCATGACCATGCCTAGCCAGCGCTTGCCCAGACCGTGCTGGATGTAAAACGCGGGACCGCCGCGGAACTGTCCTTCGGAATCCTTGCGTTTATAGAGCTGAGCGAGTGAACACTCGATGAAGCTGCTGGACATGCCGACCAGTGCGGTGACCCACATCCAGAATACGGCGCCCGGACCGCCCAGCGTTACGGCAATGCCGACGCCTGCGATGTTGCCTGCTCCGACGCGGCCCGCAAGGCTGAGCATCAGGGCCTGGAACGAACTCAACTGACCTGCGCTGCTGCGCAGACTGTCGCGAAAAACCGAGAACATGTGGAAAAAGTGTCGAAACTGAACGAAACGCGAGCGGATCGTGAAGTAACTACCCAGGCCAACGATAAGTACGATCAGTACCTTACCGGAGAGAAAGTCGTTAATCATTTCCAGCATTTTTGTTATTCCTCGCTACTTTTGAGGGGGCGCACTATACCGGTGCAAAGTTTTTACGTCTGTAGTCGCTTTCTTGGACGTCTGATTCTTCATTCGCGACGATGAATGAATACTTCCACGGATTACTCCGCCAAAGTGGGGTGCCGAAGGCTCTGGGTCCAGTGTCGGAGCCCTTTGCTGCGGGCAAAAAAAAGGGTCTGGAGAATCACTCCCAGACCCTCAAAAAATTGAGGGGTGTCTAGGCCCTCAATCTGGTGAGCTTGGTGCGCAGGTCATTTCCTGTCAGGCCTTCAAGGGGGCCAGACGCGGAGCGATCATGTTTTCCGGGCGCAGGATGTCGTCGAGCATTGCATCGTCGAGCAGACCTTCCTCACGCACCAGTTCCAGCACGCCGCGGCCGGTTTCCAGCGCGATGCGGGCGATACGGGTGGAGTTTTCGTAACCGATGTAGGGGTTCAGTGCGGTCACCAGGCCGATCGAATGCTCGACCAGCTCGCGGCAGCGCTGTTCGTTGGCCGTGATGCCCACAATGCAGTGCTCGCGCAGCATGTCCATGGCGCGCTGCAACAGGCGGATAGAGTCGAAGATCTTGTAAGCGATCAGTGGCTCCATCACGTTGAGCTGCAATTGTCCGCCTTCAGCGGCCATGGTCAGCGACAGGTCGTTGCCGATGATTTCGAAAGCAACCTGATTGACCGCTTCCGGGATTACCGGGTTGACCTTGCCGGGCATGATCGAGCTGCCTGGCTGGCGTGCCGGCAGGTTGATTTCGTTGATCCCGGTGCGCGGTCCGCTGGATAGCAGGCGCAGGTCGTTGCAGATCTTCGACAGCTTGACCGCAGTACGCTTGAGCATGCCCGAGAACAGTACGAACGCGCCCATGTCGGAGGTCGCTTCGATCAGATCGGCTGCCGGCACCAGCGGCTGGCCGCTGATCAGCGCCAGGCGGTCGACGGCAAGCTTTTGATAGCCAGGGTCGGCGTTGATGCCGGTGCCGATGGCGGTGCCGCCCAGGTTCACTTCGGTCAACAGCTCGGGTGCCAGGCTGCGCAGGCGGTTGAGGTCTTCAGTCAGGGTGGTGGCAAAGGCGCGGAATTCCTGACCCAGGGTCATTGGCACGGCGTCCTGCAACTGGGTGCGACCCATCTTCAGCACATGATTGAATTCTTCGCCCTTGGCGGCGAACGACTGGATCAGGCTGGAGAGACTGGCGAGCAGGGCGTCATGGCCCAGCAGCAGACCCAGGCGGATCGCGGTCGGGTAGGCGTCGTTGGTCGACTGCGCCATGTTTACATCGTTGTTGGGGTGCAGGTGCTTGTATTCGCCTTTCTCGAAGCCCATGGTTTCCAGGGCGATGTTGGCGATGACTTCGTTGGCATTCATGTTGGTGGACGTGCCGGCGCCGCCCTGAATCATGTCGACCACGAACTGATCGTGGAAGTCGCCACGGATCAGACGGGCGCAGGCCTCGCTGATGGCCGCATGCTTGTTATCGTTGAGGTGTCCGAGCTGGTGGTTTGCATCAGCTGCCGCCTGTTTGACCATGGCCAGGGCCACAACCAGTTTAGGGTAGTGCGAAAGCGGCACGCCGGAGAGGTGAAAGTTGTTCACCGCTCGCAGGGTCTGGATGCCGTAATACGCGTTGGCAGGTACTTCGAGAACACCAAGCAGGTCTTTTTCGATGCGCGATGATGCAGGCGAGGACATGATAAAAGAAGTCTCAAAAAGGCACGGACAATGCCGGAACGCCGCGAATATTGGGCTTGCCGCCCCGTCTTGACCAATGCTGTTAAACGCTGGCCTATGCAATAACGGCATAATCAGGGTGTGACCCGGATTCCGTTCAGTGCGTAAAGGGGGCAAAATGTCGCACCCGGACGCTGCTCCGGCCGCCTTGCCAGAGCCGTCTGGTCATGTATCCGCAGCGCGTTGCCGGGCGTCCCACCGGGGTCGCTTCAAACCGGTTGCGTGCAGGGCATGCGCAGTTGCCTGTCGAAGCAGTCATCCATTGTCCGGGAGGACCTGATGAATCTGGAAAGCAAATGGCTGGAGGATTTCAGCGCCCTGGCGGCCACCCGCAGCTTTTCCCAGGCGGCCGAGCGTCGTTTCGTGACTCAGCCAGCGTTCAGTCGGCGTATCCGCAGTCTTGAGTCGGCCTTGGGGCTGACGCTGGTCAATCGTTCGCGCACGCCCATCGAACTGACCGCTGCCGGGCAACTGTTTCTGGTTACCGCGCGTACGGTGGTCGAACAACTGGGCGAAGTCGTGCGCCATCTGCATCATCTGGAAGGTGGGCAGGGCGAGGTGATGCAGGTTGCCGCGGCACACTCCCTGGCGTTGGGGTTCTTTCCGCGCTGGATCGCCCAGTTACGTAATGAAGGGCTGAACATTGCCACCCGGCTGGTGGCCACAAACGTTGGCGATGCCGTACATGCGTTGCGTGAAGGGGGCTGTGACCTGATGCTGGCGTTCTACGATCCTGACGCCGCGCTGCAAATGGACGCTGAAATCTTCCCCTCGCTGCATCTGGGCCATACCGAGATGTTGCCGGTCTGCGCCGCCGATGCCGATGGGCAGCCGTTATTCGATATGGAAGGCGAGGGCAGTGTGCCGTTACTTGCCTACAGCGCCGGGGCCTTTCTCGGGCGCTCGGTGAATTTGCTGCTGCGTCAGCGTAACCTGCGGTTCACGACTGTTTACGAGACGGCGATGGCCGATAGCCTGAAAAGCATGGCGCTGGAGGGGTTGGGCATCGCCTGGGTGCCGCAACTGAGTGTGCGCGCCGAGCTGGCGCGCGGTGAACTGGTGGTGTGCGGCGGGCCGCAGTGGCATGTGCCGCTGGAGATCCGCCTGTACCGCTGCGCCCTGGTACGCAAGGCCAATGTGCGTCTGTTATGGCGCAAGCTTGAGAGTGCGGCTGCACCAGAGTGATCGTGAGACGAGCCGCTCGTGGCAAGCGGCCCGTACTTGTTCAGGGAAACTCGCTGAGGTTTGCCGCGATTTTTTGCTTGTTTTTGTCGCTGTAGACGTAGCAGTTGGCGCGTATGGATTGGCGGGTTGCTACCAGATTGGTCTCGCACCACCAGCCACCTTTGTAAATGACCTCTGCCAGTTCGTGAGTGCCGCCGAGCATATGACCCAGCTCATGGGCAGGTGCTGTGAACGTTTCCAGGGAGGCGATACCCGTATGCCCATTGAGGGTAGCAAAGCCAAGCGTGCCTGAGTTCAGTCTGCTTTGCGTCAGCAACAGGTACTTGGTCGTGCCATTTTTCGGCAGGTTTTGCTCGCTCAAATAGTGATTGAGTCTGCCCTTCCAGATGGCGTACGTCTGGTCCAGGTTGTCGTTCTTGTACTCAACGTCGGTCACGTCAGTAACGTTGCGAACGAACTGCAGATGCACCCGGCGACCGGTAAAGCTTTCGAGGTCCTTGATGAGCCACGTAAAGTAGCCCTCGGTAAGGCGCTCGTTGCTGGTTTCCTTTACGTCGTCATGTATGAACAGAAAAAAGAACAGCGGGCGCTGCGAAGCGCCTTCAGCCAAGGCGGCCTGAGAAAGTGCGAATGCAGCGATCAGCAGCAAGGATCTTGCGATTGTCTTGAACATGTTTTTACTCGTCCATGAGTAGTGAATGGGGTCATGACCCGAAGCAGGTCATGGCCATAATTAATAACAATCGCAGCGTCGGCTAAATCAGGATTGGCAGCTGCTGGTGTAGTCCTGACCTGTACCAAAGTGCAGGAAGAATGAGGGGCTTTTCCGAGGTCGTCTGTCTCGGTGGCCCATGCCTGTAAAAACCTCATGCGGTTGGTCGTCCAGGGGGGCTGTCATCCTGGCGCTTTGCGGTATACTGCGCGGCCTTTGGCCGGCTAAATCGGTCACTATTCGTACAACAAGCCACGCCGGTTCCCCCGCGTGGCTTGTTGTTTTCAGACGCGCCTGCGGGCGCCCGATGAGAGGCACGACGATGAGCGCACTGGTTGGCGTGATCATGGGCTCCAAGTCCGATTGGTCCACCCTTAGCCACACTGCCGACATGCTGGAAAAGCTCGGCATCCCTTATGAAGTCAAGGTGGTGTCAGCTCACCGCACGCCGGACCTGCTGTTCCAGTACGCCGACGAAGCAGAGGGCCGTGGCATTGAAGTGATCATCGCCGGTGCTGGTGGTGCAGCTCACTTGCCTGGCATGTGTGCCGCCAAGACCCACCTGCCTGTGCTGGGCGTTCCGGTGCAGTCGTCGATGCTGTCGGGTGTCGACTCCTTGCTGTCGATCGTGCAGATGCCTGCCGGTATTCCGGTAGCGACCCTGGCCATCGGCAAAGCGGGGGCGATCAACGCTGCGCTGCTTTCGGCCAGTATCCTTGGCGCCAAACACCCTCAATTCCACGCAGCGCTGAAGAAATTCCGCGCTGAGCAGACAGACAGCGTCCTGGACAATCCAGACCCACGCCACGCCTGAGGTTTTTCCATGAAGATCGGTGTAATCGGTGGCGGCCAGCTCGGCCGCATGTTGGCATTGGCAGGTACGCCGCTGGGCATGAACTTCGCCTTTCTCGATCCCGCGCCGGATGCCTGTGCTGCTGCACTTGGCGAGCATCTGCGTGCCGATTACGGCGACCTGGACCATCTGCGTCAGTTGGCTGATGAAGTCGATCTGGTGACTTTCGAGTTCGAAAGCGTGCCGGCCGAGACCGTGGCGTTTCTGTCGCAGTTCGTACCGGTCTATCCGAGCGCCGAGGCGTTGCGCATTGCGCGTGACCGCTGGTTTGAAAAAAGCATGTTCAAGGATCTGGGCATTCCGACGCCCGCATTCGCCGATATTCAGTCGCAGGCCGATCTGGATGCTGCGGTGGCCAGCATTGGCCTGCCTGCGGTGCTCAAGACCCGCACGCTGGGTTATGACGGCAAGGGCCAGAAAGTCCTGCGCTCGGCAGCAGACGTGACCGATACATTCGCCGAGCTGGGCAGCGTGCCTTGCCTGCTGGAAGGCTTCGTGCCGTTCACTGGCGAAGTGTCGCTGATCGCCGTTCGCGCGCGTGATGGCGAGACCCGGTTCTACCCGCTGGTTCACAACACGCACGACAGCGGCATCCTGCGCCTGTCCATCGCCAGCACCGACCACCCTTTGCAGGCAATGGCCGAAGACTACGCCGGTCGCGTACTGAAGCAGCTGGATTACGTCGGCGTGCTGGCATTCGAGTTCTTTGAGGTCGACGGTGGCCTGAAAGCCAACGAGATTGCACCGCGGGTACACAACTCCGGTCACTGGACCACCGAAGGCGCCGAGTGCAGCCAGTTCGAAAACCACCTGCGGGCGGTTGCCGGTCTGCCGTTGGGCTCCACAGCCAAGGTCGGCGAGAGCGCCATGCTCAACTTCATCGGTGAAGTGCCAGCAGTGGACAAGGTCATCGCCGTCGAAGATTGCCACCTGCACCACTACGGCAAGGCGTTCAAGGCTGGCCGCAAAGTAGGGCACGCTACGGTCCGCAGCGCTGACCGCGCCACGCTGGATCGTCAGGTGAAGCTGGTTGAAGCGCTGATCAAGGGCTGATCAGGCCTGCGGCTGTCGTGCCAATACTTTGCGCTCGGCGTAATACACAAATCCAACTGACTATCGTGCCAATGCTCCGCGTTGGCATGCATAGGGTGACGCAGAGCATCACGAAATGCATTACCACGCGGAGCGTGGGAACGAGAATTATCGGAGTGTCAGCCCTGTTTAGCCGTTCTGCGCTATCGCCAGGCTCCGTCATTCATGAAGAATTCTCCACCTCGAAGCAAACTGTCCATTGCGCCGGAACCATTCCCTGCCGCTGTTCTCAGATAGCAGTAGGCCGGGGCTGCTCATTAGCCCAGGCATATTCACTTAATACAGAGGGAAATGGCATGGGTATCATTGGAACCATCTTTATCGGCCTGATCGTTGGTCTGCTGGCTCGCTTCCTGAAGCCGGGCGACGACAGCATGGGCTGGATCATGACCATCGTGCTGGGTATCGCCGGCTCGCTTGCAGCCACTTATGGTGGTCAGGCGCTGGGTATCTATCAAGCGGGCGAGGGTGCAGGTTTCCTCGGCGCGCTGGTAGGTGCAATCATCCTGCTGGTTATCTACGGCATGATCAAAAAGAAATAACGTTTAATGTTCAGCCCTCTGTTCTGCGCAGCACAGAGGGCTAGAATGCGCGGCAACTCTTCCTCCTTTGCCGAGCTTTATCATGCGCCGCTTCTTGTTGATGACTCTTCTGCTGCTATCCGGGCTTGCACACGCCCAGTTGCCGGAAACCGACTGGCTTGAGCTGATGCCCAAGTCCGATCAAAAAGCCCTCGAAGCCATGCCCGAGATTGACCACAATTCTCCGGAAGCCATGGGCACGTTCGACAGCAAGGGTGGCTTGAAGCAGAGCAAGGGTTTGCCAGCGGTCATGTATTCGACCAAGACCGTCCCGGCAATGAACGGCAAGACCATTCGTCTTGGCGGTTACCCTGTACCCCTCGAAACCGATGCCAAGGGCCACAGCACGCTGTTCTTCATCGTGCCTTATCCAGGTGCCTGCATCCATGTTCCGCCACCACCGCCTAACCAGTTGGTGCTGGTGCGTTACCCCAAAGGCTTGAAACTGGATGATATCTACACACCACTGTGGGTAGAAGGCACCCTGAAAATCGAGAAGGTCAGTAACGACCTGGCTGATGCAGCGTATGCGATGGATGCGTCAAAGGTCCGTGTGGTGGTTGAATCGGACCTTTGATGGCATATCTCTGATCAAATTTCGATCAGAGCGCCTCGCTCCAGATACTCACACCCAGAACATGCATCTGGTCGGGGGCCAGCGTCACCACGTCGTCCAGTACGTTGGCCGTTTCGACACAGACCATGCGCTGCCAGCCATCTGCTGCCATGTCGGTGAATTTGCCGGTTTTCTCGATCCACGGGTTCCACAGGATGGCTGATCTCGAGCCGGTGCTGCGAATGTGGATGCGGCGCTGCCATTGGGGGTCAAGGATGCTGAGTACACCCGGCGTATCCTTGTAGATACGGTCGGTTTCGCCAGTGAACGTCAGGTCGCCGGTCTGCTCGCGTTCTTCCCAGTTTGCCAGGGTTTCGATGTAGCGCAGGCCGTCGAGCCCTTCGACGCTGACCTGACGTACATCGCTGACGGCGAAATAGGTATGCAGCGCCTGGCTGATCACCACAGGCTCAGTGCCACAGTTGTAGCTGACCAGACTGACATTCAGTGCGTGGTCCAGACGAATGCTTAGTTTCAGGGCGACGTTGTGCGGCCAGCCCGGCAAGTGGCCTTCGGCCTCGGGAAGGACGAACTCTACCAGCAGTGCATCGCCATCTGCGCCGATCCCCAGCAGCTGCCAATCCAGCGCTCGCACTTCACCATGCGCCTTGGCGGGTTCGCTGCTGTCGCGCATTGCCTGCACGCTTTGCGGGTTGCGTTCCAGATTACCGAACCACGGCCAGCAGATGGGCATGCCCGCGCGAATGGGTTTGCCTTGCTTGAAAACGGCTTCTTCATTCAGCCACACCAGCGGCTGCTGTCCGGCCACTTGATAGCTGAGGATATGTGCGCCCTGCTGGGCAACCAGCAGCTCTGCTTCGCCGTGGCGAATGCGCCAGCAGTTCAGTTCGTCGTACTGGACAGATTCAACGTTGGGTTCAACCGGGGATGTTGGCATGCAAAGTTCTCACTCAATGACCGTGACGAAAATAGACCGCTTCATGCAGGGCGAGTTTAACCGGACAGCCAGCCATGGGTTGAGCAACCATTTACCGTCGTGCGGGAACCGAGCGTGTCCGCCCGCTGGAATCTATGGCCACGAACACGAATGCGGCCTCAGTGACCTTGCGCCATTCGCTGGTGACCGGGTCATCGCTCCACACTTCGACCATCATCTTGATCGAGGTGCGTCCGACTTCCAGGGTGCGGGTATAAAAGGAAAGCTGTTCGCCAACCGCGACCGGAACCAGAAACGCCATGCGATCAATCGCAACGGTCGCTACACGGCCGCCAGCCACTTTACTGGCCATGGCTGTACCCGCCAGGTCCATCTGGGAGACCAGCCAGCCGCCGAAGATGTCGCCAAAGCCATTGGTTTCGCGGGGAAGGGCGGTAATTTGCAGTGCAAGGTCGCCTTGCGGAGTTGGATCTTCTTGTTCGAGCTCGATCATGCCTAGGGTGCCTCTGACCCATGACTCTCATTATTGTATGCCGCGGTTAACAGGCGCCATTCAAAACCATGCGCATGAACATTGTGTGTCCAGCGCTGGTGTGGCCCATAGAGAAACTCTGCGAAACCCGCTGATTCAGACGTTTTCGCACAACTTCCCACTGCTGCTGACGGCTTGCGAGTATATCGGGCGTTGCGTCATAGAACGACCGTCGGGTTTCCATTTTGTAATGATGCAGTTCTTGACATGTGTTTTTGAGAGCAATTTGCTATCTTGCTGGACCTCTACAGGTGACAAGACTGCCTGTACACGCAATTTTGGTGCCTATCTGCGCCTTTGCCCTCGACAATCGCTTCTGCACGGCACCCCGCAGCAGCCAGCGTTGCTGTCGCTTGCCCCTTTTTAAAGAACAAGTAAAGAGAAGCCTTGTCATGTCATCTGTTCCTTCAAGTTCCACGCAGCCTGCGCGGCCTTTGACCCGCAGCGATTACAAAACCCTTTCGCTGTCCGCTCTGGGTGGCGCGCTGGAGTTCTACGACTTCATCATTTTCGTGTTTTTCGCGGCGGTGGTCGGCAAGCTGTTTTTCCCGGTGGACATGCCTGACTGGCTGCGCATGATGCAGACGTTCGGCATTTTCGCCGCCGGTTATCTGGCGAGACCGCTGGGCGGCATTATCATGGCGCACTTCGGCGATCTGCTGGGGCGCAAGAAAATGTTCACGCTGAGCATTTTCATGATGGCGGTGCCGACCCTGATCATGGGCTTGCTGCCGACCTACGCACAGATCGGCATGTGGGCGCCGATTCTGCTGCTGTTGATGCGCGTCATTCAAGGTGCCGCCATCGGCGGTGAAGTGCCTGGCGCCTGGGTATTCGTCTCCGAGCATGTACCCGCCCGTCGTGTCGGGTATGCCTGCGGCACCCTGACAGCCGGGCTGACAGCGGGCATCCTGCTGGGCTCGCTGGTCGCCACGGCGATCAACAGTATCTATACCCCGGTCGAAGTGTCGGATTACGCCTGGCGGATCCCTTTCCTGCTGGGTGGCGTGTTTGGCCTGATGTCGGTTTATCTGCGTCGTCTGTTGCACGAAACGCCGGTGTTCGCCGAACTGCAGCTGCGCAAGGCGCTGGCTGAAGAAGTGCCGCTCAAGGCGGTGCTGCGTGATCATCGTGGTGCCGTTGCACTATCGATGCTGATGACCTGGTTGCTGTCGGCCGGCATCATCGTTGTGATCCTGATGACGCCGACCATTCTGCAAACCATCTATGGCTTTCCGGCGGCTACGGCGCTGAAGGCCAACAGCCTGGCTATCGTGTTTCTCAGCCTGGGTTGCATCGCAGCGGGTGCCCTGGCGGATCGCTTTGGCGCCGGCTGGGTGTTTCTGTTGGGCAGCGCAGGGTTACTGGCCAGTTCCTGGACGTTCTATCACGTCCTCGGCAGCCATCCGGAAGTGCTGTTCCCGCTGTATGCCGTGACAGGGTTGTTCGTCGGCACTATCGGCGCGGTTCCTTATGTCATGGTCAAGGCTTTCCCGCCCGTGGTGCGCTTCTCCGGGCTGTCGTTCTCCTACAACCTGGCGTACGCCATTTTCGGGGGGCTGACGCCGATGGTGGTGACGTTCATGCTCAAGAGCAGCCCGATGGGCCCGGCCTGGTATGTCGCGATTCTCTGCGGCCTGGGCATGGCAATCGGTGTGTTTTTGCTGACCAGAAAGCGTTGATCAGCACCCCTGGTAAAACGCTTGAGTCATCCGCTACAGCGAAAGGCTATCTCCCTGCGAGGGGCGATAGCCTTTTCATCTTATTGTCATAATCAATTCATAGAGTAGTCACAAGACTGGCCCAAAAAGGCTTGTGGACACCTACATACCCTGCCAGGAGCGCAAGGATGACACTCAAGCGTTTGATGGCTGCACTGACATGGGTTGCCGCCAGCGTGATGGCAGCCAATACGCTGGCTGCCGTCGACCCTGCCATCAAGGCCTATACCAGGACCTCCGGCGTGTCGGGCAATCTCTCCAGTGTCGGCTCCGATACCCTGGCCAATCTCATGACCCTGTGGGCCGAGGCCTACAAGAAAGAATACCCGAGCGTTAACATCCAGATTCAAGCGGCTGGCTCTTCCACAGCGCCACCTGCGCTGACCGAAGGCACGGCCAATCTGGGGCCTATGAGCCGCAGGATGAAAGACGGCGAACTATCGGCTTTTGAGCAGAAGCACGGCTATAAACCGACCGCTATTCCGGTGGCCGTGGATGCATTGGCCGTATTCGTGCACAAGGACAATCCGATCAAAGGCCTGACCCTGCAGCAAGTGGACGCAATCTTTTCTGCGACCCGCCTGTGTGGTGCCAGGGCGGATGCGAAAACCTGGGGTGATGTCGGTGTGAGCGGCAGCCTGGCAGGCAAGCCGATTCAGTTGTTCGGTCGCAACTCGGTGTCGGGCACTTACGGTTACTTCAAGGAAGAAGCCCTGTGCAAAGGCGATTTCAAGGCCAACGTCAACGAACAGCCCGGTTCCGCCTCGGTGGTCAGCGCCATCAGCAATTCGCTTAACGGCATTGGCTACTCGGGCATCGGCTACAAGACATCCAATGTCAGGACCGTTCCGCTGGCGAAGAAGGAGGGCGGCGAGTTTGTCGAAGACAGCGAAGCCAACACCTTGAACGGCAGTTACCCGTTGTCGCGCTTTCTCTATGTTTATGTGAACAAGGCGCCCAATCAGCCTCTGGCACCGCTGGAAGCCGAGTTCGTTAAACTGGTGCTGTCCAGACAGGGCCAGGAAGTGGTGATGAAAGACGGTTATATTCCGCTGCCTGCTCGTGTGGTGGAAAAGACACTTGCCGATCTCGGCCTGCAAGATACGAGCGGCCTGGCAGTAAAAAAATAGTCACGTACAGCTTGCAAGCGAGGCTCAATGGACTGGCCTGCACACAAATTGATCAGTCCGCCGCCGGACTCATGGGCAGCGGGCTTTTCTGCGTCACCTTGCTGTAATGTTTTTGTCATACAAGGCGTCTACGGTGTGTGCGCATGAATGAGCTGTTCAAATCTTCGATGGACCAGAGTTCGCCGCCAGCGCGTATTGATTTCAATACGCCCGCTATGGTGAGGAAGCGCCGTGTCCGTGCATTCAAGGATCGTCTGACTCACTGGTACGTTGCCATTGGTGGCCTTGCCGTTCTGGCAGCCATCACACTGATCTTCTTCTATCTGGCCTATGTCGTCGCGCCGCTCTTCAAAGGCGCAAGCCTTACCTCCGAACCCGTGCTGAATACTGCCTGGATGCAGGATGCGGGCACGCCGTTGATGATCGCAATCGAAGAGCAGAACCAGATCGGGATGCGCATTTCCGACAAGGGCGAAGTCATCTTTTTCAACGTCAAGGATGGCGCAGAACTGCATAGGGTTGCCTTGCCGCTGCCCGCTGGCGTATCTGTCGCTTCCATCGGCAAGGATCAGCCCGGCGCACCATTAATAGCTTTGGGCTTGTCCAATGGCCAGGTGCTGGTGTTCAGGCACTCGTACCTGACGACTTACCCGAACAATCAGAAAACCATCACCCCGAGCGTGGCCTGGCCCTACGGCGAAGCGCCTTTGGTGCTGGACGAGGCCGGTCGCGCAGTCGAGCATGTGACCGTCAGTGCTGATGGCGACAGCCTCAAGCTGGCAGGGTCTACCGGCACTCAGTTGCACGTTATCTCGCTCGAGCAGAAAGAAAACATGATGACCGGCGAGATGACGCGTGAGCAGACGCGCATCGAGCTACCGCAGATGTCGGCCGCCGTTAAAGCGATTTACATCGACCCGCGCCAGCAATGGTTGTATGTCATCAATGGTCGCGCGCAGGCGGATGTGTTCAGCCTGCGCGACCGAACCCTCAATGGCCGCTATAAATTGCTGGAAGACGGTAACGCCGAGATCACGGCGAGTGCCCAGCTGGTCGGCGGCATTTCGCTGATCATCGGCAACTCGAAGGGCAGCATGTCCCAGTGGTTCATGGCCCGTGACACTGACGGCGAGCAGCGCCTGATGCGCATCCGCGACTTCAAAATGGGCAGCGCACCTATCGAGCAGATCAAGGCTGAGCAGCGGCGCAAGGGCTTCATTGCTCTGGACGCCTCGGGCAGGCTGGGCGTGTTCCACAGCACCGCGCACCGAACCTTGCTGATCGACAAGGTAACTGACGGTCCCGGCATTCTGGCGTTATCACCGCGCGCCAACCGGGTTTTGATCGAAAGCGCTGGCAAGCTGTTGCCGCTGGCGCTGGATAACCCGCACCCGGAAGTCTCGTGGAGTTCGCTGTGGGGCAAGGTCTGGTATGAGAATTACGACGAGCCCAAGTACGTTTGGCAATCCACGGCGTCCAACTCCGACTTCGAGCCCAAGCTGAGCCTGGCACCCTTGACCTACGGCACCCTGAAAGCGGCGTTCTACGCCATGTTGCTGGCCGCGCCGCTGGCCGTGGCGGCCGCGATCTACACCGCCTACTTCATGGCGCCGGGCATGCGCCGCAAGGTCAAGCCGGTGATTGAATTGATGGAAGCGATGCCGACGGTGATTCTCGGTTTCTTTGCCGGATTGTTTCTGGCGCCGTATCTGGAAGGTCATTTGCCGGGCATCTTCAGTTTGCTGCTGCTCACGCCGATCGGCATTTTGCTGGCGGGCTTTTTCTGGACCCGTCTGCCTGATTCGCTTCGCCTGCGCGTGCCCGATGGCTGGGAAGGCGCGATCCTGATTCCCGTTGTGCTATTGGTGGGCTGGTTTTCACTGAGCATGAGCCCGCACCTGGAGAGCTGGTTCTTCGGCGGTGACATGAGTACATGGATCCGCGACCAACTGGGCATCACCTACGATCAGCGCAACGCGTTGGTGGTCGGCATTGCAATGGGTTTCGCGGTGATCCCCAACATCTACTCGATTGCCGAAGACGCCGTGTTCAGCGTGCCGCGCAGCCTGACACTGGGCTCTCTGGCACTGGGCGCGACGCCGTGGCAGACCCTGACGCGGGTAGTCATTCTGACCGCCAGCCCGGGTATTTTTTCGGCCTTGATGATCGGCATGGGTCGGGCGGTTGGGGAAACCATGATTGTGCTGATGGCGACCGGCAACACGCCGATCATGGACATGAATCTATTTGAAGGCATGCGCACGCTGGCGGCCAATGTCGCGGTGGAGATGCCAGAGTCGGAAGTAGGCGGTAGCCATTATCGGGTGTTGTTTCTGGCGGCGTTGGTGCTGTTGATGTTCACCTTTGTGATGAACACCCTCGCGGAGTTGATTCGTCAGCGTCTGCGCAAGCAATACTCGGCGTTGTAAGGAAGGTAGGCGTTGGTGAAGCGGAACTCCCTCAAGAGCTGGTTCAAAAGCGGCGCCCCCGGCGTCTGGATGAGTGCGGGTGCCGTATCCATCGCTGTCATCATGACCATCGGCCTGCTGGCGGTGATCGCCGTGCGGGGGCTTGGGCACTTTTGGCCCGCTGATCTGGTGGTCGCACGTTATGCGGTGCCCAATCAGGAATCGAGTGTGCTGGTCGGTGAGCGGGTCGAGCAGGAACAGGTCCCTCGCGCGCGTCTGAAAAGTGCAGGCCTGCCGGTGCCTGATCAAGGGCCGGAGTTCATGACCCGTGAGCTGTTCAAGGTCGGCAACCGTGACCTCAACCCGAGCGATTTCACCTGGGTTGTGGGCGACTGGCTGACCGACCAGAGCCGTCCTGCCGAACTGATGACGCTGGAGCGCCGGGAGTGGGGCAATTTCTATGGCTATCTGGTCAACGTCAAAGAGGGCGGCCGGATCGTGGCGCAAGGCGAAGCTGCCTGGCCGATCCTGCAAGAGCGCATCAAGCGCGTCGAGAAGCTGGCTGACGAACTCTACATTCTGGAAAAGAAAGACATCGGGGCCATCAATCACGGTATTGAGCGCCTGCGTCTGCAGGCCCGCAAGCTGGAACTCAATGGCCGGCTCGATGCCGCTGCGCAAGCTGACATGGCTGCAGAACGTGCCGAGCTGGACGCGCGTTACAAGGTCATCGAGGGGCGTCTGGACGGTCTGCATGAGGCTTTTGATCGCGACAGCCTGACGGCACGCGATGGCAATGGCAAAGAAATCGAACTCAGCCTGGGCAAAGTGGTGCGTGCTTACCAGCCCAACGCGATGGGCACCGTTACCAAGCTGGGTTTCTACTTCCAGAAACTGTGGGAATTTCTCAGTGACGACCCTCGCGAAGCCAACACCGAAGGGGGGATTTTCCCGGCTATCTTCGGCACGGTGATGATGACCCTGATCATGGCGGTGATCGTGACGCCGTTCGGTGTGCTGGCCGCAGTTTACCTGCGCGAGTACGCGCGTCAGGGGCCGGTTACCCGGCTGATCCGCATTGCCGTGAACAACCTGGCCGGTGTACCGGCGATTGTCTACGGCGTGTTCGGCCTCGGGTTTTTCGTTTATGTGCTCGGTGGCTCGGTAGACCGGCTGTTCTTTCCTGAAGCGCTGCCAGCCCCGACGTTCGGTACGCCAGGCCTGTTATGGGCCTCGCTGACCCTGGCGCTGCTGGCCGTGCCGGTGGTGATCGTGGCCACAGAAGAAGGGTTGGCGCGTATTCCGCTGACCCTGCGTGAAGGCTCGCTGGCGCTGGGCGCGACCAAGGCCGAGACGTTGTGGAAGATTGTATTGCCAATGGCCAGCCCGGCAATGATGACCGGCCTGATTCTGGCGGTGGCGCGTGCTGCCGGGGAAGTTGCGCCCTTGATGCTGGTGGGCGTGGTCAAACTGGCCCCGTCGCTGCCGCTGGATGGCAACTATCCTTATCTGCATCTCGATCAGAAGATCATGCACCTGGGTTTCCACATTTACGACGTTGGCTTCCAGAGCCCCAACGTCGAAGCGGCACGCCCGCTGGTCTACGCCACCGCGCTGTTGCTGGTGCTGGTCATCGCCTTGCTCAATCTCTCGGCGGTGAGTATCCGTAACCATTTGCGGGAAAAATATAAGGCGCTCGACAATTGATCCCGAATTCGCCCTTTGGCAAACGCGGCAGTTCAATGAAGCGAATCGTTCGCACAGGAGCAATCCATGCAGCATGAAAGCCCGACCAATGGCATGAACATGTCGGCCCTGAGGCGTCACAAGCAAAGCCTGGATCTGGCCGACGAGACCGTGGCTATCGAAGTGCCAGGTCTGAATCTGTTCTATGGCGACAAGCAGGCGCTGTTTGATATTGCCCTGAATATCCCCAAGCAGAAGGTGACCTCGTTCATCGGTCCGTCCGGTTGTGGCAAGTCGACCCTGTTGCGCAGTTTCAATCGCATGAACGATCTGGTCGACGGTTGCCGGGTCGAGGGCGCGATCAACCTGTACGGTCACAACATCTACACCAAGGGCGAGGAAGTGGCTGAATTGCGTCGGCGCGTCGGCATGGTGTTCCAGAAGCCGAACCCGTTCCCCAAGACGATTTATGAAAACGTGGTCTACGGCCTGCGCATTCAGGGTATCAACAAGAAGCGCGTACTCGATGAAGCTGTCGAGTGGGCGCTGAAAGCCTCTGCGCTCTGGGATGAGGTCAAGGATCGACTGCATGAGTCGGCGTTGGGGTTGTCCGGAGGGCAGCAACAGCGTCTGGTTATTGCCCGAACGATCGCCGTGGAGCCGGAAGTCCTGCTGCTCGACGAACCCTGTTCGGCACTTGACCCGATTTCGACCCTTAAAGTCGAAGAACTGATCTACGAACTGAAATCGAAATACACCATTGTGATCGTTACGCACAACATGCAGCAGGCGGCTCGGGTGTCGGATTACACCGCGTTTATGTACATGGGCAAACTCGTCGAGTTCGGTGATACAGACACCTTGTTCACCAACCCGGCAAAAAAACAGACAGAAGACTACATCACCGGTCGTTACGGCTAGGACGTGCTTCGTCAGACCTGAACCACCGCTGCGTTTTCGCTATTAACCGGACGTTCCAAGGACACCCAGCATGATCCACAAAGACAGCCATACGCATCACATTTCCCAACAGTTCAACGCTGAACTCGAAGACGTTCGCAGCCATTTGCTCGAAATGGGTGGCCTGGTCGAGAAGCAGGTGAACGATTCTGTCACGGCACTGATCGAGGCCGACTCCGGTCTTGCCCAGCGCGTTCGCGAGGTCGACGACCGGATCAATCAGATGGAGCGCAGCATCGACGAAGAATGCCTGCGCATTCTGGCTCGTCGCCAGCCTGCGGCGTCCGATCTGCGCCTGATCATCAGCATTTCCAAGTCGGTGATCGACCTGGAGCGCATCGGTGATGAAGCCACCAAGATCGCCCGCCGTGCCATCAAACTCTGCGAAGAGGGCGAGGCACCGCGTGGTTACGTCGAGGTTCGTCATATCGGTGATCAGGTGCGCAACATGGTGCGCGATGCCCTGGACTCATTCGCGCGCTTCGACGCCGAGCTGGCCCTGTCGGTCGCGCAGTACGACAAGACCATCGACCGTGAGTACAAAACCGCCCTGCGCGAGCTGGCGACCTACATGATGGAAGATCCACGCTCGATCTCCCGCGTGCTGGACGTCATCTGGGTGCTGCGCTCTCTGGAGCGTATCGGCGACCATGCACGCAACATTTCCGAGCTGGTGATTTATCTGGTGCGTGGCACCGACGTGCGGCACATGGGTCTCAAGCGCATGAAGGAAGAAGTGCAGGGTATATCGAGCGAAACCGCTAATGTTCCGGGCGACGCTGACGATAAGTAAGATTGCCTGCGAGAAAAACGCCCAGCATGCGCTGGGCGTTTTTCGTTGTGCAGATGAGTATTCCCGTCGCCTGCGGATTAAATGTCGCGGCGCAGTCAATCAATATGGCAGTTGGCCACCGGTCAACGCTATGCTTGCCGAAACAAAGGGCGTGTTGGCATACCGCAGTTCGCCTCCAGGTGAACACGCCCGCAGGAGCGTCGATGAGTAAGGTCAGTGTATTGGTGGTGGATGACGCGACTTTCATTCGCGACTTGGTCAAGAAAGGGCTGCGCAATTATTTTCCCGGGATTCATACCGAGGACGCAGTCAACGGTCGCAAGGCTCAGGCTTTGCTGGGCAAAGAGCCGTTCGATCTGATTCTGTGCGACTGGGAAATGCCCGAGATGTCCGGCCTGGAGCTGTTGGCATGGTGCCGCGAGCAGGACAATTACCTGAGAACCGTGCCGTTCATCATGGTGACCAGCCGTGGTGACAAGGAAAACGTTGTGCAGGCTATTCAGGCTGGCGTGACCGATTTTGTCGGCAAACCGTTCACCAACGAGCAGTTGCTGACCAAGGTCAAGAAGGCGCTGGCGAAGGTCGGCAAGCTTGATGCCGTTATGTCCACAGCCCCGGCACGCATGAACTCGCCGCTCAATGACTCGCTCAGTGCATTGACCGGCGGCAAGGCCGAAGTGGTTCGCGCAGCACCAGCACAGGCAGCAGCGCCTGCCGGTATCGCCAAAGCACCGCCGGTTGCAGCCAAATCGGCGGAGCCTGCCGGTCGTGGACAGGGCCAGTTGCGCCTGCCCAACGGCATTCAGCCGTGCGTGATCAAGGCTTTGACGCTGAAAGACGCCACACTGGTCATACGCGTCAGCGAAAACCTGCCGCAGGTGCTCGACAGCGCGGTACTGGACCTTGAGCAAGGCGAGAGCAACGAGGTCGCACGCCTGAATGGCTACCTGCACTCCGTCGCCGCGTTTGAGCAGAAGCCTGACAGTGAATGGCTGCAAGTGACTTTCCGCTTTGTCGATCAGGATGCGCAGAAGCTCGACTACCTGTCGCGCCTGATCGCACGCGGCACGGCTCAGAAGCACTTTGTCCCCGGCGCCTGATACACGCCTTCCTGCTGACTGGCATGCCGACGTTCGCGTTGGCATGCGCCTGACAGCTACCCAATAACTTCACCCCGCTGCAATCCCCCCGCTGATCATGCTGTGTCTGTGGTTTTTCTGGCGCGTTATTCATGTCCGATTGATACCGACGAGTCCTCTTCTGTCTGCAAGGCTGCTAGGCTTGGCACCCAGTGCCCTTGAACCCGAACGTCTCTGATGCTTGCACGCCTGCTTATCCTGTTTACCCTGACGTTGACTGTGCAGTCGGCCGGGGCAGTCACGATCTATAAATTCACCGATGCCGATGGCGTGGTGTCGTTCTCGGACCGGCCAACGCCTGGCGCATCGGTCATGGTGTTTCGGGACCGGATGGTCGAGCGTATCGACGGCCAGGTGCATTTGAGCGTCAGGCGTGAAAAGGGCGTGCACAGCCTGTACGTGCGCAACGATCTGTACGCCCCGGTCGAGGTCGAACTCAAGCTTTCCAGTGTGACCAACGTGCTGGGCGTCTCTGGCTCGTCAGCAACGCTACGCCGCACGATCCCTGCGCGCAGTAACGAACGTGTGGTGGTGCTGAGCCCCAAAGTGGGGAGCAAGCCGATGAACTACGCCTCGGTGCTGACTTCAACCCTGGGCGATCCCAAAGGTTCGGTGCAGGCCTATAAATACCCATTGCCGTGGATTGGCGGTCCGTTTCGCCTGACTCAGGGGCCGAATGGCAAATACAGTCATTACGGCGCCAAGGGCCGCTATGCGATGGACATTGCCATGCCCGAAGGCACACCGATCATCGCCGCACGCGGCGGGACGGTGATAAAGATTGAAAACAGCCAGTCAGGCAGGGGGTCGAATGCGTCAGGCAACTTCGTACGTATTCTGCACGAAGACGGCACGATGGGCGTCTACCTGCACCTGATGCGCGGTTCGGTGAGTGTCAGGGAAGGTCAGCGGGTCAGCGTCGGAACCGCGCTGGCGCGGTCGGGTAATACCGGCAACAGCACCGGCCCGCATCTGCACTTTGTCGTGCAACGCAACTCGGGCCATGAACTGGTATCGATCCCCTACGAGTTCGCCAGGCCGGTGCAGAGCCTGCCCAACTTCGCCGTCGGCGGAAATTGACTGCTGTGGGAGCGGCTCGGGCGACGCTTTGATTTATCGTGCCCATGCTCCGCGTGGGTATGCAGTTCTGGACGCTCTGCGTCCGCTTTTGAGTATGCGGCGCGGCGCAGA